>DATBBK010000306.1:0-6799 GCA_036271035.1 Thermoanaerobaculia bacterium | reverse complement strand
CGCCTCTCGCGGCGGTCGGCGATGCCGTTCGTCGCGTTCAACTGCGGCGCGATCTCGCCGACGCTCATCGAGAGTGAGCTCTTCGGCCACGAGAGGGGCTCCTTCACGGGCGCGGACAAGAAGCGGATCGGCTACTTCGAGGAGGCCAACGGCGGCACGCTGTTCCTCGACGAGATCACGGAGATGGGTTCGGAGCTGCAGGTGAAGCTGCTGCGCGTCCTGGAGGCCAGGACGCTGCGGCGCGTCGGCTCGACGCAGGAGCTGCGCGTCGACGTGCGTCTGGTCTCGGCGACCAACCGCGACCCGGAGGAGGCGATCAAGGAGGGCAAGCTCCGCGAGGACCTCTATTACAGGCTCAACGTGTTTCCGATCGCGCTGCCGCGGCTCGCGGAGCGGCCGGAGGACATCTCGCTGCTCGCGGAGCACTTCCGCAAGCAGATCGAGGAACAGGAGCGGGAGGGCGTCGGGGGCTGGGATCCCGCCGCGCTGGAGATGCTCGAGACCTACGACTGGCCGGGCAACGTCCGCGAGCTGCGCAACGTCGTCCACCGGGCGTACGTGATGTGCGAGGGCGACACCATCCAGCCGCAGGTCGTCGAGGACCTGCTTCCCGCCGGCCGTCCGAAGGCGGCGCCCGCGGCGCGGCCGACTCCGGCGAAGCCCGTAAAAAAAGCGGCGGCGCGAAAGAGGGGCTAGGCGAAATCGCCGCGCCGCTCCGGACGCCAGACTGCGGTCGACCGGATGCCGGACTCGAAGCGCGCAGGCCGAACTCGCGGGCTGCTGCGTTTCATAAGCGACTTAGTCGCCGCGGGACTTACGAGCCGGTCCTCCGGAGCTACGCCACGGGCGCCGCACCGCCCATCTGAGCACAGGCCCGACTTGCGGACTGCTTTCCGTATGCGACTTAGTCGCCGTGGACTTGCGGGCTCGTCCTCCGCGCCGACGAGCGTGCCGTACGGTTTCCCACTGGCACGGATCTCGCTCTAGCCGCTCCCGGGGGCCGATTCGCGAGCGCCCCGGAAAGGAAGGACTACAAATGCTTTGGACCATCTTCGTCATACTCCTGGTCCTCTGGCTCCTCGGCCTCGTGTCGGGATACACCCTGGGTGGATTCGTCCACGTCCTGCTGGTCATCGCGGTCGTGATCCTGATCATCAACCTCGTTTCGGGCCGTCGAGCCGTTTGACGCTTCGGTCGAAGCGAACTTCGAGCCCCGGGGACGCGAGACGCCCCCGGGGCTTTTTTCCAGCCAGACGATTCGGGGCGGTCCTTCTCGACCTCGACGGCTGCCTCGTCGACTCGAACGACGCGCACGCGCAGGCGTGGAGCCGCGCACTGGCCCTGTTCGGCCATCGCGTCTCCGCGAACCGGATCCGCCGCAACATCGGCGAGGGGGGCCCGGAGCTGCTCCGCGACTTCGTCACGCCCGCCGAGCTCCACTTCCTCGGCGACGCTCTCGGCCGCACGCAAACCCGGCTCTACCTCGAGCGCTTCGACGCCGAGGTGCGGGGCTTTCCGGGCGCCGCCGCGGCCGTGCGCGCGATGCGGCGCGCCGGCATCGCCGTCGTCCTCGCGAGCTCCGCGGATCGAGTCGTCGTGGAGCGATCGCTGAAGGCGCTGCGGCTCGACGGCGTCGTCACGGGCTTCACGAGCGCGGACGACGTCGAGAAGGCCAAGCCGTTCGACGACGTGTTCTCGGTCGCCATCGCCCGGTTCCGGCTCGCGCGCGCGCATCCCGTCGCGATCGGCGACACTCCGTACGACATCGCCGCGGCTCACCAGATCGGCGTTCCCTGTTTCGCGCTCGAGTCAGGCGGTTTTCCTGCTCGCACGCTCGCGCGTGCCGAGCGGCGGTACGCCGGTCTGGCCGATCTCTGGGCGCGTGGCCGCGAGCTCTTCGCATGAAAATCCGCGAAGTACTCGGCGTGCACGGAGTCGTGCTCGAGGTCGAGGACCCGGACTCCGAGTCGCGGCGCTGGCGTCACGCGCTGGGGCTCTCCGTCCTGCGGCGGCGCCGGCGCGAGATCGTGCTGGGCGGCCCGGCCTTCTTCGTCGTCCTCCGGCGCGCGCCGGGCCGCTCCGCCGTCGCGGAGCTTCACCTCGCCGTGAAGGAGCTCTCGGGAGCGTCGCGCGCGATCGACCCCCTCGGCGGACGCCACGCGGCCGTCGCACTCGGCCACGACCTCAAAGGACTCCGGCTGATCGTGCGGCAGCTCGTCGCGCCGCCGTCGCCGACGTGGAGGCCGAAGGCGCGGCCGAAAGGCCGCAAGTAGCGTCGGCACCGGTTCCGGCAACGTGGCGAGCTTTGGGAATGCGCAGCAGGCCGTGAGCCCGGCAGCAAGAACCGTCCGCTTCGCCGCGTCCGAGGGAGAGCGTCGACGAACAAACGCAACTGCGGCCGGAGGGATCGAATCGCCTCCGGCCGCATACGTGTTCGAGTGGGTTCTACGAGAGGCGGCGACGCAGGGCGTAACCGGCGGCGAGCAGGCCGAGTCCGCTGATCGCCACGAGCCCGTCGGACGTCCCGGTCTTGGGGAGCGTCTTGCGAGTCGAGCGCGCCGGCGGCGGAGCCTGGTACGTCGTGCTCGGAGCCGTGTAGGTCGAGCTGGGCGCAGTGCTGGGCGCCGTGTAGGTCGACGCCGGCGCGGGCGGCGGCGGAGCCGGAGCCGGGGCCGGCGGCGGAGCGGTATAGGTGTTCGTCGAGCTGGTCGTCGCCGACGTGTTCGACGTCGTCGCGGACGCGACCGCCTCGGTCGAGCTGAAGTTGATCTCCTTGCGGTCGATGATCTCGCTGCTCTGGTTCTTCGCGACGAGCACGAGCTTGTGCGCGCCCGTGTTCACGTTCGGAACCTCGAGGACGTTCTGATCCGCCTCGAGCGTGCCGACGTTCGTGTTGTCGACGAACACGTCGATCCGCGGACGCGGCATCGAGTTCACGTCGCGCTTCTCGTCTCCGACTTCCGCCGGGATTCGCGTGTCGACGACGACCCGCACGGTGCCTCCCGTCACGGTCGCACCCTCGCGGGGCTCGACGACCCGGAGGCGATAGTCGTTCTTCGTCGGACCCGCGGAATTCTTGTCGGCGTTTTGAGCAAGGCCCACCGTCGCCGTCGCCACGACCGCAACCGCGGCGATTAACGTCCGCATACGATTCATGGTTTCCCTCCTTTATGTGGTTTATGAAACGCCGGCCTATTGCCGCCGCCGACCCAAGACTATTGCAAGGAGGGTGCCGCGACCTGAATGTCGGGCCATTCGCGGGCGAAGCACCTTCGTTGTAACGACTTGTCGCGTCTCCGGGAATCCCTGACGAGCGCCCGGCCCCAGGCTGCGGCGTCTTCGCGCCGGTCTTCCGTCGCGCGCCGCGGCCGACTACGCCGCGCCGCGCTTGCGCGCCGACGCGCGCTTCGGCCTGGACCGGGCCTCGCCGACGCTCCGCTTGAGCGCCTCCATGAGGTCGACCACGTTCTCGCGCTCGGCTGGCCTCTCGCCACCCTTCTCGAGCTGGAAGCGGCGCCGCGAGGAGAGCAGCTTCTTCAGACCACTGCGCAGCGTGTTGGGGTGCTCGGTCGGGTCCCAACCATCCGCCGTCATCTGGCCGATCAGCATCTCCGCCATCTTCACCTCGCCGGGCTTCGGCTTCGTCGACGGGAGCGAGAGACCGGTCGGCGCGCGGAGCTCCTCGTAGGGCAGGAGCGACTCGACCGCGATCGCGGTGGGTCCGGCGATGAGCGCGCCGAGTCGGGGATGCTTCCTGAGCTGGAAGCGCACGATCCCGACCTTGTGCGCGTCGTTGAGCGCCTCGCGCAGCACGGCGTAGGCGCGCTCGCCGCCCTTGCGCGGAGCGGTGTAGTACGGGCTGTCGAACGAGAGCGGATTGAGCTCGCCGAACTCGATGAACTGGAGAACCTCCATCTCGCCCGTCGTGCCGCCCTCCTCCTCTTCGATCTTGTCGAGCTCTTCCTTCTCGACGACGCTGTATTCCTTGCCGCCGACGTCGTAGCCGCGCACGATCTCGTCGTTCGGGACCTCGACGTCCTCCTTCGAGCAGAACTTCTTGAACTTGATCGGCGCATGATCCTTGCGATGCAGGAGTCGGAACGACACGCGCTCCGACGCCTCCACGGCGGAGTAAATCGAGATCGGAATCGAGATCAGCCCGAAGCTGATGTGACCGGACCAGATCGGTCGCATGGTTTCATTCCTCCGTCATCGAGCCGCAAGCCGCGCGCCTCTAGAGCGCCGCGCAATCGGCGTGTCCGCACGCGCAGCGCGTTCCGCGCTCGCTGTCTCCGTCGGCCTCCGCGCAGTTCTCGCTGCAGAAGCTCTTGCCCGCCTGCTCGACCGGCGTTTCGTCGCAGCGGCAATTCTCGTGCTCACAGGCCATGGCCGCCTCCCGCGTGTGAAAAAGCTGCAATTGCGTTGCCACGCGCGTCCGCGGCACGCTTTCTGCAACTCCAGTCGCGGCGGGCAATTCGGCCCGCGACGGCAACCAAACTCAGGAGACTTCCATGGCGAACGAGAATCGCAATCGAGAGAGCACGCGCAACTCGAGTCAGAGCGGCGGACGTGACGACGAAGCCAAGCGGATGCCGGGTTCGCAGGATCGGAATCCGTCGGGGCAGTCCGGGTCGGAGTCCGGCTCGGAGTCGTCCCGCTCGAAGGATCGCGATCAGTCGGAGAATGAGCGCGGACGGAGCGGGTCGGACTCGCGTTCCGAGACGGGCTCGTCGCGCCGCGGCTCCAAGACCGGCTCGGATGAGCAGGGCAACGAGGAGCGGCCGGATCAGGAGTAGGGATTCTTCCGAAGGCCGTCCGGGCGCGCGTAAATGCCGTCCGGACGGCCACTTCGGTGGGTCTCGGCCGCCTCGGACCGCCGCCAGGATGCCGTCACGGGAATGCTTCTTGCACTTCGGCTCACCGCGGCCCCGGGGGGCTGCTTTTTGAGGAGGACATCGACATGAAGAGGATTCTTGCCCTGGGCGCTTTCGTCGTTGCGTCGGTCGCGGCCCTGAGCCTCGGCTGCAAGCAGAAAGAAACGTCGACCACCACGACGAGCACGGAGACCACGCGCGAGACGGCGGTGACGCCGGAAGCGACGCCTGCCGGCGGGGCGCCGAGCATGGGGACGCTGACCCCGACGCCGAATCCGTAGGCCCGCGAAGCGATCCGCGAAACGCGAAACGCTGCGTGACGCCGGGCGGCCGCATGATGCGCCGCCCGGTTTTTCTTTTGTCCGGAGACTGGCGCCACCGAAAGGGCGAAACCTATTAGCTGCGGCTAATGCGTTTCCTCTGCGCCGTCACGAGCCCGAGGACCGCGCGCTCCGCCGCCGACAGGCCTCGCTGCCGCGTGATGCGAGCCAGATCGAAGGGCGGAAGCCTCTCGGGCAGCGCGCGCGCCTCGAAGGCGGACACGATGCGAGGGTTCACGTAGGACGCGCGGCACACGGCGGGCGTGTTTCCGAGAGAGCCCGCGACGTCGCGCAGGCACGCCGCGAGGATGCGCTTCCTCTCGGTCGGCGTCGCCTCCGCTGAGGGCGCCGCCTCGACGAGGCGCGCCGCGCAGAGCACGGTCCCCGCCCACGTGCGGAAGTCCTTCGCGGTGAATCGCTGTCCCATGACCTCACGAATGTAGGCGTTGATGTCGCGCCGGCGCACCTGGCGGATCGCGCCCTCCGCGTCGCGGTACTGGAAGACCTGACGGCCGCGCAGCGCGATCAGCTGGCGAATGACGGGGGCGACGCGCCGGTCCACGAATCGGCGATGCTGAAGCTTCTGCGCC
The DNA here is from genome assembly GCA_036271035.1 of Thermoanaerobaculia bacterium. GTDB lineage: Bacteria > Acidobacteriota > Thermoanaerobaculia > UBA5066 > Gp7-AA6 > DAHUXD01. The sequence goes on along the minus strand of DATBBK010000306.1, from coordinate 1,015 downwards.
TTCCCCGGAAAGCTCAGCGTGATCGTCGCGCCCGTCACCGACACGTGTGTCCGACGCAGCGTCGCGAGGCCGAACGATCCGTTCTGCTCCGCGTACTGCTGGCTCCCGGGCCGCACGAAGCTGACGCAGAGGATACGAAGCATCGCGGACATCACCTGCTCGCGCGAGAGCGGCGGCGCGTCGAGCCCGCTCTCGATCCGGGCGCGCAGCGCGGGCATCGCCCGGATGAACGCGGCGAGACGTTCGCCCTTCTTCTCCTCGCGCGCGCGGACATGAGCGGCCGAGTAGCGGTACTGCCACCGTCCCGCCGCGTCGCGGCCGACGGCCTGCAGCCGCGCGCCGGCCCCGCGCGCGATGGCGACGTCGGTCCACGCGGGAGGAAGCGCGAGACGGCGGATCCGCTCGAGGTCCTCGGCGGGCGGGCGGTCGCCGGCCGCCGTCGCGTAGCGAAAGTGCCCCTTGCCGGCGCGGCTTCGCAGATAGCCGTGCGCGAGCAGGCGCGCGACCTTGCTTCCCGGGGGCGCCACGGGTCCCGATGGACCGGCCGAAGCGGCCTCGAGCGCCGCGGCGGATGACGTGGGATCGGCTTCCATGGCTCGAGAGTCACAAAGCAATCGCAATGCCCGCGGGGTCGGAAACGAAGACCGTGGCAGACGTCTTGCATCTTTTTCTGCGACAGAAATGCCGACCCGGGAAGTCCTTCGACACTGGTCCGTCGTGCTGGCGGGTGGGGAAGGGAATCGGCTGCAGCCGCTCGTCGAGCGCGTGTGCCACGACGCGCGGCCCAAGCAGTTCGCGCCGCTGATGGGATCACGGTCGCTCCTGCAGCAGACGCTGGCCCGGACGCGGCTTCGGATCCCCGAGTCTCGCACCGTCGTCTCGGGTCTCGGCCGCCACGCCTCGTATCTCGCGTCGGACGTGCGCGACACGGACGTGCGCGTCCTGCTGCAGCCGTCCAACCGCGGCACGGCCGCCGGTCTTCTCTGGCCCGTCTACTGGATCCACCGGATGGACC
>DATBBK010000305.1:0-6357 GCA_036271035.1 Thermoanaerobaculia bacterium | reverse complement strand
CGTCCCCGCCGACGTTGGTGCTCAGATCGAGCCCGACGCCGTGTGGGCCGAGCTGCCCGAATCCGTTGTCGTGGATCGAGTTGCCGCGGACCGTAACGCCGATGTAGCTCCCTCCGTCTACGGTGACGCCGCCGCCGCCGTTGAAAGCGATGACGTTGCCTTCCCCGGCGCCCGTCCCGCCGATGGCCGCGCCGTTCACGACGCCGCGAATCCCGATGTTGCCGTTCGGAATCGGCAGTGTCCCGGTCGCGTCGGTGCCGATGAGATTGCCCTGCACGGTGAAGGCGGTCCCGCTCCCGAAGCCGCCGACGAAGAGACCTCGTGCCATGTTGCCGGAGACGACGTTGGCGGCGTGAGGCGCCGAGCCGCCGATCGTGAACGTGCCGCCGAGCCCGTTGGTATCGGTCGTCACTCCGTCCGATCCGTTCGGGATCGCCGCATTTCCCGCGGCGTTGGTCCCGATCAGGTTCCCCTGGATGACGATGGATCCCGTGAGACTTCCCAGACTGACGGCCATGCCGATGTTTCCGTTTCCGGATACGACGTTGCGGTCGGCGAGCGCGGTGCCGCCGATCGTCGTGGCGTCGACTGGGGCGAAATAGATCCCGTTGCGGCCGTTCGGAAACGCCGCGTTGCCGCCTGCGTTGATACCGATGAAGTTGCCGACGATGTGAATGTCGGTCACGAAGCCGCCGCTGATTCCGTCGAGGAAGCCTCCGATCACCAGTCCTCGGATCGTGATCGAGTTGGCGCCGAGGGCGATGCCCGAGAAGCCGGCGCTGACGCCCGACACGACGATCTTGAGCACGGCGTTCGTTCCGATCGCGGACGTGTTGACCGCGGCTCCGGGCTGTGTGTATCCGTCGATGGTCAGGGCATCGCCGATGAGCGGCAGGCTCGACGCCGGCGTGATGGTGCAGACGCCTCCCGCATCGCAGTTCGGATCGGATCCCGGGATGTTGAAGTGGATCGTGTCGGCGCCGGCGTTCGTGTTCGCGTCGGTGAGCGCTTGCCGGAACGAGCCCGCTCCGGTGTCGTTCGTGTTGGTGACGGTGAAGGTCGCGGCGGTCAGGGCCGCCGCGCCGGACAGGATCAGGACCGTGCAGACCCGGGCCGCCCGCCGCGCCCGGAGATTCGATTTCGAGCTGACCCGCTTCGCGTCGCTCATCGCTTCACCACCTCTGAAGAACTGACGGTCAGGACCTCGACGCTAGCACCGGCGAATGAGGATTTCGGCCCGACTACTGCAGGTGAAAAGTCTTCGTGATGAAGACGGCCATCTGGCCGCGCGTGTTGTTCGAAGACGGGCAGTAGTTCCCGCCCCCGCAGCCCCCGGTGATGCTCTCGGCGGCGAGCTGCTCGATCCAGTTCGCGAACGTGGAGGGACAGGGCACGTCGCCGAAGATGCCCGCGCAGGCGGGCGGCGCGTATGACGAGCCGTGCTCGCCCTTCAGCAGGAAGACCGCCATCTGATCGCGGCGCACCGGCGCCGTCGGGCAGAAGTTGCCGTTGCCGCAGCCGCCCGTGATGCCCTCGGCGGCCATTTGTTCGATCCAGGGGGCGAAGTTGGAGGAGCATGGCACGTCGGCGAATACGCCGGAGCAGGCGGGCGGCGTGTAGCAGAGGCCGTGTTTGGCCTTGAGCAGGAAGACCGCCATCTGCTGGCGCAGAGTCGGAGCATCAACGCCGTAGTTGCCGCCCCCGACGCCCACGGTGATCGCGTTGGAGACGAGCGTCGTGACGAACGAGTGGAACTGGTTGCCCGAGTCGACGTCGAGGAAGTCCGCGACCCAGCCCTTGACGAGCGTCCCCGAAGTGCCGTCCGTGTTCGCCACGACGAGGTCGTTGACCGTCCCGGGTGTCAGCACCGGCGAGGTCGCGGTGATCGTGTTGCTGTCGGTGACGCTCACGCCCGTCGCCGGAAGGCCTCCGATCGTCACGGTCGCGCCGGCGGCGAAATCGGTGCCGGCGATCAGGATGGGAATCCCGACGTTGGTCGGGCCCGACGGCGGCGTGACCGAGAAGGGCAGGCGCTGCGAGAACTCGGATGTGCTCCCGCCGACCTGGTCGGTAGCGGTCATCGAGATGCGCGCGCCTGTCTCGGTCGCAACGGGGAGTGTCACGTCGATGTTCGCCAGGCCGCTGCCGCTCGTCGTGGCGGTCGTGGTCCCGAGGAAGACCTGTCCCTCGACGAGCTCGCGCGGGAAGTTCGAACAGGCCGGGCTCGCGAAGAAGTCGATGTCGAACGTCTTCGAAGGGGCCGAGTGGAGGACGGCGACGATGTGCGTCGAGGCCCCGGTGGTCACGGACTTCAGGACGGGGAAGTTCTGCGTGGTGTCGGCGTCCCCGGCATCGTTCGGCGTTCCGCCGTCCGGGCCCGCGTCGATGCCGATCCCCGTGTTCCCGAAGACGGAGTTGCCACGGACGAGGTTTCCCTCGCCTCCCTGGGCGAGTCGGATCCCGGTCGCCGCGCCGCTCACGATGTTGCCCTCGCCGGCCCCCGCGCCGCCGACGATGCCGGAATTGATCGCATAGATCCCGATTGCGCCGGCCGGAATCGTCAGGGCCCCGGAAGGGTCGGTCCCGACCTTGTTCCCCTGGACGGTCATGGCTCCCACTCCCTGGATCCGAACTCCGGAGAGACCGGCGAGCACGTTGTCGGTGACGGAATTTCCGACACTGACCGAGACGCCGACCAAGTTCTCGAGAGCCATCGTGCCGGTGCGGTCGGTTCCGATGAGGTTGTTCCGGACGACGCCGTTGGTCACGGCCTGGTCGAGGAAGATGAGAATGTTGTTGGCGGACCCGAACAGGTTGCGGTCCGCCGGATCGGGTCCTCCGATCACCATACCGTCGTCGACGAGAGCGGTCAGGCAGGTGTTGCACTGGTTGGGCGTCAGGCCGTCCGCCTCGATGCCGAAGAAGCACCCGCTGACGCGCGTGCCGGTGCCGTTGACGGAATCGACCGCGTAGTTCCAGAAGCCCGAGAAGACGATCCCGCGCACCGTCGTGGTCCCGGTGATGGCGAAGCAGGTCTGATTGGACACGTTGGCCGCCGAGAGCAAGATCTTCAGCACCGCGTTGGTCCCCTGGGTCGGCGGGTTCGTGTTGACCGCGGCACCGGGCTGCGAGTAGCCGTCGATCAGAACGGTCTGATTGATGTTGCCCATGAAGGATGTCGGTGCGATCGTGCAGACGCCGTTTCCGTCGCACCCGGGATCCCCGCCGGGGATATTGAAGTCGATCGTGTGAGGCCCGGCGCTGCCGTTCGCATCGGCGATCGCCTGGCGAAGCGAGCCCGCGCCCGAGTCGTTCGTGTTGGTCACGCTGAAGGTTGCAGCACGCGCGGACGCGGCGGAGAGGAGCAGCGCGGCGAGAGCAGTCCCCGTTTTCATGTTCGTGTCTCCGCGGATGCGGTTCGGCGGTGAATCTACGGGCACGGACCGAGCCGCGGCATAGCATGGCCATGCGGCGGCGGACGCGGTCCTTGGAAAGTCCTGGGTTTTCGCTGAGAGATCCGGTCCCGGACCCGTCCTCTACGAGATGTGCCCCCGCCGCAGCCCGGCCGACACGGCCTGCGACTTGGAGTGGACCTGGAGCTTGTCGTAGAGGCTGCGCACGTGGTCGCGGACCGTGTTGATCGAGACGCCCAGCCGCTCGCCGGCCGCCGCATAGCTGTGGCCCTCCGCGAGGAGCCTGAGCAGCTCGCGCTCCTGCTCCGTCAGCCCGGTGTCGGGCCGCGCGGGAGCGCTCGAACGCCGGAAGTGCTCGACCATCCGGCGCGCGACCTCGGGGGATAGCGGCGAGCCGCCCTCGATCGCCTGGCGGACCGCGACGACGATCTGCCCGGGAGGCGTCTTCTTGAGGAGGTAGCCGGAGGCGCCGTTGCGGATCGAGTCGAAGACCTTCTCCTCCTCCTCGTACACCGTGAGCATCAGGATCCTCGTCCGCGGGAATCGATCCAGCACGGCGCGCACGCCGTCCACGCCGGACATCCCCGGCAGGTGGATGTCGAGGAGGAGGACGTCGCACGGAGCCTGCTCGAGGCCCGGGAGTGCCTGCTCGACCGACGCGTAGGTCCCGACGCACGCGATCCCGGCCGAGCGGCCGAGGATCTCGCCGAGTCCCTCGCGGATGACGCGCTTGTCCTCGACGAGCGCCACGCGGATCGAGCCGTCACGCATGTCGTCGCCGATCGTCTCCCCGCGGCCTCCGTCCGCCAACCGCACGGTCATGCGGACGGCCTTCGCCGCGAGCCGCCGCCGAGCGGGACACGGAGGAGGACTCTCGTACCCGCCGCCGGGACCGACTCGACCCGGAGGCTTCCGCCCAGCGACTCGGCGCGCGACCGCATGTTGGCGAGCCCGTGCCCGCCGGCGCCGTTGCCGTCGGATGGCGCGAAGCCGCGCCCGTCGTCCGCGATCTCGATCGCGACGTCCCGCGACGCGGGCGCGATGCGGACGCTCACCCGGCTGCATCCGGAGTGGCGCGCGACGTTGGTGAGGGCCTCCTTGACGATCAGGAGGAGCTGGCGGCGCGTCTCCGCGTCGAGCGGACGGTCCTCGAACTGCGGCGGCACGTCGAGCGTCCAAGCGATACGCCGGCCGTCGAGCGTGTTGGCGGCGAAGTGCCGGATCCGCGCGACGAGGCTCGCGGCGTCGTCCTGGCGCGGGTCCGTCGACCAGACGATGTCGCTCATCGCGTCGACGAGGCGTCGCGCGGAGTCGCCGATCTCGTGGAGCGCCGTGTCGGACCGGAGCGGCCGACCCTCGTCCTGCGCCGCGACCCCGTTCCGCGCGGCGTTCTGCGCCGCGACCTCGTTCCGCGCGGCGTTCTGCGCCGCGACCTCCGACAGGATCGCGATCTCGGACAGGCCGGCGCCGACGTCGTCGTGCAGATCGCGGGCGACGCGCGAGCGGACGCGCTCGACGGCGAGGGCGCTTTTCAGTCGGACGCGATGCAGCGCGAGCGCGATCGCGACGGCGGCCAGGGCCAGCGCGGCGATCACCTCCCGCCGCTTCCAGAAAGACGGCAGCACCGCGAACCGCACCTCGGCCTCGTCCGTTCCGATGGATCCGTCGTTGGAAACCGCTCGGACCCGGAATCGATAGCCGCCCGCGGGCAGCCGTGCGTAGACGACCGAACGCTGCTCCGCCGGCGCGCTCCAACTCCGATCGATCCCGTCCATCCGGTACTCGTAGCGCGGCCGCCCTCCCGGAGCGAAATCGAGAGCGACGAAGTCGATCTGAACCGAGGCCGGCTCCGGCAGCCGGGTTCGGAGCCCGACGTCGGTCGCGCCGATGTCCGAGAGCGGCTGACGCACTCCGTTGACGAGCGCGCGGAGGATCCGGACGGGCGGCGGCGACCGGCCTGCCTCCGGGGCCGGCCGGAGCCGCGAGAGTCCCTCGAAGGAGCCGAACCACAAGGTCCCGGCGCGATCGCGCAGGGACGACTGGACGACGCCGTGCGCGAGGCCGTCGTCCGCGGTGAAGTGCTGGACGTTTCCGGTCGCGGGCTCGATCCGATCGAGCCACCTCTCGGTGCCGGCGTAGATCCGGCCGAAGCGATCCTGCACGATGGTCGAGATGCTCGCGCTCGAGAGCCCGTCCGCGACGCCGAGTCTCGCGAAGCGGGGCGTCGGATCGCCCGGCCGGTCGATGCGCGCGAGGCCGTCGCTGCTGCTCCCGATCCAGAGCCGGCCCTCGCCGTCCCGGTAGAGCGCGCGGATCGATCCACCCGGCAGGCCGTCGCGGCCGTCGAACCACGCGATCCGCCCGTCGCGCCAGCGCGCGAGGCCGCCGCCCCGGAAGCCGATCCACACCGATGCGGATGCGTCCTCGGCGAAGGCCATCGGCTCGCGGTCGGCGACGCCGTCGGCGGGCCCGAACGTCCGGATCGCGCCCGAGGCGCGCTCCCAACGCGCCAGTCTGTCTCTGCCGTCGATGAATCCGATCCAGAGATCTCCGCGGCGATCCTCGAACACGCGATAGACCTGATCGTCGGGAAGACCGTCCCGCTTCGTGTAAACGCGAATCGGAGCCGTCTCGTCGAGCGCGTCGAACGGCACGGCAGGAAAGCGGAAGAGGCCCGACAGCGTGGGCACCCACCATTCGCCGCGCGAGTCCTGAAACGACACCTGGGCCCAGCCCCAGCCGAGCTTGGTGCCCGGCGGGAGCCGGAGTTTCCGCGTGCGGAAGCGCCGGCCGTCGTAGCACTGAAGGAAGCCGTCGTCGTACTGGTCGGCTCTCTGCGCGTTGGCGAAATTGCAGACCTCGCCGTCACGGTTCTCGAAGAGCGAGGCGATCCTCAGGCTCGTCAAACCGTCGCGCTCGTCGAACCGCTCGAAGCCGAGGCGGG
>DATBBK010000304.1:0-11071 GCA_036271035.1 Thermoanaerobaculia bacterium | reverse complement strand
GGGAAGCCGCCCGAGACCCGGGGATGGTCGTGCGAGACGGCCAGGCCGAGGTTGTCGTAGGTCCACGACTCCGACGCGGTCGCGGCGAGATCGCCGTTTCCGAGAGCGGTCACGAGCCGCGAGACGCGCCCGCCCGCGCCGCTGTACTCGAACTGCTCGTCGCCGGACGGGCCGATCGTCGGTATGCGATTGAAGCCGTAACGGCGCGTGAGCTTCCCCGCGGGATAGGCGCCGCCCGCGAAGCCGGGGCTGCCGTCCGCGCAGACGGCCGCGCCGTCCCAGCACTGGACGACGTAGGTCGAATCGTCCGCTCCGACGCGCGTCGGCCGGCCCGCGAAGTCGAAGTCGCGGGTCACGACCACGCCGCCGCGCGTTTCCTGCCGGACGTTGCCGATGCTGCCGATGACGTCGTGCGTCGCGGTGCTCGCCTCCGGCGTCGACTCGACGCGGAGCCGCCCCGCGCCGTCGCGCTGGAACGAGCGCGTCTGCGCGCCCTGCGCGACCGACGCGAGCGAGCCGTGAACGTCCCAGCCGTAGACGGAGTCGTCGCCGGTCGGCTCGGTGACCCGGACGACGCGGCCGAACGCGTCCCTGCGGGTCGTGATCTCCGGCTTCAGGCCGCCGGAGCCGCAGGTCGCCTGCTGCAGGTCCTGGAACGGCGCGTTGACGCAATAGGTCTTCGTCTTCTCGGAGACGTCGCTGTAGGGATGCGCGCCGTCGGACCGGTCCACGGTCGCGAGACTCGAGTGCTTCGAGCCGACGATCTGCTGCGGCCTCCCGAACGGGTCATAGCAGAGGCGCAACGTGCCCGGCGCCGCCGAGGCGCGCGCCGTGGGGTACAGCGCGTTCGACGCGAACACGCACGCCGTGGACAGATTCCGCGAGATCGTCTCGCCGGTTCCGTCGGTCACCCATTCCGACTCGAAGTAGGCCCGGCCCGGGCCGTCGTAGAGCGTAAACCGCTTCGAGACCTGCGCGCCGGGCAGCCTCCGCCGCTCGCGGATCCGGCGCCCGAGGCCGTCGTAGTCGTAGTGCGCCCACGTGGAGACGGACGCATTGGTCGGCGCGACCGGACACGCCTGGGCGGAGGAGGCGCGGTAGGCCGTCGTCGCGGTCGGGCTCTCGTAGCAGACGAACGTCGAGAGCTCCGCGCCGGCCGCCGGCGGCGTTCCGGGCGGGTCGAGGAGCATCACGCGCCCGAGCGCGTCGTAGAGATAGCCCGTCGCGAGGCCGTCCGGCGTGCGCGACGCCGTGATCCATCCGGTGGTCCCGTCGCGCGTCACGTCGTGGACGAGAAACGTCGGCGTCCCGACCGCGCCGTTGACCCACCGGGAGGTGAGCAGCTCGCCGTTCTGATACGTGGAGACCTTGCCGAACGTATCGCCGTCCTTGCCGACCGTCGCGGGGAAGCCGGTGTCGGCGCAGTACGTCGTCGACGGAAATCCCGACAGCGTCCGGGTGAACTCCTTGCCCGCATCGCCGTCACCGTCGACGAACCGGCATCCGACGACGGCGGTCTGGCGCGACGCGTCCCAGGTGAATGAGCCGCGCAGGAAACCGGTGGTGGCGTCGTTCTCGAAGTATTCGTCTCGGACCGACGAGCCCTGTGCGGCGGTCTTCCGGCTCGCGAGGTTCGGCAGGACCGCCCCGGAGTCGATCGGGCCCGACGCCCAGCCGGCCGGCGACCAGACGGTCGTCGTCGTTCGCGCGTCGCCTCCGAGACCGCCCGAGTGCGCCTCGACGTCGAAGTGCCGTCCATTGCCCTCCCAGGTGTCGGCGCCGTTGTTGGAGTACGCGACCGAGTGGTACGGGCATCCCGTGCACGAGCCGGAGGCCGCCGGCCGCTCGTACCACGTCGTCTCGCCGGTGAGGCGCCGGTTGTGGATCTCGCTGGAGGGCACGTCGTACGCGTACGTGCGTTGCGTGACGCGAACCGCCTTGGAGGCGCAGAAGGGCTGCTCGGGCGCCGCCAGCGGTCCGCAGGCGGGCATCGCGACGGGACCCACGGGTGCGTTCGGGTCGAGGTCGAAGACCCGCTCCTCGAGATCGGCGCCGACCCGGTCTCCGTTGTACGACGCCGCCGACGGCACCTTCGGGCCGCACCAGAAGAGCGTCGCCTTCGCCGAGGCGTGGCCGTCCGCGTCGGCCGGAGCGACCGTGACCGTCAGCGTCTGCGCGCCGCCGGAGGCGTCCGACGGCGAGCCGCGCTCGCCCCACGGGAACGCGTACTGCGTGTAGACGGTCGTGGCCGGCGGCGCGGACGCCGAGGTCCGCTCGGTGCGGCGCGTGACTCCGAGCGCCGAGTCGAGCCAGCGCGGCGGGCTGTTCGGGCTGCACGGGCCGGGGATCAGCTTCGGCAGGCCGTCGTCCGCGGCCTGGGTCGCGCACGACGCGACCTGGACGATCGCGTCGGGATCGCCGGGAGGAGGCGCCTGCTGGCCGCAGCCGGGCGGCATCGCGGCGATCCGGCCGTGGAAGAACGTGTAGGGCGAGTAGCAATAGTCGATCGTGCCGCCGGTCGGCATCGCGAGATGCGTCATGACGGCGCCCCCGGTGTAGCCGTAGCCGAAGACGTGCGCCGGGGCGCCCGCTATGCCGGCGGGCAGCGAGATCTTCGTCAGGCGGGTCACCTGGATCGTCGACGTCGTCTGGCTGCCGCACGGCCACGCGGCGGGGGCGACGTCGTACGAGAGTGTCCACGTCGCGGAGGCGGGCGATCCCGCGGCCAGCACGGGGAAGTCGATCGAGGCGATGCGGCTGGCCGAGTCGAGGTGGACCGTCGCCGCGGCGCCGCCGGGCAGCCTCAGCTTCCTGACGATCCAGGTCTTCGTCACGCCTGCCGGCGCGCAGACCATGTGCCCGCGCACCGCGCAGTTCCCGTCGAGATAGCCCCAGCACGGAAACGCGATCCCGTCCGCGGCGGTATCGAAGTAGTCGACGCCGTACGAGTTGCCGAACGGATCGGTCACGGCCGTGACGTACCAGCCGTTGCGGCCGCGGCCGAAGTCGCGAGTGAAGTTGAGCGGATCGTCGTCGAAGCCCGAGACCTGCCACGTGAAGTCGTATCGGTTGCCGTCGCCGTCCCACATGCGCCAGCCCTGGGTGCCGGGGAGGCGGCGCAGGTAGAGAGGGGTCGCGTCGCTCGTCTTGTAGTCCGTCGCGTTGATCGGGGCGTCGAAGACGTGCCGCGAGCCGTCCGGTCCGACGAAGCACGGTTCGGGGCACGTCTTGATGGCGCCAAGCGTGAGCGTCCAGCCGAGGCCGAGCGACGGATCGCCGGAGAGCGGCGTGAACGTGAACAGCGGGTCGGGGCTCCCGGGATGCCCGTACTCCCAGACGTGCGAGTTGTAGCTCAGCGCGAGCTGCGCCCGCAGGCTCGGGCCGACAGGATAGTTCGGTCCCAGCGCGACCGGCACCGTGAGCTGGCCGTTGTACAAGTTGACGGAGTCCGCCGCGGCGTGGTGGAAGACGTTGTTCGTGTAGCCGGGCAGCGCGTCCGCGTCGTTGTCGGGACCGTTTTGCCCGAGCGCCCGCCCGTGAAGCCACGCCAGCGCGCACAGCGCCAGCACCGGTGTCAAGTTCCTCGTCATGATCGCGCCTCCTCTTCGAGGAGTCGCCGGCGATCTCTCGTAATGGATTGTCGCGAGCGAGCCGAGCTCGCGGGCTTCCTCGTCGCGCGGCTATAGACTCCGCGCCATGCCGCGCGTCCGACGCCTCTCGAGCACGGTCATCGACCGCATTGCCGCCGGCGAGGTCGTCGAGCGGCCGGCCTCCGCCGTCAAGGAGCTCGTCGAGAACGCGCTCGACGCGGGCGCCTCGCGGATCGACGTCGAGGTGGACGGGGGCGGCGTCGAGCGCATCCTCGTCCGCGACGACGGCTCCGGGATGGCGGCCGAGGACGCGCGGCTCGCGCTGGAGCGCCACGCCACCTCGAAGATCTCGTCGGACGACGACCTCGCGCGGGTCGCGACGTTCGGCTTCCGCGGCGAGGCGCTGCCGTCCATCGCGTCCGTCTCGAGGCTGACGCTGACGACGTCCGACGGCGCGTCGCCCGAGGCGGTCCGCCTGTCGATCGACAACGGCGGCGCGGCCTCGGAGTCGCCGGCGCCGCGGCCGCGAGGGACCGACGTGCTCGTCGAGTCGCTGTTCGCGAAGACGCCGGCGCGGCGCAAGTTCCTCGCGTCGCCCGAGGCGGAGGCGCGCGCGGTCGCGGCGGCGGTCACGAAGGCGGCGCTCGGGAACCCGTCCGTCGCGTTCACGCTGCGGTCCAACGGCCGCGAGACGCTGGAGGCGCCGGCCGCCGTGGACCGCGCGTCCCGGATCCTGCAGGTGTTCGGCCGCGACACGCTCGGCGAGCTCGAGACCTTCGAGGCGAAGTCCGGCCCGCTGCGGCTCGCCGGCCTGGCGTCGCGCGGCTCCGTGACGTTCCCGAGCCGCCGCTACCAGTACATCTTCGTCAACGGCCGCCCCGTCGAGGACCGGGCCCTGACCCGCGCGATCGGCCAGGCCTCGCGGGACGCGATCCGCGTCGACCGCCATCCCGCCGTCTTTTTGTTCCTGACCGCGGAGCCCGGGTCCGTCGACGTCAACGTGTCGCCCGCGAAGACCCAGGTCCGCTTCGCGGATTCCGCGACGGCGTTCCGGCTCGTCTACCACGCGCTCCACTCGGCGCTGCTCACCGGCAAGGAGGAGAGGCGGCTGCGGCCCGTGCCGTCGGGCTCCATCCTCGCCGAGGGCGCGACGCCGTATCGCGATCCGTTCGCGCCGCCGGCCGACGCGCCGCCGCCAGCGTCTGCGCCGCTCGGCGTCGCGTCGCCCGCGGCCGAGGCGCCGCCGCCGGCCGCGCCCGCGGAGCGGCGGCCGCCGGAGATCGTGCCCATCGGGCAGCACCGCGAGTCCTTCATCGTCGCGTCGGGCGACGAGGGACTCCTCGTCATCGATCAGCACGCCGCGCACGAGCGCACCCTGTTCGAGCGCATCCGCGACCGCGTCGCGTCCGGCCGCCAGCTCTCCCAGCGCCTCCTGATGCGCGCGCTGTTCGAGGCGAGCCCGGAGGAGGCGGAGACGCTCGCGGCGCGCTCGGCCGACCTCTCCGCCGCTGGCTTCGAGGTCGAGCCGATGTCCGGACGCTCGTACGCGATCGCGGCGCTGCCCGCCGAGACGACCGAGCGCGAGCCCGCCGAGACGCTGCACGCGGCGCTCGCCGCGCTCGCCGAGACCGGATCGCTGGACGAGACGCAGCGGCGCGACCGCCTCGCCGCGGGCCTCGCCTGCCGCTCCGCGGTCACGATCCGCTACCACCTCGCGCCGGAGGAGATCCGGCATCTCGTCTCCGACTGGTCGAAGACGCGCGACCGATTCACGTGCCCGCACGGGCGCCCCGTGGTGCTGTCCATGTCCGAGGAGGACCTCGAGAGGTATTTCAAGAGAAGGTGAGAGGAGAAGCACGCGCATGAACCGTCGGACCTTCATCCACCAGGTCGCCGCCGGGGCGGCCGCCACGGCATTCGTTCCCTCCGGGGCGAGGGGCGCGTCGAAGACGGACCTCTCCGCCGTCCGCGCGGAGATCGGGAAGCGGCACGACGAGGCGGTCAAGCGCCTCCAGGACTGGATCAAGCAGCCCTCGATCGCCGCCGAGAACCGGGGCTATCCGGACGGCGCCGACCTGCTCATCCGGATGCTGCGCGACGCCGGCTTCGACCGCGCCGTGCAGATGCCGACGGACGGGAAGCCGGGCGTGTTCGCGACGCTCGACGCGGGCGCGCCGAAGACCGTCGGCGTGTACCTCATGTACGACGTCAAGCAGGCCGATCCGTCGGAGTGGAGCTCGCCGCCGTTCGAGGCCGCGATCGTCGACAAGCCCGGCTTCGGTAAGTGCGTCGTCGGCCGCGGCGCCGTGAACCAGAAGGGACCCGAGTCGGCCTTCTTCGCCGCCCTGCACGCGTACCGCGGCGCGGGCCGCAAGCTCCCGGTCAACCTCGTGCTCGTCGCGGAGGGAGAGGAGGAGATCGGCTCGCCGCACTTCCCGCAGGTCGTCCGCTCCGAGGAGGCCGCGAGGGCGCTGTCGAAGTGCTCGGGCATCTTCATGCCGTCCGCTGAGCAGGACGAGGACGGCGTGGTCACGGTGAGCCTCGGCGCGAAGGGCGTCATCGAGCTGGAGCTCACCTCGAGCGGCGAGAAGTGGGGGCGCGGGCCGTCGCGGGACGTCCACTCGGCCAACCGGGCGCGCCTCGACAGCCCGTCGTTCCACCTGGTGCAGGCGCTCGCGACGCTCGTGGGGCCGGACGGGAACACGCCCGCGATCGAGGGCTTCGCCGACAAGGCGCGGCCGATCTCGGCGGCGGAGAAGGCGATGATCGCCGAGGCCGCGAAGCGTTCCGACGAGGCGATGGTCAAGAAGGCGATGGGCGTCTCGCACTGGGCGTACGACGCGGACTGGGTCCAGTCGCTCGAGAACCTCATCTCGCGCCCGACCGTGAACATCGAGGGGCTCGTCGGCGGATACACCGGGCCGGGCGGCAAGACCGTGCTGCCGCACAAGTGCATCGCGAAGCTCGACCTGCGCCTCGTGCCGGACATGACGGCGGCCGGGGCACTCGCGGCCCTGAAGGCGCACCTCGCGAAGAAGGGCTTCGGCGACATCGACGTCAACATGACGGGCGGATACAACCCGACGGCGACGCCCGCCGACGCGCCGATCATCCAGGCGCAGAAGCGCGTGCTCGAGCGGGCCGGGATACACCCGATCCTCTGGCCGCGCAACGCCGGATCGTGGCCGGGCTACGTGTTCACGGACGCCCCGCTGAAGCTCGCGGCCGGGCACTGGGGCCTCGGCCACGGCAACGGCGCGCACGCTCCCGACGAGTTCTACGTCATCGAGTCCACGAACCCGAAGATGCAGGGTTTCGACGGCGCGGCGATGTCGTTCGTGGAGTACCTGGAGGAGCTGGCGCGGACCTGAGACCCGGCGGGCGGTCTTCGCTTCGCTCCCGGGATGACGCACGAGAGGGACGGAAAACGAGAGAGCCGGGCGCGGGCCCGGCTCTCATTTTGCGGAGACCGCCTCGTCTAGTAGCTTCGCGGCGGCATCCCGACATGGGCCTCGTTCTCGCGGCGGCGCTTGCGGACGTGGCTCACGATCAGGATCAGGCCGAGGAGGATGAACGCGGCCGGCCCGCCCCATTCGCCCATGAACGACCAGTCGATGTCCACGTAGCGGTCGATCAGCCACAGCGCGCCGAGTCCGACCAGGATCACGCCCCACGTGAGCGCGCCCGTGCCGCCGGCGGCCTTGATCTGCGCGTCGCCCGCCCATCCGCCCTCCGCGAGCTGGCCGCGGTTGATCGCCTTCGCCTGGCGGACCGCGTCGATGATCGCGAAGAACCAGATGAACGCGACGAGAGGCCCGAAGAACTCGCCGCTGCGGCCGTGCGAGGCGAACGCGATCGAGACGATGAACGCTCCTCCGAACGCGAACGCGCGCTGGTACAGACCCAGATACAGGTGCCCGAGTCCCGGGAACATCGAGAGGAATCCCGCCAGGCCCGGGGACTTGCGGTCCACGATCACCGGCACGACCGGCGGTGGAACCGGCGTCGCGACGGGCGGCGGCGGGGGAGCCGCGGACGGGGTGGCCTGGTAGTTGTCGCTCATGACTGTCTCCATATCTCCTACGTGTTTCCTTCGTCGCTTTTCAACACGGATTTGGCGGGCAAAGGTTCCGTCCCGTCGGTCCGCGCGAGGAAATAGTCGTCGGTCGTCGCCGCCGTGCCGCCGTCCTTGCCGAGGCGCGGGCGCGACGGAGTCTTCTTGGGCTCGGGACGAAGCACGATCGCGAGTGCGTTGGACACCGCGGCGCGCCCGTAGCCGCCGATGCGGCCGCGAAGCGCGGCGAGATCCCGCAGGGCGCGCTCCTGGAGGGCTCCCAGGCGGTCGCCGACCGAGCTCTTCGCGACGCTCACGACGCCTCGCGTGCTCTGCTCGAGTCGCGCGAAGCCGGCCTTGCGCGCGACGGCCGTCGGATTCAGCCCGAGCAGCATGACCAGGACCGCGGCCGCGTACGCGTAGGCCACGACGGCCTTCCCCGAGAAGACGCGCTTCCAGATGGAGGGCCTCGGCGCTGGTCTCGCCGCGGCGAGCCGAGTCGTGAGCCAGGGCGGCGGCGCGGGCGCGGCGAGCTCACGCATCGAGAGCAGCGTCTCCGCGGCCGCGGTGCATCCCTCGCACCGGGAGAGGTGATTCCTCAGCCGGCTCTCGTCCGAGTCGGCGATCTCGCCCTCGAGCAGGGAGGCGATCAGAGGCTCCGCTCCCTCGCACGAGACCGTCATGCGCGGAATCTCCAGCAACGTCCGCCGCAGAATCGGGCTCCACACCGGCGGCGCGAGAGACGCCGTCAGCGAAGCGGTCTCCTCGACGTCGCGCGCCACGCGCTCGCACTCCGCGCAGCCGTGGCGGTGCGCTGCGATCTCGGAGTCCGGCGCGCCCGCCGCGAAGAGCCGCTCGAGCTCGCGGCAGCTCATACGATCGCCGCCGCAGCAATCGCGATCGACGCGAACGCCCCCGGCGCCCCCTTCTTCTCGTGGCGCTCGCGGATCTTCCGCGCGACTTCCGCGCGGGCGCGGAACAGCCGCGACTTCACCGTGCCGTCCGGCAGCTCGAGCGCCTTGCCGATCTCCTCGTACGCCAGCCCGTTCAAATCGCGCAGGATCAGGATCTCCGCGAGGTCCTCGGGGATCTCCGCCAAGGCGGAGAAGAGCATCTGCGTGCGCTCCTTGCGGAGCGCCGCGCTGGCGGGATCGTCCTCGGCCTTCAAGAGCGCGGTCACGGCCTCGTCGGAGACGAACCGGAGCGACTTCTCGCGCTTGCGGCGGCGGTAGCGGTCGATACAGAGGTTGCGGGAGACCGACAGGACCCACGCGATCAGTGGGAAGCCGCCGTCGTAGCGGTCGAGGTTCTCGAAGAGCTTCAGGAAGATCTCCTGCGACAGCTCCTCGGCGTCCTCTCTCTTCATCGTGAAGTGGTACGCGATCGCGTACACCCTCGGACCGAACCGATCCACCAGCTCCCTCCAGGCGTCGTCATCGCCCTTGCGGCAGCGATGAACCAGGTCTTTTTCTTCGCTGGTACTCACGCTGCCCTCAGTGGGACAAAACGCACAGGGGGAAAATTTGTTCGGTCCGCGGGATTCCGCGGCCGGCCGGCGATCCGGCGGCCCGGAACGAGCGCAAGTGTCTGATCAGGCACTGCTTAACGCTGACTCCGCACTCCAGGGGGCCGCCGCCCGGAAACATGGCCGGATGATATTTCAGGCGCGCCCGGCCCGTCCTCGGCCGCGGCCCCCGCGCCGCCTCCGCTTCGGCGGCGGCTTCGGCGGCTCCGGGATCTGGCCCAGCTCCCGCGCCCGCTGGATCTTCGCGTGCGTCGCGCGCCACTCGCGCGCGAGTTCCTGCCCGCGGCCCGTCGCCATCGCCGTGAGCTCGAAGAGCTCGAGCGCGGTCGGGAACGCCTCGCGGAAGGCGATCCGGCGGGTCGCCAGCTTCGAGTCGGGCCGGTGCGAGAGCCGGCCGACCATCGCGAGGGCCTGCTTGATGCGTTCCGTCACGGCGCGCGGCAGCGACATGCGCAGCGCGAGCGGGGAGACGACGTCCTCGATGATCGTCGCGAGGCGGTTCGGGTCCGGGTCGCCGTCGGGCGCGATCTCACGGACGCCCGCTCGAACGATCGGCACGAAGAGCAGCGCGAAGAGGACCGAGTCCTCGAAGGCGCGGCCGCGGCGGCGCTCGGCGTCGAGCACCTCGAGCAGCGCCCAGTAGAGGTGTCCCGTGCCGCCGCTGTGGTCCGGGTCGGGGAGGCGCAGCACGGCGGCGAGCTCGGGCAGGAGGACGTCGAGCAGGCCGACCTCCCGCATGAGGAGCAGCGTGGGAAGCGCGTGGCCGCCGCGGAGCGCCTGCGCGAGCTCCTCGGTCACGCGCGGCGGCGCCGACTTCACGATCTCCTTGCGATGCCGGAGGATCGCCTCGTACGCGTCGGGCGTGATCGCGAACCCGAGCCGGCTCGCGAACTCGACCGCGCGCATCATGCGGACCGGATCCTCCTGAAAGCGCACGTCCGGGTCGCCGATGGTCCGGACCAGCCCGGTCTCGAGGTCGTCGAGCCCTCCGACCCAGTCGATGACCGAGAAATCCTCGATGTCGTAGAAGAGGCCATTGATCGTGAAGTCGCGGCGGAGCGCGTCCTCCCGCGGCGTGCCGAACGTGTTGTCGGAAGTCTGGAGCAGCTCGGCGCCGTCGGCGGCCATCTCCGCCGCGGGATCAGGCCGGCGGCGGAACGTCGCGACTTCGATGACCTTGCCGTCCGCGAAGAGGATGTGGGCGAGGCGGAACCGCCGGCCGATCATGCGGCAGTTCCGGAACAGCCGGCGGAGCGCCTGGGGATGCGCGTCGGTGCCGATGTCGAAGTCCTTGGGCACGCGCGCGAGGAGCAGGTCGCGCACGCTGCCGCCGACGAGGTAGCCCTTGTATCCCGCGGAGCGCAGCCGGTAGAGCACCTTGAGCGCGTCCGGGTCGATCTTCGAGCGCGAGATGTTGTGTCCGGATCGTGGCCGGATGCGGGGAGCGGGGATCTCGGGGCTCGATTCCGTTTCGCCCGCCGCGGGGGCGGGGCTGCGGGTGTCGCTAATGGAGTCTCGCCTCGCTTCTTTTTGACCGGGGCCTCGTCGTCGCCGGGGGCGCGTCGGGCCGCCGGTCGTCTCTGACCGCCGGGTCTCGATTCTAGCTTAAGCCATTGACAGAAAACATCTTTTGACTTTCCACGGCTTCTCGCGAAAGAATACGCCGTCTTTCGTCGGGGTCGAAGGAGGTCTCGAAATGAGATTGCGCATCGTTGCCGCGGTCTGTCTGGCGGGCGTGCTCGCCACGACGCTTTCCTGCGGCTCGAAAGGGTCCGGGAAAGAGATCGTCATCGGCGAGTACGGTTCGCTGACCGGAGGCATCGCGACCTTCGGCATCTCGACCAAGAACGCTTCCGAGATGGCGTTCGACGAGATCAACAAGAAGGGCGGAGTGCTCGGCAA
>DATBBK010000303.1:0-23808 GCA_036271035.1 Thermoanaerobaculia bacterium | reverse complement strand
GCTCCACGAGGCGACGCGCACGGGAGGCATCGGCGCGGAGATCGCGGCCGTACTCTCGGAGCGCTGCTTCGAGTACCTCGACGGCCCGCTCGTGCGCGTCACCGCGCCGGACACGCCGGTGCCGTACTCGCCGCCTCTCGAAGAGGCTTTCCTGCCAAACGCCGAGAAGCTCTGCCGGGCGGCACGGGCGTTAGCCGGGTACTGACTCTGCGCGCGAAGCGCGCTGTCATCCCGAGGAGCGAAGCGACGAGGGATCCTGTCACTCAACGCGAGGTACTCGTCTCGAAGCCTGCCGGTCACGGGATCCCTCGCTACCGCTCGGGATGACGCGGATACGAACCGAGCCCTAGAACCGCAGCCGACTCTGACGTATCAATAACCATGCGCGACATCCTCGACGACGTCGAGCGCTGGGTCTCCGAGGGCAAGCCCGTCGCGACGGCGACCGTGCTCGAGACCTGGGGATCCGCGCCGCGGCCCGCCGGCGGAAAGATGGCGGTCAACGCCGACGGCGGCATCTCGGGCTCCGTCTCCGGCGGCTGCGTCGAGAACGCGGTGGTCGAGGCGGCGCGCCAGACCATCGCGACCGGAGTGCCCCAGCGCCTGCGGTTCGGCATCGCGGACGACACCGCATGGGGCGTCGGCCTCGCATGCGGCGGAGCCATCGAGGTGTTCGTCGAGCGTCTGCCGTCCGACCTCTTCCCCGCTCTCCGCGACGCGCTCCGCGCCGAGCGGCGGGCCGCGGTCGCCACCGTCGTCGCCGGGACCTCGGACCGTCTCGGCAGGAAGGCCGCGGCATTCGAGGACGGGCGCATCGAGGGCGACGCGGGATCGGCCGCGACCGACGCGGCGCGCGCCGCGCTCGCGGGCGGCGATTCCCGGCGGGTCCAGTCCGGCGGCGAGGAGATCTTCGTCGACGTCCTCGCGCCCTCGGCGAAGCTGATCATCGTCGGCGGCGTCCACATCGCCGTGTCGCTCGTGACGCTGGCGAAGGCGCTCGGCTTCCGGACCATCCTCGTCGATCCCCGCGAGGCGTTTGGCAACGCCGGCCGCTTCCCGCACGCGGACCAGGTCGTGAACGCGTGGCCCGACCGCGGGCTCGCCGAGGCCGGAGTCCACGCCGGCACCGCCATCGCCGTCCTCACGCACGACCCGAAGCTCGACGACCCCGCGATCCTCGGCGCGCTGCGCAGCCGCGCGTTCTACGTGGGCGCGCTCGGCAGCCAGCGCACGCAGGAGAAGCGCCGCAGGCGGCTGCTCGAGGCGGGCGCCACGGAGGCGGAGCTCGCGCGGCTGCACGGACCGATCGGGCTCCCGCTCGGCGGACGCTCGCCGGAGGAGATCGCGATGTCGATCCTGGCGGAGGTCGTCGCCGTCCGCAACGGGAAGCGGCTGAGCTAGCGCGAGCCGAGGCCGACCCACGCCTCGCGCAACCGGCGGTGCCGCTGCATGAGCCGCAGGTAGCGCCGCTCGTCATGGCCGGCCTTCGCACGGACGATCTCCGCCGCCGCCCTTCGCTCCGCGGGCGTCCACCGCGCGAGCCCGCCGATCGCGTCGAGCGCCGGCGCCATCGCGGCGAACGCGCGCCGCTCCGCGTCGGAGAGACCGCGCAGCCCGAGAGCTCGGGCGACGCGGCTCTCCGCGGACTCCCGCAGGCGCCTCGCGTCGCCTCCCCGCTCGCGCATACGGCGGTTCACCGCGAGCCCGATGCGCCGGACGTGGAAGCGGTCCCAGTCGCGGGAGGCCGTCCCCGGCGCCTCGTAGAGCAGGTTGTGGACGACGAGGCGCCGCAGCGTCGCGCGCGACGAGCGGTAGCCGGGCCGCTCGGCGATGCGCCGCTCCTCGCGAGCGACGGCGGCGGCGACGTCGCGATCCGTCGGGCGGAATCCGAGCTTGCGGTAGAACCAGAACGCGCCCGAGTCGATCGCCTCGTGATTCTCGAAGCCGAGCTGGTACGGGTCGATCGAGAACGACGTCACGCCGAGCGCGTCGCGGTGGAGCTTCAGCACCTGCGCGTAGATCCAGGCCGACTCGCCCTCGCGGAACGTGTAGTACATGTTGAAGCCGATCTCGAGCCTCTCGAAGAACGCGAGCCCCTCGATGTAGCCGATCGGCACGGCGTTCTTGACGACGAAGCCGCCGTAGGCCGCGCGGAGCGGCAGGCGCCGGTCGGGCGTCACGCCGACCAGAAAGAGCTCGATGCCGCGGCCCGGCCGCGCCGCGACGACGGAGGTCGGGTCGGCGTGGGTGAACGTGTAGAACTCGCGATAGCGGGCCGCCGTCGCATCCTGGACCATCGCGACGAACCTCTCGCCCTCCGCGCGGGAGAGGCGCCGCATCGGCATGCGCGGGTCGCGCATGACGTCGTCGAGCGAGACGTCCCGCCGCGCGAGGAGCGGCGCGTCGTGGAAGAACGGCCTCGGTCCCGGCCGGCGCATCCGCGTGCGCGAGTCTCGCGAGAGGCCCAAATTCCACGAGATGGGCACCCCCATCGAGTCGAAGAGCTCGGCCCTCACGTCGCGCGGCAGCGGCATGCGGCCGTAGCGGTCGAGGAGCCAGCGCGGATCGCTCCGGCGCGGCCCCGCCGCGGCGGCGAGCCAGTCGAGGTAGGGGACGTTCGCGTCGGCGAGCGCCTCCTCCTCGAGCAGCGGCACGAACTCCGGCCACGAGGCCCGCATCCGGTCGCCGGTCTCGGCCGCGTCCCAGTCGATGCGCACGGCGCGCCCGTGGCGGGCCGCGAGCCGGCGCGACAGCTCGAACGAGAAGTCCGTGCCGATCGTCGTTCCGCCGATCCCGGCGACCTCGGGCTCGTCGAACGCCGACGTGTCGGCGTCCGTGCGCGACAGCTCCGCCACCCGACCGGCGAGCGCATCGAGCAGGCGGTCACAGATCCGCAGCACGCGCGGCGAATGCGGATACGCGCGCAGGAAGAGGACCGTCTCGTGCATGCGGATCAGCTCCTCCGCGCTGCGCGGCCGGAGCGCGGCGGCCTCGCGCAGGAGGCGCTCCGTCTCGCGCGCCCCCGGCCGCAGGTGGCGCGCCTCCTCGAGCCGGCGGAGGAGCGATTCGGCGCGGCGCGGCACGGCGCGCATGCTACTTCGATATAGACTCGCGCGCCCGGAGGAAAGATGCGCTCACTCGCTCCTCGTGGCGGCGCGGCCGCGCTGTCATCCCTGCTCCTGATCCTCTCGACGGCCGGCGTCGCCGCCGCGCAGACGTCCGCCGCGACTCCGGCCGCGCCCGCGAAGCCCGCGAAGCCGGCCGCGCCCGGCGCGCCTCCGGCCTCGGCGCCCGCCGCCGCGCCGGCGCCGACTGCGCAGCAGCTCGCCGCCGGCAAGACGCTCTTCGCCAAGGTCGTCGACGCCCTCGGCGGATCCGCGAAGGCGCGGACCGTGAAGGACGTGCAGACGCGCGGACAGGTCACGGCGAAGACGCCCGACGGCGAGATGACGATGGAGATCCAGACGGCAATGGTCTTCCCCGACAAGCTCTCGCAGCAGCTCGATGCGCCGTTCGGCCGCATGGCGATGGTCGCGACGCCGACGACCGCGTTCGTCATCGGTCCGAACGGCTCCTCGGATCTCCCGCCCCAGATGCGCGACGAGCTCCTCAAGCAGGTTCAGCGCGTGCCGCTCTGGCTCGCGCAGAAGACCGACGATCCCAAGCTCACCGTCGCGGCGATGGGAACCGACAAGGTCGGCGACGTCGATGCGAGCGTGCTCGACGTGCACTACGGCAACATGTCGGTCCGCTGGGCGATCGACCCCAAGACGTACCGGATCCTGCGCTCGTACCACACCGCGCTCGGGCCGAGCGGCAACATGGTGAAGATCTCGTCCGACTACTCGGACTACCGGAGCGAGAGTGGGTTCCCGGTCGCACATCACCTCGAGGTGACGACCGACGGCCAGCGCGACCAGACGCTGACGCTCGAGGAGTGCAAGATCAACGCGGGCGTGGACGAGAAGGTCTTCGTCAAACCGCCGCAGCCGACTCCGGGCCCGACCGTCCCTCCGGCGGAGCCGCAGGCACCCGGGACGTAGGCCGCCCTCCTCGGGGCGTGGCTTCTTCCCGCCCGCCACGATCGCCCGGGTCCGCACGGCTCCGAGAGCCGACCGCACTAAGAGGCTCTAGAACGGCGGACAGTCGTTGGGCGCCTTCGTTCCGTCGAAGCGCGCGCGCATCCAGCCGATCGCGCTCGACGCGGACACGCGCGCCGCGCGCATGTGGCCCTCGCCCTCGAGCTTCTCGAAGCGGACCGAGGCGCCCTGGCGGCACAGGCCCGCCACGTAGTCGGCGGTCACGGACGGCCGCACGACGAGGTCCTGGTCTCCCTGCGCGACGTAGATCGGCGCGCGAATCGGGACGGCGCCCGGCCGATTGCGCTCGAGCAGCGACTTCCACGGGTCGCGCTCCATCGCGCCCTCCACGAGGAACGGATCCGGCAGCGCGAACGAATCGAATCCGGCGCGGTAGACCTCGTCGCGGGTCTCGATGCAGTCGACCGCGATGCCGTCGATGACGTGGATCGCCGGCGGCGTCGCCGCGGTCTCGATCGAGATCCCGTAGAAGCGGGACCACGTCCACAGGCTGTACGACGTCAGGACCGCGCCGGCGTGCGACGAGAGGTCGTCCTGCAACAGCGTCGCGAGCTCCGTCGCCGGCGCGATCGCGGCGACTCCCGCGAGCTGGAGCTCCGGCGCGTAGCTGCCGGCGAGCTGGCCGGCGAAGAGCGCCGCGTGGCCGCCCTGCGAATGACCCCAGACCGCGAAGCGCTTCCCCGCCCCCGACTTCTCCACCTCGGCCGCGGCGCGGACGGAGTCGAGGACCGCGCGTCCCTCGCTCTCGCCGACGAGGTACGGGTGCACGCCCGGCGTGCCGAGGCCCGGGTAGTCGGTCGCGACGACGACCCAGTCCAGCGCGACGAGCGCGGGCACGTGCGGGATCGTGTCGAGGAAGTCCGGCGCGACCGAGGGCGCGCACGCGTCCGCGACGCCGGTGGTCGGGTGCGCCCAGGCGAGGACGGGCCGCCCCGCGGCGGGCGGGGGCAGGTCGGGCGCGATGACCACGCCGGACACGGCGATGGGATTTCCGTCGGGGTCCGTGGACGCGTAGAGGATGCGCCAGACCTTCGCGCCGTTGGGCGCCGGATGCATCGGCTCCGAGCGGAGGAGCTCGCCGGGCCGGCGCGGAGGATTCGACGGTCCGCTGTAGAAGGAGCCGGGCGCGCCCGGCGCGTTCGCACAGCGGACCGCCGCCGCGAGGAGGAGCGCGACGAGGGCCCGGCGGGCGGCGATGGGAGCGCTCAACCGCCGCCCGAATCCGAGCCGTCGCTCCCGAGCAGCGGCTTGAGCCGCGAGTGTCCCTCGCGGCTGACGGGGACGCGCGTGCCGTCGGTGAGCACCGCCGAGAAGCCGGTCTTCGCGTAGCCCTCGAGTCGGGCGAGAAAGTCCACGTTGATGAGGTACGAGCGGTGCACGCGCACGAAGCGCTCCGGGTCGAGGGCGGCCGCGAGCGAGCCGAGCGTCTGCGACTTCAGGTAGGCCTTCCCCTCGCTCCGGATCTCGACGTAGTCGTCCTGGGCGTGCGCGGACGAGAGGCGCGCGACCGGGATCACGTGGACCTTCGGGCCGTCGCGGACCACGACGCGCTCGAGGTGCCGTCCCTCCGGCCGCGCGGCCGCCGCGACGTCCGACGGCGTGGGGAGATCCCGGGCGCGGAGCCGCTCCCTCGCCCGCGCCACGGCGGACGCGATCCGCTCCGGAGCGAACGGCTTCATCACGTAGTCCACCGCGTGGACCTCGAACGCCTTGACCGCCCACTCGTCGTACGCCGTCACGAACACGGGGAGGATCGCCGGGTCGAGCAGCTCGCGGACCTCGAAGCCGTTCAGCTTCGGCATCTCGACGTCGAGGAACGCGACGTCCGGACGGTGCGCGTCCGCGGCCTTGAGCGCCTCGAAGCCGTTCGCACACTCGGCCAGGACGCGGACGCCGGGCACGCGCTCCAGGTACTCCCGCAGCACGGAACGCGCGGGCGCCTCGTCGTCGACGACGAGCACGCGGAGCTCGCTCGAAGCGCCGATCACGCGACTCGCTCCGCCGGCACGGAGATCACGACCAGGTAGCGGTCCGGCATCCGCTTCGCGGCGAAGTACGCCTCGCCGCCCCATCGCGCGGCGAGACGCCGCCGCACGTTCTTGAGCCCGAGGCCGCCGCCCGGACGCGATGGCGCGTCGGGATCGAGCGGATTCTCGACGAGGATCCGCAGCCTGCCCGCGGCGCAGCGCACGCCGACGCGGACCGTTCCGCCCTCGACCCGTGTGGCGATGCCGTGGCGCACGGCGTTCTCGACGAGCGGCTGCAGCAGCAGCGGCGGCACGAGGCAGGGCTCGCCGCGCTCGTCGAGGTCCTCCTCGATGGAGAGCCGCGGCCCGAAGCGCAGCTCCTCGACGGACAGGTATGCGCGCGAGAGCGCGAGCTCCTCGGAGACCGAGATCGACTGCCGCTCTCCGACGGCGAGGCTCCGGCGCAGAAAATCGGCGAGACGCAGGCACATCTCCCGCGCGCGCTCCGGGTCCGTTCCCGCGAGCCCCGAGATCGCGTTCAGGCTGTTGAAGAGAAAGTGCGGCCGGATCTGCGCCTTCAGCGCGGCGAGCTCCGCGTCGCGCGCCAGAATCGCGAGCTCCGCCTCGCGCTGCTCCGCCTCGGCCGCCGCCTCGAGCGCGAGCAGCACGAAGTTCAGCGCGGCCGCGAGCATGTAGAGCAGGAGGCCGAGTGCGAACAGGGCCAGGCCCTGCGGCCGCAGGCGCTGGAGCAGGCCGTCGAACGGAGCCCAGAGGCCCCACGCCGCCGCCAGGAACGCCGCGAGGCCGACCCAGATGCAGGACGTCAAGACCGCCGCGACTGCGTGCGCGCCGAGCGACCGGAGCGCATCCGGGCGCCGGAAGCGAAACTGCCGGCACACGTACCAGACGGAGAGGCCCATGAACGCGTAGGCGCAGGTCAGCGGCACCGCCATCGCGACGGCCTCGTAGTTGCGGATGCCCGCGCCCGGCCGGCCGAGGAGCACGGCCAGGATCGCCGCGAGCGGCATGCAGGCCGCGAGGTACGGGTTCAGGCGTCCGGGGCGCGCGAGGATGGGGTGCATGGCTTCGGCTCAGTGCTTGATGTCGATGCCGCCCATGAACACGAATCCCGTGATCGTCAGGACCTTGCGCGGCAGGCCG
The DNA here is from genome assembly GCA_036271035.1 of Thermoanaerobaculia bacterium. Lineage (GTDB taxonomy): Bacteria > Acidobacteriota > Thermoanaerobaculia > UBA5066 > Gp7-AA6 > DAHUXD01. Next base: position 16,580 of record DATBBK010000303.1, on the reverse strand, counting down.
GCGGGCGGCGGCTCCTGCCCGCGCTTGCGGTAGCTCGCGCCGCCCATGAAGGGCGTGACGTCGATGACGACGGCCCAGGACTCGGGCACCTTCAGATCGATGCCGCCCATGGCGACGAAGATCTCGATCGTCGCGGCGTCGCCCGCCATGTCGGCGTCCCGCATGTCGATGTCGAAGCCGCCCATGATGGCCGTGACCGTGCCGCCCCGAAAGGCACGCGACCGGATCATCCGGTCGCCGCCGCCGAACATCGCGAACTCCGAGATCGTGTCGAGGCCGGGCGGTGGCGGGCCGGGCCCCCGCCAGTCCCGCGTGGCCGCCAGCCCGGCCATCGCACCGTCATGGGCGCGCTGGCCGAGCGCGTCGCCGCCGCCCGGTCCACCGGATCCACCCAGGGCGCCCGGATCGGTCGGCTGCCCGGGCCGGGGCCCGCGCGAGCGCCACACCAGGAACACGCCGAGCAGCACCAGGATGGCGGGCCAGACGTGGCGGAAGCTGATCCAGAAGATGTTGAGGTTCCGAAGCAGGAGCAGCGTGCCGACGCCCGCCAGGATCGCGCCCCACAGCCGGTCCGCGGACTTGCGGGGCCAGATCAGGTGCGCGAGGCCGGGCAGGATCAGAAAGAGCGGCCAGTAGTCGAAGAGAGTGCCGGCGTCGACCACGCCGAAGCTGTCGAGGACGAACAGGGTCCCGAGCGCCGTGATGACGAGCCCGGCGATGAGCCCGGGAGCGAACCGAGAGCGGCCACATGTGTGCATCGTGCCTCCTCCATTCTCTTTTACGCGACCCCCGCGAGGGAGCCCCGCGCGAGTCGGCCAACGGAGGCCGTTCCCCGGCGAACGCCGCCGGTCTTCCGGCGGACGCTCCGGGTGAAGCTAGAATCGGCCCGCGAACGCAATGAGAGTCTTCCCCAGCGCCCCGGATCGCGTCCCTTCATGATCTGCCCCAAGTGCCAGGCGCCGAATCCGGAGCCGTCCGACAACTGCTTGCAGTGCGGCCACGGGTTCAACGGCGCGCCGCTCGAGGCGCAGAGCGACGCCGCGTTCGAAATGACCTCGGTTCCCACGATGGGGAGCCCCTCGTCGTTCCGGGACTGGGCCAGTCAGTCGCAGCGCGGCGTGGCCTCCATCGTCCTTCCCGCCGGCCTCGAGATCGGCAACCGCTACCGCGTGAAGAGCCTCCTCGGCATGGGCGGGATGGGCGCGGTCTACCTCGTTCACGACAAGGGTCTCGATCGCGACGTCGCGCTGAAGCTCATCCGCTCGGATGTCGCCGAGGACCCCGACGCGCTCGAGCGGTTCAAGCGCGAGGTCCAGCTCTCCAGCCGCGTGACGCACCCGAACGTGCTCCGCTCGTTCGACCTCGGAGAGAGCGACGGGATCAAGTTCCTGACGATGCAGTTCGTCGACGGGCGCGACCTGTCGACGATCCTGAAGAAGCAGGGCAAGCTCCCCACCGAGCGACTGCTCCGCGTCTTCCGTCAGACCTCCGAGGGTCTCAAGGCCGCGCACGACCAGGGCGTGATCCATCGCGACCTGAAGCCTCAGAACATCATGCTCGACGGCTCGGACCGGGTCTACGTCACGGACTTCGGCATGGCCAAGGGGTCCGAGCAGTCCGGGATGACGCAGACCGGCGCGGTGATCGGAACGCCGTTCTACATGTCGCCGGAGCAGGTGAGGGGCGAGTCCGTCGGCCCGCAGTCCGACATCTATTCGCTGGGAGTGATCCTCTACCAGATGGCCACCGGCAGCCTGCCCTTCGGCGGCGCCACGCCGTTCGAGGTCATGGTGGCGCGGATCCAGCGTCCGCCGAAGCCGGTCAAGGAGCTCAACCCGGAGCTGCCGGTCTACCTGCAGAAGATCATCGAGCGCTGCATGGTGGTCGATCCCGCGCTCCGCTACAAGAACGTCCAGGAGGTCCTCGAGGATCTGGACGCCGAGTCGTTCAAGACGACGATTCGCTATCGGGTGGGGACGCGGCGCTGGTTCCGGCCCGCGGTCGCGGCGCTCGTCGCGCTGCTGGTGCTCGGCGGTGCGGGTTTCTGGATCTACCAGAAGGGCCGCACCGCGAAGCCGGTGGCCGCGCCGAGGGCGCAGTCGATGCTCGTGGCCGACTTCACCAACCACGCCGGCGATCCCGTGTTCGACGGAACGCTCGAGCCGGCGTTGACGATCGCGCTCGAAGGCGCCTCCTTCATCAACTCCTACAACCGGAACTCCGCACGCAAGCTCGCGGCGCAGCTCTCGCCAGGCGCGACGGCGCTGGACCCGACGCTCGCCCGGCTCGTCGCGGTCCGCGAGGGCATCAACGTGGTGACCTCGGGCTCCATCGACAAGAGCGGCGACGGGTACGAGGTGTCCGTCCGCGCGGTCGACGCCACGACCGGCAAGACGATCGTCGAGGATCGCGAGAAGGCCTCCAGCAAGGACGCCGTTCTCACGGCGGTCGCCCGCCTCGCGGCCCAGGTCCGGCGGGCCCTCGGCGACGCGACGCCCGAGTCGACGCAGGTCGCCGCCGCGGAGACCTTCACCGCCGGCTCGCTCGAGGCCGCGCACGAGTACGCGCTCGGCCAGGACCAGCAGTGGAGCGGGAACTGGGAGGAGGCGATCCGCCACTACCGGAAGGCGCTCGACCTGGATCCCAACCTCGGACGCGCCTACGCCGGCCTCGCCGCCGTCGAGAACAACCGCGGGCAGCGGCAGGAGGCCGAGAAGGACTACAAGGCGGCGCTCGCACGCATCGACCGAATGAGCGAGCGCGAGAAGTTCCGGACCCGGGGCGGCTACTACCTCCTGGTGCGCAATCCGGACAGCGCCATCGACGAATTCAGCGCGCTCGTCAAGCAGTTTCCCGCCGACTCGGCGGGCATTGCGAATCTCGCGTTCGCGTACTTCGTCAAGCGCGACATGGCCAACGCCCTGCTCTGGGGGCGGCGCGCCATCGAGCTCTACCCGAAGAACGTGCCGCAGCGAAACAACTTCGGGCTCATCGCGATGTACGCGGGCGACTTCGAGACCGGCGTCCGCGAGCAGAACACGGTCATCCGGATGAACCCGCAGTTCGTTCTGGCCTACGTCGGGCTCGCGCTCTCGGAGCTCGGGGCGGGACGGCCGCAGAACGCGCTCGCGACCTGGAACAAGCTCGCCGCGACCGGTCCCGCGGGGGCGTCCGCCGCAGCGTCGGGCCTCGCCGATCTCGCGCTCTACCAGGGCCGGATCGACGACGCTCGCAAGATCCTCGAGCCCGCGCTCGAGACCGACGCCACGGCGAAGAACTCCGACGATGCGGCCAGGAAGCTGACGACCCTCGCGGAGGCCGACCTCGCGCGAGGCGAGAATGCCGCCGCGGTCGCCTCGGCGGACCGGGCGATGGGAATGAGCGCGGATCTCTCCGTCACCGTCAGCGCCGCCCGGGTCCTCATCGCCGCGGGCGAGGACAAGAAGGCGCTCGCCGCGGCCGCCCAGCTCGGCGCCCGGCTCGAGTCGGATCCGCAGATGTACGCGCTGCTCCTGCGCGGTGAGTCCGAGATCGAGCACCGCAACTACCGCGAGGCGATCGCCCATCTCAAGGACGCTCGCAAGCTCGCCGACTCGTGGCTCGCGCGGTTCGCGCTGGGCCGCGCGTATCTGGAGGCGGGGTCCTTCGCCGAGGCCGACACCGAGTTCGACGCCTGCATCAAGAGGCGCGGCGAGGCGGCGGCCGTGTATCTCGACGAGATTCCGACGTTCCGCGTCTTCCCGCCCGTGTACTACTACCTCGGCCGCGTGCGCGAGGGCTTGAAGAGCGCCGGCGCCGCCGACGCGTACAAGACGTTCCTCGCCTTCCAGACGGGCGAGGGCGGCCGCCTCGCGGCCGACGCCCGCCGCCGGCTCGCCGGCAAGTAGCCGCGGCCCGCCCGCGAGCCGGGTCCGCCGCGTCGAAGCGGCAAACGCCTGTTCGTCGCGCGAGCGGCCTGCCGGGCAAAGAAAAAGGCGGCGGGCCCGGAGGGCGCCGCCGCCTTTGAGCTCGACGATTTCCGCTACTGAAGCTTCTCGACCGTGGCTCGGATCGGGCTGCCGTCGTTGAACTGCAGCTCGAGCTCGTAGCAGCCCTTGCCGCCCACGACCGTCGTGTCCCAGTTGAAGATGAACTGCCCGTTGCTGTTGCGGAAGGTGCTTCCGCCCTTCGCCCCCGCCGTTGGGCTGTAGAGGAGCGTGGCCGTTCCGGTCGCCTGGCCCGAGCAGGAGCTGCCGGTGTACTTGACCGCCGTCAGGGCCAGGGTCGTGGTGAGGTCGGTGAGCACGTTGCCCGAGCCGTCCTGCAGCGTCCACTTGATCGGTGTCGCCGACCCGTAGTTCGCGTTGCCCGAGAAAGTGGGCGCCGCGATCGTCCCCGCGGTGGACATCGGCGAGAGGAAACCCGTGAACGTGTAGAAGCCGAGCACCGTCTGATTCAAGACGGCCGACGTGCTGCCGGCGTAGTTCGGGGCGCCGCCGTAGACGGCCGTGATCGGGTGCACGCCGATGATGAGGCTCGACGTCGTGAACGTCGCGACGTTGCCCGTGAGCGGCGAGGTAGCGAGCGTCGCCGCGCCGTCGAGGAAGCTCACCGTGCCCGTGGGAAGGCCCGCGGCCGACGTCACCGTCGCGGTGAACGTCACCGACTGCCCGGACTGGGACGGATTCAGGCTGGAGATGAGAGCGGTCGCGGTGCCTGCCGGGTTCACCGTGAGCGTGTTGGAGCCGTTGCTCGCGAGGTGCACCGACGTCGCCGTGAACGTTGCCCCGATGACGTCCGTGCCGGCCGCCGGCGGCGTCACGGTCACCGAGCAGGCCGAGGCGGAGGCGCCGGACGGCGCCAGGACGCAGCTTCCGGCCGACAGCCCCGACCCGGTCAGGGCGACCGTGCCCGTCGGGCTCGAGGCCGTGCCGCCGACCTGCGTGTCGGTGACGGTCACCGTCGCGGACGTCGACTGCCCGAACGAGATCGGGTTGGCGCCGAAGGCGACCGACGTGGCCGTGCTGCGCGCGTTGACCGTGAGCTGGAACGTCTGGGTGGCCGTCTGCGGCGTCCCCGCCGTCGAATCGGACACCTTGACCGAGAACGTGAAGCTGCCCGAGCCCGACGGCGTGCCGGAGATGACGCCGCCGGTGGAGAGCGTGAGCCCGGTCGGCAGCACGCTGCCCGGCGCGAGCACCCACGTCAGCGGCGGCTTGCCGCCCGCGGCCGTCAGGGTCGTGGTGTAGGAGGTCCCGACGACGGCCGCCGGCAGAGCCCCGCCGTTCGGAACCTGGATGAAGAGCAGCGCCACGAAGTCCGGCACCGAGCCGTTCGTGTTGGTGCCGTGCGCCGTGATGACCGGAGTCAGGTTCTGCGTCAGGGTCGCCATCTGGTCGCTCGTGAGCGCCGCGCGCAGGGTGACGAAGACCGTCTCCCCGGGCGCCATCTCCATCGTCGTGTTGTCGACGCTCGAGTCGGCGATGTCCGGGTTCGACGCCGACGCGAGGTCCGGCGAGATCAGCGCGTCGTTGACGTTCGAGACGACCACGTTCTGCGGCTGATTCAGCAGGGTGCAGCTCGCGCTTGCCGGCATCGTCGAGTTCTTCGTGACGATCACCTGCAGGGGCGTGTTGTACGGGTTATTGCCGTAGAGGGCGACTCGATACGAGTGCGACGTGTTGCCCGAGTTGACCACGGCATACGTCGACTCGCTGATCGGCGTGTTCGAGATGTTGAGGTTCGAGATGTTCAGGTTCGAGATGTTCAGGTTCGCGGCCGCCGTGTTCGAGATGTTGAGATTCGAGATGTTCAGCGCCGCCGGGTCGGGATTCGAGATGTTGAGATTCGAGATGTTCAGGTTCGAGATGTTCAGGTTGGAGATATTGAGGATCGCCGGGTCCACGTTGGAGATGTTGAGGTTCGAGATGTTGAGGACCTGGTTGGGATTCGAGATGTTCAGGTACGGGTTCGGGTTCGCCGCGTTCCAGACCTGGAAGAGCGGCGTGTAGATCTCGAGCGTCCCGATGTCGGCGGTCGTGCCGTCCGGCTGCGCGAGCGGCGAGACCGATCCCTCCGGGTTCATGACGATCGAGCCGGACAGGGATCCGCCGACCTCGGACACGTTGACGACGAAGCCCGCGGCCGGGGTCGAGGACTTCGCGAATACCGGCCGGGCCGCGCCCGAGTGCGCGTCGATCGTCACGTCGAGCGCCGTCTGCGAGGTGGACTGCATGAACGAGGCCTGCCCGCCGGCGGGCTGGGTGACCGTCAGGTGGAACGTGCGCTGCTGACTCGTCAGGTTCTGCAGCGTCACGACGAAGGACCGCTGGAGCGTCGAGGAGAGCGGCTTGACGTTCTGCGGGGAGCCCACGATCAGCCCCTCGGTGATCCGGCTGCTGTAGATGTTCTGATCGCGCATGCCCTCCTGGCCCACCACGCACGGAGGCGTCTGCTGGGTCGGATCGAGCACGCTCTGGTGGACCAGTCCCGTCGGGGTGTAGTTCGCCCAGTTGCCGTCGACCGGCGGCTTCACGTCGCGGTTGTCGGTCCACGACGCGTACGCCACGAACGGATTCGACGACGAGGTGTTGAAGGTCCAGCCTCCCGCCCCGTTCGCGTTGAAGTTCTGGCCGGCGACGTCGATGTAGTCGCCGAGGAACGGCAGCGTGCCCTGCGAGAACAGCGGCAGGTTCGGCGCGTTGACCTGGAGCTGGGACAGCCCGGCCGGCATCCCGCCGTCCGTGGCCGTCAGCCCGAACCGGTACTCCGACACCGTCGACGCCGAGAAGGACGGCGACGCGGCGGGCGACGCCGTGCCGACGCGCAGGTCCACCGTGTGGCGGCGAACGGTCAGCGTCGCGTCGTTGATCCCGAGCGTGAACACCTGCTGCGGATTCGCGGGCAGCTCACCCTGAGGGTCCTGCCGCACGAGGTAGAAGCGGCCCTGCGCGTCCGGCGCGAAGGGATCGTTCGGGATGTGGAAGCCGAGCGTGTGATCGAGCCGCTGGTCGTAGTAGACGAGCACGAGGCGGCCGGCCACGAACGTCAGCTGCGGCATGAACTGGTGGCCGCGCTGGAAGACGTTGCCGAAGTCATCCGTGATCGGCGCGCTCGCGACCTGGGCCGGGGCGCTCCACGTGGTTCCGTCCGTCGACGTCGACATCACGACTCGCCCGTCGCCGCTCGCCGCGTCGCGCTGGGCCCAGGCGACGTGCACGCGCCGGTTGTTCGCGGAGTCGACCGATACCGCGATCGTGGGCAGCGCGTTCGTCCGGAACTGCCCCGGCATGGTGGCCTGGTCGAACGGGGCGATGTTCGCGACCACGACCGTGTTCTTGCTCGCGAAGGTCTTGCCGAAGTCCGTCGACTTCGCGACCACGATCGCGTCCGGCTGCTGCGAGGCCGCGAACCGGCGCCAGGCGACGTAGACCGCGCCGGAGACCGGGTCGATCGCCACGTTGGTCCCCTGGTTGATCGAGTTCGACTCCGAGAGCTTCTGCGGGTTTGCCCAGGTCTGCCCGCAGTCGGTCGACCGCGAGAACATGATCTTCGTGCTCGTGCTGCCGGTGAACCGGCTCCATACCAGGTACACGTTGCCGGCCGGGACGGTCTGCGGCGTCCCGAACGGGTTGAACGTGCACGTCCCGGCGCCGGATCGCGGGACGTCCACCGCGATCCACGGCTTGTCGATGAACTGGCCGGACGTGCCGTTGTCGACGATGCCGGTCGAGATGTACTTGATCGTGTCCTTCCCGGTCGTCGCGTCGCCGTTCTCCTTCTGGTTGGCGTCGAGATAGCGCGCGACGAAGACCGCCCCGTTGTTCGTTCCGCGGTTGAAGGCGATGCCGCTGTAGTAGATGAGACCGCTCGTGCCCGCGCGAACGGTCGGGTCGGCCGCGGCGTTGTAGGCCTTCAGCGGCGACGCGAGCCCCGCGGGCGACTGGTCCTGCGGGAAGCCGGGCAGCAGAGTGCTCTGCCAGCTCTGCGCGCCGTCGAAGGACTTGAAGACGCCGAGCCACGCGTCGCCCGCGAGCGAGCCGGGGACCGTGTCGGAGACGGGCAGGTCGACCGTCCGGTAGTCGTTGGCGCCGGCGAGCAGATGCTGCGCGTTCCGCGACGAGACGGCGAGCGACGGCTCGTTCTGCCGCTGCAGAAACGGATCGCCGCCGGGGAACGCGGTGCCGGAGACCATGTTGATGTTCTGGCCGGCCACCGGCGCCGTCTGGGCGCGCGCGGGGAGAACCGAGGCGACCAGGGCAGTCAGCGCGATCGTGACCGCCCGCGCGAGCGGACGCGGGTACCGACGAGAAGTTGCAAGCGAATCACAAGGAACACAGGAATGAACCTGCTCCATCTCGAGCCTCCGTTGAAACGGTTAAGAAAAGAGAATCAAGAGTCGATTGCGGCGCCCACTTTCGCCTGTGAAGAGAGATGCTGTATATCGCGAAGCGGCGCTCCGATCAAGAACGGAGCACGTTTGCGGCGCCGCGGCGGCGGGTCCCGCTTCGCGCCGCCTCATCTTTGCCCTATGCTGTCCTCTGCGAGGGAGGAACCATGCCGACGCCGGTCATCATGCCGCAGATGGGTGAGTCGATCGCCGAGGGGACGATCACCAAGTGGCTCAAGAAGGTGGGCGACCCGATCAAGCGAGACGAGCCGATCTTCGAGATCTCGACGGACAAGGTCGACGCTGAGATCCCTTCGCCGGTCGGGGGCACGCTGCTCGAGATCAAAGTGGCGGAGGGTCAGACCGTCGCCATCAACACGGTCGTAGCGACGATCGGCGAGGCCGGTGAGAAGGCGGCGGAAGCGCCCGCGACACAGGCCGCCCAGCCCGCGGCGCCCGCCCCGGCAGCGGCTCCGGCCGCCGCGGCACCCGCTGCGGCCGCCGCCCAGGCTCCGGCGCCTCCGCCCGCTCCGAAGCCGGCTCCCGCGGCACAGCCCGCTCCGCCCGCCGCGGCGCGCCCGGCTCCCCCGCCGCCGGCACCGTCCTCCGCGACGCCCGCTCCGCCGCCGTCTCGCGAGAACGCGCCGGCCGCCGTGTCGGGCGGCGCGCAGGTCGAGTCGATCGAGGAGCGCATCCGGCGCCGCTCCTCGCCGCTCGTCCGCAAGATCGCCCAGGAGAACGCCATCGAGGTCTCGGAGGTCGAGGGCACCGGCATCCACAACCGCGTGACGAAGAACGACATCCTGTCGTACCTCGAGAACCGCAAGGTCGCCGGGCCCGCCCCCGCCCCCGCCCGCGCCGCCCAGGCCGCGGCCGCTCCCGCCGAGGTGCCCGGACGCGCCGAGCCGGTCCACGCGGCTCCCGCCCCGCCTCGCCCCGCGATCGCCGTCAGCGACCGCGACGAGATCGTCGCGATGACCAAGATCCGCAGGATCACCGCCGAGAACATGATCCTGTCGAAGAGGACCTCCGCCCACGTCACGACGGTCTTCCAGGTCGACTACACGAACATCTCCCGGCTGCGCGCGAAGCACAAGGACGCGTTCCTCGAGAAGAACGGCGTCAAGCTCACCTATCTGCCGTTCATCTTCCGCGCGGCAATCCAGGCGCTGAAGGACTTCCCGCAGGTGAACGCGTCGATCGACGGCGACAACATCGTCTACCACAAGGACGTCCACCTCGGGATGGCAGTCGCGCTCGATTGGGGCCTGATCGTGCCCGTGATCAAGAATGCGGACGAGAAGTCGATCCTGGGTCTGGCGCGGTCGTCGCAGGACCTCGCGGAGCGGGCCCGCACGAAGCGGCTCAAGCCCGAGGAGATCCAGGGGGGCACCTTCACGGTGACGAACCCGGGAGTGTTCGGCTCGCTCTTCGGCACGCCCATCATTCCCCAGCCGCAGGTCGCGATCCTCGGCGTCGGCACGATCGAGAAGCGGCCGGTCGTCGTCACGGACGAGAACGGCGCGGACGCGCTCGGCATCCGCACGGTCGGATACCTCGCGCTGTCCTTCGACCACCGCCTGATCGACGGCGCCGACGCGGACAAGTTCATGGCGAGCGTGAAGAAGACGCTCGAGGCCGGAGAGTTCGACCTCGGATAGCGGCTCGCAACGCAACAACCCCCTCTCCCCACGCACAGCGGGGGGAAGAGGGACGGGGTGAGGGGGCCCGCGCCGCTGGCAGACCCCTCGGAGATCTCGCTCTCGGCCGTTCCCGCGCTCGGGCGCAACGCCTGCCTCGCGATCTTCGCGCTCGCCCTCGCCGCGCGCCTCGCGACGGTCCTCGCGACCGGTCCCGGCACCTCCGCCTTCGGCGACGCTCCCGCCTACGTATCCGCGGCGCAAAGCCTCGTCGAGACCGGCCACTACCCCGACGCGACGGACTTCCGATTCTTCTTCCGCCCTCCCGTCTACCCGCTCTTCCTCGCCGCCGCGACGCTCGGCCACCCCGCGTGCGTCCCCTGCGCCCGCGCCGCCAACGCCGTCGTCGGCGCGCTCGCGCCGCTCGTGCTCGCCTCGCTGTCGGCCCGGATCTTCCGGAGGCGCGGCGTCGCGATCGCGACGGGCGTCCTGGCCGCCGTCCACCCGCCGTTCGTCCTCGCCTCGTCGGAGATCCAGAGCGAGCCGCTGTTCATGCTCCTGCTCCTCGCCGCCGCGTTCCTCCTGCTCGCCGCCTCCGACCGTCCCTCGTCGAACCTCGCCGTGGCGGCCGGTCTCGCCCTCGGTCTCGCGTCGCTGACGCGCGCGAGCGGCCTCGTCCTTGTGCCGTTGCTCCTCGCGCCGCTGCGGGACCGACGCTGGCCCGCACGGGCGCGCGCGCACATCGCCGGCTCCGCGGTCCTCGGCCTCGCGCTCGCGCTCGCGCCGTGGGTCGCGCGGAACGCGGTCCGATACCGGGAGCTCATCATCTCGAGCGACGCGGGCGGCTACTCGCTCTACCGCGGCAACTCGGAGTGGACGCGCCGCTACTACCGGATCCGCAGCGCCGACGAGCTCGCGCGGTGGGAGATCGACGCGAACATGGACGCGCGGCGGCGGCTCGTCGCGCTCGAGCACGAAAAGGGGCGCGCTTTGATGCCGCGCGAGCGCTCGTCCGGGTTCGCACGCATGGCGGTCGCGACGATGCGCGCCGACCCGTTGGCCGCCGCGCGCCTGTTCGCCGAGAAGGCGTGGCAGTGGGTTCGCCCCTATCCGACGCCGTGGATCTGGCCGGCATGGGTCGTGGCGGCGACCGGAGCGCTCTACCTCGCGCTCGATGCGCTCGCGATCGCCGGTCTCCTGCGCTCGCCGCGGCGAGGCGTCGCGGCGTTCTGTATCGCGGCGCTCGCGCTGTCGATGGCCGTGCACGTCATGCTGGAGGTCGTCTGGCGCTACCGGATGCCGTACTGGGACCCGATCCTGATCCTGTTCGCCGTGTACGGAGCGGCGCGCCGATGATCGCGGCCGCTCTCCGCGCGTCCCGCACGGCCGCACTCCGCCTGGCGAGCCCTCTCGAGCGCATCGCGCGGCGCGCGGCCGGACTCCGCGAGATTCCTCCTCTCTGGCTTCGTCGCCACACCGGCCCTCTCCGCCAGTACGAGCGAGCGGCCGCGGGCATGGCCGAGTTCCTCGATCGGTTCGGGCTTCTCCCGCCCGAGTCGGTCGTCCTCGACGCGGGCTGCGGGACCGGCGCGATGGTCGCGCACGTTCGCGACCGGCTTGGATCGCGAGGACGCTACGTCGGATTCGATGTGCACGCGCCGTCGATCGCATGGTGCCGGGACCGACACCGCGACGACCCGCGCCTACGGTTCCATCTCGCGGAGGTTCGCTCCCCGTACGGATCGAGCGCGCGCCACCCATCGAGGCGTATCGATTTCCGATCGAAGACGGCGAGGCGGACCTGGTGCTCGCGAAGTCGCTCATGACGCACTTGCTCGAGGAGGAGTCGCGCCACTATCTGCGCGAGATGCGACGCGCGCTGCGTCCGGGCCGAGCCGCGGTGGTGACGGCGTTCCTGTTCGAGCTGTTCGAGCCGGCGGCCGCCGACGGCGCTCCGGTCCGCGTCGCGTTTCCGTTCGCGGACGCGTCCGGAGGAGTTCGCTGGCGATCGCGCAGCCGGCCCGCCTCGGCCGTCGCTTACGCGAAACCGCTCTTCGTCGAGATGGTGGAAGCCGCGGGACTCCACGTGCAGTGGCACTGGCCTGGCTATTACCCCGGCACGGCGCGCCCCACGGGACAGGACGTCCTGCTGATCGGCCACTGACCCTCGCATACACTGATCGCGTGGAGACCCTGGCGCGTCCGGCCGTCCCGATCGTCCACCGCGTCCGAGTCGAGCGGGTCGGGCGCGTCTCGCACGACGCCGCGACCGAGCTCCAGGCGGACGCGTTGCGGCGAGTTCTCGAGGGAGGCGGCGAGACGGTGTTCCTGCTCGAGCACGAGCCCGTCTACACGCTCGGCCGCAACGCCTCCGCGGCGGACGTGCTGCTCTCGCCCGAGCGGCTCTCACAGCTCGGCGTCGCGCTGCGTGAGACCGACCGCGGCGGCAAGGTCACGTACCACGGCCCCGGACAGCTCGTCGGATACCCCGTCCTCAATCTCTCCCCCGACCGCCGCGACGTGAAGCGCTACGTCACGGACCTCGAGGACACGCTCATCCGCACGCTCGCCGACTGGGGCATCCGCGGCACGCGCTCGACACGGCCCGAGCGCGTCACGTCCGTCTGGGTCGGCGACGACAAGGTCGCGGCGATCGGAGTGCACCTCTCTCGCTGGATCACGACGCACGGCTTCGCGCTGAACGTGACCGACGAGCCGCTCCCCTTCTTCGGCGGGATCGTGCCGTGCGGCATCGTGGACGGCGGCGTCACGAGCATGGAGCGCCTCCTCGGCCGCCGGCTCACGCTCGACGAGGTCGCCGATGCCTGGCTCGCGCACTTCGGCGAGGTCTTCGGCCGCGAGATAATCGGATCGTGAGCGCGACCGAGCTCCCCGTTCTGCCCGCGCCGGCGCGCGCGACCCGCATGGAGCGGCCGGAGTGGCTCAAGGTCCGGCTCGACTCGACGGGCGAGTACGAGCAGGTGCGGAGCATGATGCGTCGCCTCTCGCTGGTCACCGTGTGCGAGGAGGCGCGCTGCCCGAACATCCACGAGTGCTGGGCGCGCGAGCGGACGGCGACGTTCATGCTGATGGGCGACGTCTGCACGCGGCACTGCGGCTTCTGCGCGGTCGGCAAGGGCAATCCCGGCGCGCCGCCGGATCCCGGAGAGCCCGAGCGCGTCGCGGAGGCGGCGCGGGAGCTCGGCCTCTCGCACGCCGTCGTCACGTCCGTCAACCGGGACGACCTGCCCGACGGCGGGGCCGCGCACTTCGCGGCGACGATCCGGGCGCTTCGGATGCGCAATCCAGGCGTCACCGTCGAGGTCCTCGTCCCCGACTTCCAGGGCAACTGGGACGCGCTCGACGCCGTGCTCGACGAGGCGCCGGAGATCCTGAACCACAACGTCGAGACGGTCCCGCGGCTGTACCGCCGCGTGCGCCCCGACGCGCGCTACCCGCAGTCGCTCGAGCTCATCTCGCGCGCCGCCGCGCGCCGCGATCGCGACGGACTCGCGCTCAAGACGAAGTCCGGCGTCATGGCGGGGCTCGGCGAGTCGGCGGACGAGCTGCTCGCGACGCTGGCCGACCTGCGCGCCGCCGGGTGCGACATCGCGACCGTCGGGCAGTACCTCCAGCCGTACGAGAAGCGCCTCCCGGTCGAGCGCTACTACACGCCGGCGGAGTTCGAGGCGATTCGCGTCGCGGGCGAGGCGATGGGCTTCGTGCGCGTCGAGGCCGGGCCGCTCGTGCGCTCCTCGTACCACGCGCGTCGCGCGCTCGCGGGCACGCCCGACGGCGCGGCCGGAGCGACGCCGGCCGCATGAGGATCCGAAACCTCCTCGTCGCGGTCTCCGCGGCCGCGGCGATCCTCGGCGCGGCGCTCGCCGTCGCGGCCGGCCAGACGCGCGGCGCGACGCTGCTCGAGCAGAAGAAGCCCGACTACCCCGAGGCCCTGTCCAAGGCGCTCCGCCAGGGCAACGTCCTGATCCTCGGGCGCATCGACCGCGAGGGGAAGGCGGTGGACCTGCACGCGATCGCGTCCTCGCACAAGGACTTCGTCCAGCCCGCGCTCGACGCGGTCAGACAGTGGCGCTTCCGTCCGGCGCTTCGCGACGGGGCGCCGATCGAGGTGTTCTTGAACGCGGCGGTGCGCTTCCGGCTCGAGGGCGACAACCGCGGCGACATCGGCCTGCCGGTGCTCGGCGACCTCGCGATCACTCCGGCCGACGCGAAGGGCCGCGCCACGGCGCCGGAGGGATTCCCGATCCGCCGCGGCAAGGATCCCGCGATCCGCGCGGAGGCGATCCTCGACGTGCCGCCGAAGGCCGATGCCCGCACGCTCGCCGTGCGCGTGGAGGCGGTGTCGCCGAATCAGCGCCGCGTCCCCATCTTCCAGCCGCCGGTGGCGGTTCCGGCGAAGGCGACGGAAGTGAAGATCCCCGTCATCGCGCAGATCGGATCGGACTGGGAGGAGGGCGTGTGGCTCCTCCGCTTCACTGTCGACAACGCGGGCGCGGGGGGCGGGCAGTTCTGGCTCGCCGACGACCCGAGCACCTTCGCCTTCAAGATCCCTACGAGCCCGACCAGCCCGACGGCGCCGACGAGCCCGACGAAGCCGTGACGCGCGGCTTCATCGCGCCTCTCTGCCTCACCGCCGCGGCCGCGATGCTCGCGGCATGCGCCGGCACCCCGCAGGGCGCGGCGGCCGCCGGGCCCGCGTGCCCCGACTTCGTCCCGCCCGCTCGAACCGGGGTTTCGAACGTCCCCGTGCCGGACTCGTTTCTCGCTGCCCGCATCGGCGGCCAGGTCGTGGACGAGGTCGTCGTCGGCGCCGATGGCGCGGTGCGGACCGTCCGCTCCGTGCGCGCGCGATTCCCGGAGCTGGCGCCCTACGCGCAGGCGGCGCTGCAGCGGAGCAAGCTCACTCCCGCGACGATCCAGGGCAACGCCGTCGCCGTGCGCGTGCTCGTGCCGACGTTCGTGGGCGTCGCAACCGCGGTGCGCCGCGAGCCGACGTTCGACACCGTGTGGGCGTTCGTGCCGGGCGGCGAGTCACGAGAGGCGCAGTGGCAGCTCCGCGACGGCGTGTCGCGCCTGACGCTCGCGATCCGCGTCGAGAATGCGATGCCGGGCGGGGCCGAGGTCGTCGCGAAGGCGCCGGACGGCGCGGAGCGCTCGCTGTGGAAAGGGACCGTCGCGACGCTGCCCGCGGACCTCCGCGAGACGGTCGCGACGGGAAAGTTCTTCTTCCCGACGGGCGACTATCGGATCGAGCTGCGCTCGGGCGGCAAGACCGTCGCGTACGCCGTGCTGACGATCGCGAACGGACACGAGACGTCGATCGTCAACGCATGTGAGCCGTTGGCGAAGTGAGAAGACGTCGAGGGGAATTCCTGGGAGAGGCCCCGGTGGCGACTTCCCCTCTCATTTCCACGGTTCGCGCAGCGAACCGCTAGAGGTCCGAGAAACAAAAAGGCCGGGACCATCGCCCCGGCCTGCACGCGATACCTCGACCTTCCCGGTCGGCGTCAGTGTCGCACGGCGGCGGGCGCCGTGTCGAGCGTGGACCCGCGGTCAGGCTTCGCAGGCGCTGATCCAAAGTCCCGGATGTCCTTGAAGGGCGTCACCGGGTCGTTGAAGTCGGGCCGGTAATAGCGATTGGACGTCTCGAGCACCTGCTCGAAGCCGTTCTCGAAGCCGAGATCGGCGAGCGCGGCGCGCGCCTCCTCCCACTCGGCGGGCGTGATCGAGCGATCGAGCGCCCCGTAGCGCCCGTCCGCGGCGGCCCGGTGGATCGGGTAGTACTGGGCCATGAGTGAGATCGCCACGCGCGGCGAGAGCGTTTCAGCGATCCACGTCAGCGTGTCGCGCACGCCGGCGACACCGTTCGGTAGGACGAGCAGCCGGACGATGAGCCCGCTCTTCAGTAGGCCATCCTCCTCGTGGAGCTCGAGGCGCGCCCCCTTCTGCCGATACATCTCTAGAAGCGCGTCCCTCGCGCGCGCCGGATAGTCGGGGACCTTCGAGTACAGCGAGCCGGCCGCGTCGTCCGCGTACTTCAGGTCCGGCAGGTAGACGTCCACGACGCCTTCGAGCAGGCGCAGCACCTCCACCGAGTCGTAGCAGTTCGTGTTGTAGACGATTGGCAGCGTCAGCCCCGCGCGCGCCGCGAGGAGGATCGCCTTCGCCATCTGCGGCGCGTAGTGCGTCGGCGAGACGAAACCGATGTTGTGGCAGCCGCGCGACTGGAGGGAGAGCAGCATCTCGGCGAGCCGCTCGACGGAGATCGTGTTCGGAAGCTGCGCGGCGTAGCTCTGGCTGATCTGCCAGTTCTGGCAGTAGACGCAGCGCAGGTTGCAGTTGCCGAAGAAGACGTTGCCCGCGCCGCGCGTGCCCGAGAGGAACGGCTCCTCGCCGAAGTGCGGCGTGTGTGCGGAGACGACCGGGTCGGCGCCCGACGCGCACGAGGCGAGCACGCCGGCGAGCCGGTCGTTGCCGCAATCGCGCGGACACACCGTGCACGCGCGCAGCATCTCGTACAGCTTTTCGACGCGCTCCTCGAGCTCGCCCGA
>DATBBK010000302.1:0-3771 GCA_036271035.1 Thermoanaerobaculia bacterium | reverse complement strand
GGGCCGGAAGTTCGGCGAGGCGATCGAGATCGCCGTCGAAGAGACGCCCGCGGTGGTGACGGTTCGGACGCGCTATCCGGAGAAGAACTGGAGCTTCCTCGGCCGCGGCCACGTGTCCTACTCGGTGGATTACACGATCGTGGTGCCCGAGGCCGCACCGGTCTCGGTGCGCGACAAGTTCGGCGACGTCGACGTCGCGGGCCTTCGGGCGCTGCTCACCGTCTCCGACGCGAACGGCAAGGTGTCGGTGCGCGACTGCCGTGGCGGCCAGAAGATCGAGAACTCGTTCGGCGCGATCGAGCTGTCACGGCTTGCCGGCGATCTCGACGTGACCGGCTCGAACGGACCGGTCGGCGCGATGGACATCGAGGGGCCGATCACGGTCCGGAATCGTTTCGGTCCGGTGTCGGCGCAGCGCATCAAGGGCGCGGTCAACGTGACGTCGTCGAACGGCGAGATCTTCGTCGAGGAGGCGGGCGGCAGCAGCCGCATCACCGGCTCGTTCGGGCGGATCTCGGTGCGCGGCGTGACGGGCACGCTCGAGATCCAGAACCAGAACGGCGAGGTCGCGCTGGCTAAGGTCTCCGGCACGGTCCGCGTGCGCAACTCGTTCGGGGGCGTCGAGGTGAGCGACACGGGCGCACCGGACGTGGAGAACCAGAACGGCCGCATCCGCGTGCACGACGTGCGCGGCGCGGTGACGCTCCGGACGAGCTTCGGCGAAGTGGAAGCCGTCAACATCCCGGGCGACGCCACGGTCGCGAACAACAACGGAGCGGTGACGCTCACGAACGTCAACGGCGCGGTGGACGTGCGCAGCTCGTTCGCGCCGATCCGGATCACGAGGGCGCAGAAGGGCGCGAAGGTCGTCGCGGAGAACGCGGCCGTCTCGCTGACGGAGATCGGCGGAGCGGCGTACGTGAAGACGAGCTTCGGGCTCGTCGACGCGTCGCACGTGAACGGCGATCTGACCGTCGAGAACTCGAACGGCGCGGTGAAGGCGTCGGCGATCAACGGCGGCGCGAGCGTGCGGACGTCCTTCGCGGCCGTGTCGCTCGACGGGATCTCCGGCCGGATCGACGTCGACAATCAGAACGGCGCGGTGGACGTGCGCGGGCTGGGCGTCGCCGCCGGCAAGTGCTTCCCCGTCGCGCTGCGCAGCACGTTCGCGCCGATCCGGATCTACCTGCCCGACAACGAGGGATTCCAGGTCGAGGCGCGGACCTCGTTCGGCAAGATCCACAGCGAGCTCCCGATGACGGTGTCGGGCTCGATGTCGTCGGACAACATGACCGGCAAGATCGGCAACGGCCAGTGCGCGCTGACGCTCGCCAACTCGAACGGCAACATCGACCTGCTGAAGGCGGCGGGGCGCTAGGGGCGGCCCTTGCGGCCGCCCGCGCCGCGATGACGAAGGCGGGCGGGGGCAAGCCCCGCCCGTACGTCCTCGGTGCAGACCTCAGTACGTCCCCGACGCCCCGCCGCCGCCGTACCGGCCGCCGTCCGTCGTGAGCCCGCCGTTCTCCGGCGCCGTCGTCGGAATCGCGCCGCCCGCCGCGTGCGCCACGAGCACTCCGAGCGGCGAAATGCCGCCGCGCTCGCGGTCGTAGAGCGGCTCCGCCGTGAGCCCGCGCCACTCGCCCGCTGGCCGGCCGCGCAGCGCGCGCTGAATCGCGATCGCCGCAGCGATCAGGATCACGCCGCAGACGGCGAGCACCTCCCAGAGCGGTCCGATGTGAACGTAGAAGCGAAGCGTCGCGGCCGAGAGGGCGGTCGCGCCGAGGCCGACGCCGAGGAGCAGCGTCCGCCGTGCGCGGATTCCCCATGCCAGAAAGATCACGGGATAGACCGCGGTCGCCAGACCGGCGAGCAGCCGCGCCGGCGGCGCCACGGCGCGTGCTTGCCCCATCGATTGGAGCCCCTCGCCGTTCGTCGCGAGCGCCTCGATGAAGCCATGGTCCAGGCTGTAGAGGTTGACCGCCGCGTAGAGGGCCGCCGCGGAGACGGCAACCGCCGCGGCGAGCCCGCGCCGGTGATCGGGAGCGAGTGTCGCGGCGTCGGTTCTTCTGGACAAGAAAACGATCGCTGCGATCGAGGCCACGATCCAGAACGGGCGGGCTCCGGGGAAGCGGCCGAGCAGCGCGTACGCGGCGCCGGCGGCGCACACGGCGTAGACGACGAAGCCCCAACGGAATGCCGCGAGCGCACTCACGGCCGCGACGATGGCCAACATCGCCGTGATCGAGGTCTCCTCGTGGCTCGAGCCGCGGAAGAGAACGTCGCCCACCGCGACGAGCAGGTAGATCACCGCCCAGAACGACGAAGCGGCGTCGAGGCCGGTCCCGGCGTACCGCGAACCGCGCAGCCCCTCGGTCGCGCCCGCGAGGAGGAGGCCGAAGGCGATGCTCGGCGCAAAGAGGACCGACCCCGGCTGCAGCATGAAGAAGAGTGCGTTCACGACCACGCTGACGAGGACGAAGATCAACACGCGCCAGACCCCGTGGAGGCGGAGCCGGGGATCCGGGTACGCCGTTTCGATCGCGGATAGCGTCGCATCGTCGATCGCTCCCGCCGCGTTCCAGCCACGCGCCGATGCGCGGACCTCCTCGATTCGCGACAACCCAGCCCACGACGCCTTCACGCGGACCTCCGGATTCGCCGCGTGGACGCGATCAGGAATACCAGCGCCGCGCCGCTCCAGAGCGCGAGGAAGAACATCCCGCCGCTGCCGCCGCGGACGACCACATCGAGCAGTCGCAGACCGCCGAGATAGATCGCGGCGGTGGCGATCGCGAACTCGAAGGGTCTGCGCAGCCTGTAGCAGACCCACAACGCGGCGGCGCCGAGCGTGACGAGCGCGAGCTCCCACGCGGGCCATTCGGAGTCGCCGAACACGCCCGACAGGATGCCGCCGAAGACGAGAAGGGCGCCCGCGCCCGCCCAGACCGGCTCGAAGTGCGCCTTCCGCCTCGCCCGCGCGGTGACGATCCCGAGCGCGACGTAGAGAATCCCGACCGCGATCGCGTTGCCACGGATGCGCCCGATCGCGTGCTCGGCCTCGTCGAAGGACGCGGCGACCGAGACGCCGCGCCACGCGGCGAAGGAGGTCAGGGCGAGCGTCAGCACGGCGCGCGAGTCGAACCGGTAGGCCACCACCAGGTAGACGATCGAGACGATGAGCAGGTGCCACGACCAATGCGGCCCGAGCAGCTTGAACTGCGACTCCGCGTAGGCGAGGTCCGCGCCGAACAGGAGCATCGAGAGGACGAGCACGTAGTCGGCGGCCACGTGGGGCGACGCGGCCTCGCCCCACGTGAACGGCGGCGAGCGCCGGGCCGCGTACCAGAGACACGCGGCGGCGGCCGCGCCGATGACGGCGGCGATCGCGGCGGGCCCGATGCGATCGTGGTTCTCCTCGAGGAAGACGCCGACGCCCGAGGTCAGGAGCAAGACGCCCGCGTAGAGGATGAGCCGGAGCTCGGCGCGGATCGAGAGCAGACCCCCGCGCGCCACGCGGCCGAAGGCGTCCGCCTGCGCGTCCGAGAGGATGCGCTGCTCGCGAAGCCTCGCGATCGCGGCGACGGTCTTGGGGCTCATGAGTGGGGGCGCTGGCGGATTGTAGAACGGTCTGGATGTCCCTCGCGCCGCCTGTTGGGTGTCGTCCCGAGCGCAGCGAGGGATCCCTTTCCTGGACTCGCCGGAGCTCGGAAAGGGATCCTTGTCGCTGCGCTCCTCGGGATGACAAGTTGGACCTGACGTGGCTCGGAAAGG
>DATBBK010000301.1:0-8720 GCA_036271035.1 Thermoanaerobaculia bacterium | reverse complement strand
CCGACTCACCGCGGCCCGGGCTGCCGGCCGCGGACCTCCACTTCAACTTCGTCCTGCTCGCCGCGCTCTTCGCGCTGACCCCGCGGCCGCTGTCCGGCGCCAACGTGGCGCGGTTCGCAACGGCGTGCGCGATCCTCTTCGCGCTCCACGTCGCGGCGCTCTGCGCACAGGTCCAGTCGCTGTACGCGACGAGTCTCGGCGCGTGGAGCGAGGCGCACTACGGAACGGCCGCGCGCAACCTCTGGGCGGGAGCCTTCCACTTCTACCAGGTGGCGGGACGGTTCGCGGCGCCGTTCGCGCTGTGGTGGGGGCTGTCGCGGTTCGAGCTGAGCGCTCCTCGAAGGAAGGCGATCGCCGATCGGTGATTGTGTAAAAACGGTTGTGGATGACAGGACGACACGCTGGCCGGTGCGACATGGTCAGACCCCGCGCTTTCAGCTCGACGGCCGCGTGGCGTAGACTGCCGCGCACGTCATGCGCCGCGGCTCTGGTTCGAGTTCGAGATCCGAATGCATTCGCCCAAGGGTCTTTCGCAAGGAGAGTGAAGCCATGAGCGGGAGACAGGCTCGATCCACGATCATCTTGCTGGGTGTCCTGGTCGCCGCCTCGCTGCAGGCCCAGGCTCGAAAGCCCAACATCCTCGTCATCTGGGGCGACGACGTCGGCTACTCGAACCTCAGCGCCTACAACCTCGGCATGATGGGCTACCACACCCCGAACATCGACCGCATCGCGCGCGAAGGCGCGCTCTTCACGGACGCCTACGCACAGCAGAGCTGCACGGCGGGCCGCGCCTCCTTCATCCTCGGCGAGCATCCGTTCCGCACGGGCCTCCTGACGATCGGGATGCCCGGCTCGCCCCAGGGCATTCCCGACTGGGCGCCGACGATCGCCGACCTGCTCAAGCAGCAGGGCTACGCCACCGGTCAGTTCGGCAAGAACCACCTCGGCGACCAGGACAAGCACCTGCCGACGGTGCACGGGTTCGACGAGTTCTTCGGAAACCTGTACCACCTGAACGCCGAGGAGGAGCCGGAAACGTACTACTACCCGAAGGACCCGGAGTTCCGGAAGAAGTACGGTCCGCGCGGCGTGCTCCACACGTGGTCGGACGGCAAGGGAGGCCAGAAGATCGAGGACACGGGCGCGCTCACACGCGAGCGCATGCAGACCGTCGACACGGAGATCTTCGGCGCCGAGCAGAAGTTCGTCGGCAACGCGGTCAAGGCGGGCAAGCCCTTCTTCGTGTGGTTCAACACGACCCGCATGCACGTCTGGACGCACCTGAAGCCGTCGGCCCAGGGGCGCACGGGCATCGGCCTCTACCCCGACGGGCTCGTCGAACACGACGACATGGTCGGCCAGGTTCTGAAGCAGCTCGACGACCTCGGCATCGCGAACGACACGATCGTCGTCTACGGCACCGACAACGGCGCGGAGGTCGCCTCGTGGCCCGACGGCGGCATGACGCCGTTCCACGGCGAGAAGGGGACGACGTGGGAGGGCGGCTTCCGCGTGCCGATGCTCGTCCGCTGGCCCGGCGTCATCAAGCCGGGAACGGTCGTCAACGAGATCTTCTCGCAGGAGGACTGGATGCCGACGCTGCTCGCCGCCGCGGGCGAGCCGGACATCGTCGAAAAGCTGAAGAAGGGCTACCCGGCGAACGGCAAGACCTGGAAGGTCCACGTCGACGGCTACAACTTCCTGCCGTACTTAAAGGGCGAGGCCAAGAAGGGGCCTCGCGAGGAGATCCTCTACTTCGGGCAGGGTGGCGACCTGAACGCCATTCGCTGGAACGACTGGAAGGTGTCGTTCGCGGTGGAGAACGGAAACATCGCGACGGCCGTGCGAGACGTCCCGGGTTGGCCGGAGATCGTCAACCTGAGGGCGGACCCCTACGAGAAGGCGCCGCGCGAGTCAGCCATGTACCTGCGCTGGTACGCGGACAACATCTGGCTCTTCATCCCGGTCCAGCAGAAGCTCCAGGAGTTCCTCGTCACGCTGCCGGACTTCCCGTTTCAGGAAGGGATGACCCTGAACGCCGCCGGCATCAACTACAACTCCCTCAAGGCGATGCAGGCCTTGAAGCGCCTGCAGCAGCTCCAGAGCCTCGCGCCTCCGACAAACTAGGAGTCCGCTCATGAAGACGCTATCGCGTCTCGCGGCCTCCCTCCTGCTCCTCGCCGCCGGCACGGCGGCGGGGGCCGAGGACGCTCTCCCGTCCTGGAACGAGGGAGCGGCCAGGAAGGCCATCGTCGACTTCGTCCAGGCGACGACGACGTCGGGAAGTCCCCGGTTCGTGGCTCCCGCCGAGCGCATCGCCGTCTTCGATCATGACGGAACGCTCTGGGTCGAGCACCCGATGTACTCGCAGATCGTCTACTGCCTGGATCGGGTGCCGGCGGTCGTCGCGGCGAAGCCGGAGCTCGCGAACGTCGAGCCGTTCAAGACGGCGCTGACGGGCAATCTCGAGGCCGTCGCGAAGATGCCCCGATCGGAGCTGGAGAAGATCCTCGTCCCCACTCTCACCGGCATGCCGGTCGAGCAGTTCCAGGCGGACGTGAAGGAATGGCTGGCGAAGGCGAGGGACCACCGCTGGAAACGCCCCTACACCGAGCTGACCTATCAGCCGATGCAGGAGGTCCTGAAGTACCTTCGCGCGAACGGCTACAAGACGTACATCGTCACGGGCGGCGGGCTGGACTTCGTGCGCGCCTACGCGGAGGAGGTGTACGGCATCCCGCCGGAGCAGGTGGTCGGCACCGCGGGCGGAACGAAGTACGGCCACGACGAGAGCGGCAGGCCGTTTCTCACCAAGGAGCCGAGGCTTCTTTTGAACAACAACTACGCCGGCAAGCCCGAAGGCATCCAGCTGATGATCGGCCGGCGGCCGTACGCCGCGTTCGGAAACTCGACCGGCGACCGGGAGATGCTCGAGTACACGGGAGCCGGCGACGGCGCGCGCCTGGCGATGCTCGTCCTGCACGACGACGCGAAGCGCGAGTACGCGTACGGCCCGGCGGCGGGGCTGCCGGACACGAAGGTCGGCAAGTTCCCCCAGACGCTCTACGACGAGGCGAAGAAGAAGGGCTGGGTCGTCATCAGCATGAAGAAGGACTGGAAGTCGATCTTCTCGTTCGAGACGAAGTGACGGGTGTCATCTGCGGCTCCGCTCCCTCCGCAGATACCGGTAGTCCGGGATCCCGAAGTCCTTCAGCTTCGCGATGAGCGAGCCGCGCGAGATGTTGAGCACCTGCGCGCCGCGGCTCTGATTCCCCTCGACACGCCGCATGGCGCGGTCGATGACCTCGCGTTCGACCGTCTCGACGATCTTCTTCAGATCATCCGTCTGGCGCAGGACCGTTTCGGCCACGCTCGGATCGGCCGCGGGAGCCGCAGCCGGAGCGGGCGGCGCCTCGGACGCGGTCCGGTGCGCGTGTCCCCCCTCGAGCTCCATGCGTCCCACGAGACCGGTGAACGACACGCCGGCGAGCTGCGCGAGCTCCTCGAGAAACAGCACGGCGCGCGCCGCGAGCCGCGGCGCCTCGCGCACCAGGATGCCCGCCCGGCCGGATCCGCTGCGCGCGGGCTCGGCCACGAGCGTCAGCACGCCGGCGACCGTCTCGGAGCGGGCGAGCCGTTCTCCGGAGCGCAGCTCCGTGAGCATCGAGGGGGGCAGCATCGGGTTCTCGCGGAACGTGGACGCGAGCGGACGGAAGCCCGCCGCCCCGACCTCGCCCACGGCCCATTCGGACGGCGGCAGCTCGCGATCGAGGAAATCCGTGAGCTCGGTCGCGAGCTCCTCGAGCGTGTGCGCCTCGCGGCACATGCGATATGCGGCGAGCCGCAGCGAGCGGTACTCCACCTCCGTGACCGGCAGGCCGGCGGCCATCGGCGCGGCGGCCGGCGCCGGCGCGGACGACGAGATGGGTATCGACGATGGAGTCGGCGCCGCGGCCGCGGGAGCGTCGTCCGCGAAGACGGCCTCGCCCGCGGCGGCCGGACGGGGCGGTGCGGCGCCTCCGCCCGGAGCGGGGGCGTCCACCACGGTGATCGTCGCCTCGCCGATCGCGATGCGATCGCCGGGCGAGATCGCGCCGCCGAAGAACGCGCGGCCGTTGACGTTCACCGCCTCGATGCCCTTGAACAGATCGACGTGATACGCGCCGTCGCGCTCGAACAGACGCAGGTGCCGGCCGTAAACGCCGCGCGCGCGCACGACGATTTCGTTTCCGGACGAAGCACCGACTGTCGCGCTGGGACCAGAAATGCGATGCATCTCCGCACCCGCGCCTGGTCTCCGACGAACTTCGAGGGTCAACATGAGTGAGGAGTCTCCAGTAGTGTTCCGACTTGTTCCATCTTCACCGAAACGTTACAAAAGGCGCGAAGCGATGCGCAAGGTGCGAAATGTAATTGAACGACCGGAGATCACTTGCGAGGACCAAGTGTCCTCCGATGATGAGTGGTCTCGTTCGCGCGCCGTCAAAAGAGACCGGAGATCCTTCCGTCGTCGTCGACGTCGATGGTCTCGGCCGACGGCTTCTTCGGGAGCCCGGGCATCGTCATGATGTCGCCGCAGATCGCGACGACGAATCCGGCGCCGGCGAACAGGCGCGTCTTGTCCACGTGCATCGTGAAGCCGGACGGCCGGCCGCCCTTCTTCGGATCGTCGGAAAACGAGTACGGCGTCTTCGCGATGTTGATCGGTAGATTCGCGAAACCCATCTTCTCGTAGCGCTGAAGCCGCGACTCCGCCTCCTTCGAAAACGAGACTCCGCCCGCCCCGTAGAGCCGGCGCGCGATGATTTCGATCTTCTCCGCGAGGGGCCGGTCCCAGGGATAGAGCGGCCGGTAGCGCGCGGATCCGGCGCCGATCTCGTCGAGCACGGCGCGCGCGAGGTCCTCGCCGCCCGCCCCGCCTCGGGTAAACACCTGAGAGACCGCCACCTTCACGTCGAGCTCCGCGCAGCGCTTCTGGAGGTACGCGATCTCGGCCGCCGAGTCCGTCGGGAACTGGTTGATGGCCACGACGGCGGGCAGGCCGAAGATCCGCACGTTGTCGAGGTGCTTCTCGAGGTTGAGAACGCCCCGCGAGAGCGCCGCGAGATCCTCGACGCCGAGGGCGTCCTTCGGCGCGCCGCCGTGCATCTTGAGCGCGCGCACCGTCGCGACGAGCACGACGACGGCGGGCCAGGTGTCGGCATACGCGCACTTGATGTCGAGAAACTTCTCTCCGCCGAGGTCGAAGCCGAAGCCCGCCTCCGTCACGGCGATCTCGCCGTAGCGCATCGCGATGCGCGTCGCGAGAATCGAGTTGCATCCGTGCGCGATGTTCGCGAAGGGACCGCCGTGCACGATCGCGGGAGTGCCCTCGAGCGTCTGCACGAGGTTCGGGTGGATCGCGTCCTTCAGGAGCGCGGCCATCGCGCCCTGCGCGGAGAGGTCGCGCGCGCGCACGGGCGAGCCGTCGCGCGTGTAACCGGCGACGATCGCGCCGCACCGCTCCTTCAGATCGCGCAGGTCGCGCGCGAGGCAGAGGATCGCCATGACCTCGGAGGCGACCGTGATGTCGAACCCCGTCTCGCGCGGCACGCCGTTGATCTTGCCGCCGAGCCCGATCACGATGTCGCGCAGCGCGCGGTCGTTCATGTCGAGGACGCGGCGGAACGGAATGTCGCGCTGGTCGATCCCGAGCGCGTTGCCGTGGTGGAGGTGGTTGTCGATCATCGCCGCGAGCAGGTTGTGCGCCGCGGTGATCGCCGGGAAGTCGCCGGTGAAGTGGAGGTTGATGTCCTCCATCGGCACGATCTGCGAGTAGCCGCCGCCCGCGGCGCCGCCCTTGATGCCGAAGCACGGTCCGAGCGACGGCTCGCGCAGCGCGACGACGGCGCGCTTGCCGAGCCGGTTGAGCGCCTGTCCGAGGCCGACGGTCGTCGTGGACTTGCCCTCGCCGGCCGGCGTCGGCGTGATCGCGGAGACGAGCACGAGCGGCGCCTCCGGGCGTCCCTCGCGCCGCGAGATCGCGCGGATGTGGATCTTCGCCTTGTCGCGGCCGTAGGGGATGAAGTCGGCGGGATCGATCCCCAGGTCGCGCGCGACCTCCTCGATCGGGCGCATCTTCGCTTCCTGCGCGATCTGGATGTCGGATTTCATCGGCGGGCATCGTAGCAAGGCCGGAAAGACACGACGCCGATGCGGCGAGTGGCAGGGGCTCTGGTCACGCGTCTCCGTCCTCTGGTCGTGCAAAATCGACGGCGCGACCCGAACGCATTGTGCCTGGCTCCAACCGGAATCGTGAGCAGGGGTCTCGTGGCATTTCCACCCCCTGTTGGGTGACCGGCTGTCCGGACCCCAATAACTTGTGGCATCCGGTCAGGCCCTTTGCTACCCTCCGCTCAAATGCTGAGACTCCAACGCGTCGAGATCTCGGGCTTCAAGTCCTTCTACGAAAAGGTCGATCTGTCCTTCCCGGGGTCGGTGACCGCCGTGGTCGGCCCCAACGGCTGCGGCAAGTCGAACATCTCCGACGCAGTCGCCTGGGCGCTCGGCGAGCAGAGCGCGAAGGTCCTGCGCGGCGACAAGATGGACGACGTCATCTTCAACGGCTCGGCCAAGCGGCGGCCGCTCGGGATGGCCGAGGTCATCCTCACGCTCTCCGCGTCGAACGGCGACAGCGAGAAGGGCGACGCGGATGGGACGCTGCGCGTCGGCCGCCGCGTCTATCGCGACGGACAGGGCGAGTACTTCCTCAACGATCAGCAGGTCCGCCTGCGCGACATCCAGGACCAGCTGCTCGGCACGGGGCTCGGCGTGCGCGCGTACTCCGTCATCGAGCAGGGCCGCATCGACCAGGTCCTCTCGACGAAGCCGCAGGACCGGCGCCGCCTGATCGAGGAGGCCGCCGGAATCACGAAGTACAAGCTCAAGAAGCGGCTCGCCGAGGGCAAGCTCGAGGAGACGCGCGGCAACCTGCTGCGCCTCTCGGACATCGTCTCGGAGATCGAGCGCAACGCCGCGTCGCTCAAGCGGCAGGCGTCGCGCGCGGCTCGCTACAAGGAGCAGTCGGAGCTGCTGCGGCGACGCAAGGCGACGCTCGTGCGCGCCCGCGCGGACGTGCTCGCGGCGGCGCTCGCGGCCGGCGAGAAGCTCCGCGACGAGCGGCGCGACGCCGAGGCGGCGGCCGCCGCGGCGCTCGCGCGGGCCGAGTCGGCCCTCGCGACGGCGCGGCTCGAGTCGGCCGAGCTGACGGGACGACGCGACGCGCTCCGCGAGGACCTCGCGTCGCTCGAGTCGGCGATCGCGCGCGACGACGCTCTCCTCGATTCGAACCGCCGCGCGGCGATCGACCTCGCGGCGCGCCGGTCGGCGCTCGAGCGCGAGGGGCGGGACTTCTCCGCCGAGCA
Organism: Thermoanaerobaculia bacterium; assembly: GCA_036271035.1. GTDB lineage: Bacteria > Acidobacteriota > Thermoanaerobaculia > UBA5066 > Gp7-AA6 > DAHUXD01. Next base: position 1,314 of record DATBBK010000301.1, on the reverse strand, counting down.
GACGCGCGCGGCGCGCGACCTGTCGGAGCTCGAGGAGCGGCTCGCGCGGACCGTGGCCGAGGCGCGGGCGAAGTCGCTCGCGCGGGAGGAGGCGGACCGCCGGGCGTCCGAGGCGGCGACGGAGTGCGCGCGGCTGGAGAAGGATCTCGAGGAGACGCGCGGCCGGGCGCTCTCCGCGGCGGGCGAACGGGTCGGGGCGCGCAACGCGCGCCACGAGATCGACCTCGCGGCGGAACGGATCGCCGCGTCGCTCGCGCGGCTCGCGGATACGGCGCGCCGGGTCCTGGAGGATCTCGCGGGCCGCGAGGCCGACGCGGCGGAGGGAGAGCGGCAGGCGGGCGAGCTCGCCGCGGCGGCCGCCGAGGCGGCGCGTCGTCTGGCCGATGCGATCGCGCGTCTCGAGGCGCTCGTCGCCGAGGGCGAGGCGGCCGAGCGCGATCGCGAGGCGGCCCGGGAGACGGCCGGGTCGGTCGAGCACCGCCTGGCCGCGCTGCGCGAGACGCTTCGCGCGCGCGAGGCGTCCGTGCAGGAGGTCCGCGCGGCGCTCGCGGGTGCGGGTCTGTCGGACCGCGGCGCGCTCTCCGAGCGGCTGCGGCCGCGCGCGGGTTGGGAGGACGCCGTCGGGATGGTGCTCGGCGGCGACGCCGAGGCGCTGCTCGCGGCGGGCGACCCGCAGCGGGGCGTCGCGGCGATGCGCTCGCTCGGCGCGGCGCGCATGGTGCGCTCCGACTGGCAGCGCGAGCCCGACCGCCTCGAGACCGACGGGACCCTCGGCTGGGATGTCGTCGTCGACGGCTGGGAGGCGCTCTCGCCGGCCGAGAGGGCGGCGCTGCCGCCGGCCGCATTCGTCGCGTCGCTCGCCGATGCGCTGGATTTGTCGGCGAGATTTCCGTCGCGAACGTTCGTGACGCGGAGCCGCGAGATCGTCCGCGGCCCGCTGGTGCGCGTCGCCGGAAGCGCGCCGGAGTCGGCGGGTTTGTTCGGGATGCGCCGCGAGGAGCGAACGCTCGCCGCCCGGATCGAGGAGTCGCGGGCGGCCCTCGCCGCGGCCGAGTCGCGGCTCGAAGGCATTCGGTCGGAGCGCGCGCGGTTGGAGCAGGAGATCGCACCGATGCGCGAGCACGAGCGCGAGGCCCAGGCCGCGCACCGCGCGTTCGCGGCGCGGCTCGAGGAGCGGCTCGCGGAACGCGACCGCCTCCGTCGCGAGCGCGACACTCTGGACACCGAGCAGACCGCGCTGCGCGAGCAGGCCGACGGCTTCTCGCGGCGGCGCCTCTCCCTCGAGGTCGACGAGCGACGGCACGCGGAGGCCGA
>DATBBK010000300.1:0-6652 GCA_036271035.1 Thermoanaerobaculia bacterium | reverse complement strand
TTCGCGGCCTGATCCTGCAGCGACTTCACGTAGTGCGGGTGGCAGTGTCCGACGCTGCCGACCGCGATGCCGGCGATGAAGTCGAGGTACGCGTTGCCGTCCTCGTCGAAGATGCGGCTGCCCTCTCCGCGCGCCATGGCGAGGCCCGAGTAGAGGGCGAAGGACTGGAGGCCCGGCGCCATGTGGCGCTGCTCGACGTCCACGATGGACTTCGAGCGCGGGCCGATCTCGAGGCGGTTTTTCACTTCGGTCATTCCGATTCTCCGGTCATGGTGAGCGCTCCGGTTGGGGTTCGGATCGTCGTTCGGGCGCGCGAGAACCGCTCGGCGAGCAGCGCGGCGATCTTCGCGGCCGCCACGGGGCGGAAGAGCGCGAAGCTCGGCCAGGCGTTCAGGTCGATGACGGAGATCGCGCCTCCCGCGGACACGATCGCGTCGCCGCCGTAGACCTCGAGGCCGAGGGCCGCCGCGGCGCGGCTGGTCGCGAGCGCCAGCGCGTCACGGTCGAAGGAGTGATTCGAAAGCTTCTGGTCGCGATGGTAGAACCACTGGAACCACGACGGCCGGTCGTCGTCGTCGGCCAGGCCGGCCACGCCGTAGAACTTGATGAGATCGCCCGGCACGTGCTCCTGCACGACGGCTCTGGCGATGCCGCGGCCGCGCAAGCGCTCGAGATTCGTCTCGAGCTCCTCGGCCGAGCCGGCGAAGGAGACGTCGCCCGCCTCCGTCGCGTGGACGTCCGCCCGCTTCACCCAGCACGCTCCGCGGAAGCTCGCGTCGCCCGAACGTGTGCCGACGAGCACGCTGTCCGGAAAGGACACCTCGTGCCGGCGGAAGAGCGCGATCGTCCGCTCGCGGTCCGTGTTGCGGATGCCCGACGGGCGATTGACGATCCGCGCGCCGCGGCGCTCCCAGGTCGAGAGCCGCTCCACGATCGGGATGCGCTCGCACATGACGAACAAATTCGGCACGGCCTCGCCGGCCGTGCCATATCCGGATGTCACGCCGCGGCTGGAAAGCTCACCGCCGCCGCCAAACCCGGATGTCTCGACGTCGGCGGAAAGCTCGTCGGGGGACTTCAGCTCGACGTCGAAGCCGCGCGCCTCGAGCTCGCGCGCGGTCGAACGCAGGATCTCGGCGTCGTCCGTCTCGCGTCCCGGCGAGTGGGCGAGCTCGCGGTAGACGCCCCAGCAGCGGCCCCGCGTCATCGCACGCCCTCGGGGCTGGGCGCCTGGAAGTAGGAATCCTCTCGCGCGAGCGCCTCCGCCTCCTCGAGGTCCGAGGGGCGGTCGACGTCCACGACCTTCGGGATCTCGACCGACTCGATCGGCTCGCCCTCCTTCGCGAGGGCGGCGAGGAAGTCGCGCAGGCGGCCGAGGGACGGCGGAATGCCCATCTTGCGGACGCGCTCGGGGAACACATAGATGCCGGCCGTCACCGCGTCGCCCGACGCGCCGCCGACGACCCGCACGCGCCCGTCTCGCGCCGTCGTCACCCACAACGGCTTCTCGTCGTCGACGAAGCGGGTCACCGCGAGCACCGTCGCCGACGACGGCTTGTCGGCGGCGAGCCGCACGAAGCGGACGAACTCCTCGACCGGGCAGAAGGCGTCGACGGTCGAGACGAGCAGGCGTCCGGAAGGCGCCACCTCGAGCACCTCGCGGAAGCTCTCGAGCGAGGACCGCGTCGTCTTGACCACGATCGTCTCGACGAGCGCGCCGAAACGCTCGCGGACGTAGGGCTCGGCGTCGCGGCCGGCGTCGTTGAAGATCACGGCCGCGCGCTCGATCCCCGCCGCCTCGAACCGCGACAGCACGTGCGCGATGAGCGGGCGGCCGCCGACCTCGATCAGCGGCTTCGGCACGCCGAGCGAGCTCAGGCGCGAGCCCTCGCCCGCCGCGATGACGGCACCCGAACGGATGGCGGTCACGGGATCACCTCCGGGAGCCGCTCGAGCCGCTCGATGACGGCGTCGCCCGGGCAGCAGGCGCGGTCCTTGCCCGGCGCGAGCCAGACGTGCGCCATGCCGAGCCGCCGCGCGCCCTCCATGTCGCGGGGCATGGAGTCGCCGACGAACACCGCGTCCTCGGGACGCGCCTCGAGCGCTTCGAGGGCGACGCGGAAGATCCGCGGGTCCGGCTTCTCGAACCCCGCGACCGCGGAGTCGACGACGACGGAGATGTGCGGCGAGAGGCCGGCGCTCGCGCACACGGCCTCGAGGTTGCCGTAGAAGTTCGAGACGATGCCGAGCCGGTAGCGCTCCGCGAGCTTCGACAGCAGCCGCGCGCTTGCGTCCAGGCGCGCCGCGGAATCGCGAAGGAAGCGCGCTCCGGCCCGCTCGGCGGCGTCGGGATCGGCGGCGAGCTCGCGGGCGAGACCCGCCGCGAGCCGGCGCACCGTCTCCTCGAGCGAGAGGTCCCGCGGGATGGCGCCCACCAGCGCGTCGTCCGACGCGTAGAAGGCGCGGTCGAAGCGCGCCGGCTCGACGGAGCCGACCTCGTCGCGCCACGCGGCGGCGAAGCGGTCCCTCCAGGGGACGCCGTCGGAGTCGAGCGTCCCGCCGAAGTCGAACAGCAGAGCGGAGGCGCTCACGCGGTGGGTTCTTCCTCGGTCAGCGACTGCAGCCGCAGGTGCGCCATGTCGATCAGGTGGTGCTTGAGCAGGATCACGAACCCCGGCATGAGCCAGACGATCTCCCGCGCGCGGCGCACGAGCGCGTACGCGGCGCCCTGCGCGGGCGTCAGGCCGACGACGGCGGCCACGGCGACGCGGATGCCCTCCGCCGTCCCGATCCGCGCCGGAATGAAGAGCAGGATGCTGTTGAGGATCATCGCGAGCGCCTCGACCGCGTACGCGGAGGCGAATCCGTGCGACGGCGACAGCAGGCGCAGCACGATCCAGGTCTCGAACAGCCCGCCGCACCAGCCGATGAAGCCCCAGAGCACCGCGAACGCGAACTGCGTCCGGTGCTCCTCGCGGTGGTAGTAGACGCGCATCTTCTCGTCGACCGCGTGCGCGTCCTGCTCGAAACGCTGGAGCTTCTTCCGGAGGACCGGGATCTTCGAGAACATCCTCAAAAACGGTCCGAAGAAGCCGCGCCGCAGCATCCCGGTGAACCCGAGCGCGAGGGCGCCGAGGACGGTGAGCCCCGCGATGACGAGCCAGCGCACGAACGCGGGCAGCGTGAAGTGCGTCAGTGCGACGACCGCGCCGACGGCGAGGAACAGCCACTGCCCGAGCACGTCCGCGTTGCGGTTGACCCAGATCGTGGCGAACGCTCTCCCGAAGTCCATCTTCGGAGTGAGCAGATGCGCCTTGACGGGCTCGCCGCCCACGCCGGTGAAGTAGTTGACCGAATCGCCGGCGAGGTACGTCGCGAAGAGCTCCGCGAAGCTCATCGGGTGCGGGCGGCCGACGATGCTCCACCAGCCGAGCGTGAAGAAGAGCTGCGCGGCGCCGCACAGCGCGACGAGGACGAAGAAGTAGACGTTGATGCGGGCGAGGTTCTCCATGATCGGCCCCCAGCCGACCAGCGCGGCCAGGGCCGCGAGGGCGCCGATTCCGGCGACGAACAGCAGGATGCGCAGCGCGCGGCTGCGCGGACGCGCGGCCTTGCCGTTTCCCTCCTCGGGAAGCGGAACGAGATCGGGGGCGGCCGCGGCGGGCGCCGGAGGAACGGTCATGGTCGAAAAGCGAATCGAAACGTCAGTGCGCGGCGCGATGGAGGCGATGCGACTCTTAACCCACCCGAACGGGCAGGAGCGCCTTCAACTCCTGGGGCAAGGGGAAGGAGACGTCCTCCTTCACCGTTTCGAACTCCTCGACGACTTTCACGCCCAGGCTCTCGCGGGCGAAAGCGACGACCTCCTGGACGAGGATCTCCGGCGCGGAGGCGCTCGCGGTCAGGCCGAGCACCTTCACGCCGTCGAGCCACTCGGGGCGGATGTCCTTGGCGCGCTCGATCAGGTGCGAGGCGACGCCGTTCGCGCGCGCGACCTCGCACATCCGGAGCGAGTTGGAGGAGTTCGGCGCGCCGAGCACGAGCAGCAGATCGACGTGTGGCGCCATGGCCTTCACGGCGTCCTGCCGGTTCTGGGTCGCGTAGCAGATGTCCTGCTTCGACGGCGCCCTGAGGTTGGGGAAGCGCCGCTTCAGAATGGCGAGGATCTCGCGGGTGTCGTCGATCGAGAGCGTCGTCTGCGTCAGGTAGGCGACGCGGTCGGGATCGGGGACCGTGATCCTCTCCGCATCCTCCTTGGTCTCGACGAGACGGATCGCGGCGGGCGCCTCGCCCAGGGTGCCGACGGTCTCGTCGTGGTCGTGATGTCCCACGAGGATGATCGTGTAGCCCTGCTTGGCGTAGTGGATCGCCTCGAGGTGGACCTTCGTCACGAGCGGGCAGGTGGCGTCGATCGTGCGGAGGTTCTTCTCTCGCGCGACGTCCCGCACCTGCGGCGCGATGCCGTGCGCCGAGAAGATCAGCGACGCGTTGTCGGGGACCTCGTCGGCCTCCTCGACGAAGCGCGCGCCCTTCTCCCGGAGCTCGTCGACGACGTAGCGGTTGTGGATGATCTCCTTGCGGACGTAGACGGGCCCGTCGATGACCTCGAGCGCCTTCTCGACGACGTCGATGGCGCGGACGACGCCCGCGCAGAATCCGCGGAGTCCCGCGATCAGGAGTCGCTCGACCTTCGCGTTCGAAAAATCCGGCTGCTGCTCGTTCACCACGTCACGGTCTCCGCGAACTTCTTCTTCCCGCCGGCGGCGGCCGCCGGGGCCGAGCCGTGCCCGAGATCGGGATACAGCTCCAGCGTCCGCGCGACGACGCCCTCGACGTCGAGCTTCAGGGTGTGCCGCTGCTGCAGCTGCGGGCTGTGGTCGACGAATATGTCCGGAATCGCGTGCACTCTCAGCCCCTCCGTCGGCAGACCGGCCTCGTGGAACGCCTCGAGGACGCCGGCGCCGAAGCCGCCCGCCGCGAGGTGTTCCTCGAGAGTCAATATGCGCGGACACGAGCCGGCGATTCGCGCGAGGAGGTCCATGTCGAGCGGCTTCGCGAAGCGCGCGTTCGCCACCCCGACGGAGATGCCGCGCTTCGCGAGCTCGTCGGCCGCCTGCAGCGCGACGGCGACCATCGAGCCGTAGGCGAAGAAGGTCAGATCGCGGCCCTCGCGGAGCAGCTCGCCCTTGCCGGTCGGGACCGTCTGGAGCGCCGCGTCGAGGTCGACGCCGAGCGCCATGCCGCGCGGGTAGCGGAGCACGTACGGACGGCCCGAGTTTATCGCCGTGTGGAGCAGGTGCTGCAGCTCGTTCTCGTCCTTCGGCGCCGCGACCGTCATGTTCGGGATCGCGCGCGTGTACGCGATGTCGAAGATGCCCTGGTGGGTCTTGCCGTCGTCGCCGACGAGGCCGGCGCGGTCGATGCAGATGGTCACCGGGAGCTCGCAGAGCGCGACATCGTGGATGAGCTGGTCGTAGGAGCGCTGCAAGAAAGTCGAGTAGATCGCGACGACCGGCTTGAGTCCGGCCTTCGCCATGCCGCCGGCCATGATGACCGCGTGTTCCTCGGCGATGCCGACGTCGTAGACCCGGTCCGGGAACTTCTTCTTGACCTCGATCAGGCCGGTGCCCTCGAGCATCGCCGCCGAGATCGCGACGATCTTCGGGTCCTTCTCCATCATCGCGATCAGCGTCTTCGCGAAGACCTGCGAGTAGGTGAAGCGCACGCCAGCGCCCCCCATGCCCGTGGGCGTGCCCGGCTGATGGAACTTCGACGGGTTCTGCTCGGCCTGCTGGAAGCCGCGGCCCTTGTGGGTGAGCGCATGGATGACGACCGGGGTCCCGTCCTTCGAGACCTCCCGGGCGCGCGCCAGCGCCTCCTCGAGCTCGCGGTAGTCGTGGCCGTTCACCGGCCCGACGTAGTGGAAGCCGAGCTCGTCCCAGATCAGGTTCGGGAAGAAGAGGCCCTCGACGGAGCTCTTGAGCTTGCGGGCGAGCTCCCAGGCCTTGTCGCCCTTGGGGAGCCGCTTGAAGAAGCTGTGTCCCGCCTCGATGAACTTCTGGTACGTCGGATGGAGCTCGAAGCGGTTGCGCCAGTGCGCGAGCCAGCCGACGTTCTCGGAGATCGACCAGCCGTTGTCGTTCAGAATGACGATGAGCCGCTTGGGCTTGATGTGGACGATGTTGTTGAGCGCCTCGTAGCTCGGGCCGGAGGTCAGGGCGCCGTCGCCGACGATCACCGTGACGAACGGCTCATCCGGCGCGCCCTGAAGCGCCATGGATATCCCGAGCCCGTAGGAGAGACCGGTGCCGGCGTGGCCGGCGGCGAGGGTGTCGTGAGCGCTCTCGGTCGGCTCGGCGAACCCGGACAGGCCGCCCGGCGTCCGTATCGTGGCGAACTGGTCCCGGCGGCCCGTGACGAGCTTGTGGGTGTAGCACTGGTTGGAGGTGTCCCAGACGAGACGGTCCTTCGGGCTGTCGAAGGCGCGATGCAGGGCGATGGTCAGCTCGACGACTCCGAGGTTGGACGCGAGGTGACCACCGGTCTTGGTGATCGTCTGGATGATGATGTCCCGGCAGTCCTGCGCGACCTCTGCCAATTGCTCGTAGGTCAGCGACTTGAGGTCCTCGGGCCCCTCGATACGACTCAGCAA
>DATBBK010000299.1:0-9347 GCA_036271035.1 Thermoanaerobaculia bacterium | reverse complement strand
GTCATGTGCTTCGTCGGAGGCATGTACTTCAGCGGGGCGGCGGGGAAGATCTCCCGCGCGGCCTCGGCCTGGGCGATCTCGAGAAGCAGCCCGTCCTCGTGCGTCGGGTCGATCTCGAACGCGTGGCCGAGACCGATCTGCCAGTCCTCGAGACCGGCGTCCTTCGCCAGGCGCTCGTTGATGAACTGGGACGCGAGGACGGCCGGCGCCTGCTCGACGGCGTCCGCCGTCGTCAGGTAGTTGTCCTCGCCCGTGTTGATCACGACGCCCGCCACGGCGTTGATGCGCCGCGAGAAGCTCTGGTCGATGAGCGTGCGCAGCGGGTTGATGTCCCGGAAGATGATCCCGTACAGCGCGTCGTTCAGCATGAAGTCGAGCCGCTCGAACGCGCCCATGGCGGCGATCTCGGGCATGCACAGCCCCGACGCGTAGTTGACGAGGCGCACGTAGCGCCCGATCTCGCCCTCGAGACGGTCGAGCGCGGCCCGCATCAGCCGGAAGTTCTCTTGTGTCGCGAACGTCCCGCCGAAGCCGGACGACGTCGCGCCGTAGGGGACGTGGTCGAGCAGCGACTGCGCCGTCGAGCGAATCACCGCGATGCACTGCGCTCCCGCGCGCGCGGCCGCCTCCGCCTGGACGACGTCCTCGTGGATGTTCCCTGTCGCGACAATCGCGTACAGCAGCGGCGTCTCGTCGGGCGGGTGCGACGCGATGCGCCGCTCGCGCTCGGCCCGGTTGGCGCGGATCCGCCCGAGGCCCGCCTCCACGAGCGGCGCGATCGCCTCGCGCCACCGCGGGTGCTCGCGGACGGACGCCGCGGCGACCGGATCTGACAGCCTCGCGGCCGCATCGGCGACGCCGGAAGCGCCGGCGGCGAGCGCACTGCCCACCCAGACGGCCGCGCCTTGCGGCAGGTGGCCCGCAACGGCGAGCGCCGCGACAACGCGGTTCGGGATCGGGACCTCCTCGGCGTCCACCCCGTCGACGCCGAGCAGCCGCAGCACGGTGCGCTCGGTCGCGACGGTCGTGTACGGCTCCGTCTCGCGCCGGACCCCGTCGGCGACGGACCGCGCCAGGCTGCGACAGCGCGCGATCCGCTCGGGATCGAGGCCGAGCTTGGGGGTCATGAGGGCGAAAGTATATGGGACCGGGTCGGGGGGGCCGTGGGCGTAAGCCGTAAGCCGTGAGCCGGTTGCCTTCGGACTCAGGACTGCAGGTCAGCCACGAGATCGAAGACCGGGGTGGAATCGAGCGCCGAACGAATCGTTTCGAAGACCCGGCGCGCCGGAAGCGGCGGGCGGGCGGGAGCCGTCGGGTTCGACGTCGCCGCGATAAGACGCGCGGGCCGGCGCACCGCCAGGATCACGCCCGATTCCTCGAGCGCCCGGCGCGCGGCGGGGGAGAGGAACACGCACGTGAAGTCCTCCACGACGAGCGCCTCGCCCGGATGAGGCGGCGCCGCGTGGAGCGCGTCGTCCGTGAGCGCGCCGGCGTGCGCGCGGATCGGCGCGCCCTCCCCCGGCGACCCCAGGCGCACCAGCTCGGCCGCCGCGCGAGCGGCCGAGGCGACCGCCTCGAGCGTTCTCGCGACGGCCATCCCGACGGAGAGCACGACGCCGTCGGAGACGCGCGCGCCCGCGAAGGCCCGCCGACCCACGGCGCCGTCGATGAGGAGCCGCTCCGCGCCGGCCTCCTCGAGCGCGGCGGCGGTCGCGGCGAGCTGCGACGTGGTGGACGGTCCGATCACCTCCAGCTCGCCGTCGCCCTCCGCGCGCCGGATCTGGATCGGCCCGAAGCGCGTCGCGAAGGGCAGGGTGGCCAGCTCGCGCGTCGCGAACGAGGCGGCCTCGAACGTGCTCGCCGCCGACGCGACGAGCTGGCCCGCGGCGATCCGGAAGCGCGGCTTCGGCTCGCCGGTGATCGCGTCGAACTCCTCGCCGTCGCGCCCGGCCGAGGTCGTGCCGGCGCGGACACCGCGGCGCGCGAGCTCCGACAGGACGGACAGCAGCGCCGTGGTCTTACCGACGTTCTTCGCGAGGCCGAGGAAGGCGACGCGCCTCGCGCCGGATCCGGCGACGAGATCGGTGAGGCTCGCCGCGGCGGTCATCGCGGCGCACGCCGCGGCGCCGCGCTCACGGCGTGGACTTCGGGAAGCGGGGAGCGCCCGCGAGGTCCGCGAACGCGCGGGCGAGCGCGGGATGCCGCCGCAGCAGCGCGAGCGCGGTCTCGTCGTGCCCGGGGACGAACCCGTTGCCGATCCAGAGCCGGGTCGGCTTCGCGAGGCCCTCGGCGCCCAGGGCGGCCGCGGAGAACGAGGTCGCCATCCCGAAGAAGAGCACCGCGCCGTCGTCGCGGGCGCAGAGGATCGTTGCGGCCTCCGTGCCGGATGCGTTCGCGACGTTGACGACGAGGTCCGCGAGGCGCCCTCCCGTCGCCCCGTGCACGGCGGCCAGCATCGCCGCGGCGTCCCGGGCGTCGACAGACAGGACCTCGTCGGCGAAGCCGAGCGAGCGCGCCCGCTCCGCGGCGGCCGCGGAAGGCTCGACCGCCACGACGCGTCCCTCGGCGCCGACCGCCTCGCGCGCGGCGGCGAGCGCGAGCAGGCCCGCCTTGCCGGTCCCGACGATGAGCACCGTCTGACCCGGGCTCGCGTCGCGCAGCACCGCCGCGGGAGCGCCCGCCACGTCGAAGACGGCGAGAGCGAGCTCCTCGCGAAAGTCCTCCGGCAGCCGCGCCCAGAGCGTCCGCTCGAAGAGGATCGCGGTCCCCGAGGCCTCGACGCGCCCATCGGGATGGACCTCCCGGATCGCGTCGAGCGTCAGCGGAGTGAGCGTGAGCGAGACGAGCGTGGCGACGGGATCGCCGGGGGAGAGGCGCGATGCGGCCGGGTGGCGCGGGCCGATCTCGCGGATGCGCCCCACGAGCATTCCGCCGGAGCCGGTGACCGGGTTCTGCATCTTGCCCCGCTCGCGGACGATCCGCAGGATCTGGTCCTTCACGCTCTCGCCGCTCCGCGCCTCGGTCTCGCGGAGCTGGCGGAACGAGGCCGAGTCGATCGACAGCGCGCGGACGTCGATCGCGAGCTCGTTCTCGAGCGCGCGCGGCGTCGCGTCGAGCCGCCGTGCCGCCTGCGGCAGGGAGCCGGGCGGGTCGATCGAGCGATGGAGTCCGAAAGGGTGCGGCGCCGGCACGCGCGGGATTACATCACTCGAGCCCGAGTCTCGCGAGATAGCCCTTCTCCCGCACCCGGCCGAGCATCCACCCGAAGAACGCGGCCGCGGCCGCGATGTAGACGGCGTTCAGCGCGAAGGCCGCGGCCAGGCGGCCCGCCGGAAACGCTCCGCCCGCGAGGACCTCCCGCATGCCCTCGAAGACGTGCGTCGCAGGAATCGCGAGCGCGACGGGACGAAGCCAGGCCGGCAGCACGGCGACCGGGTAGAACGCCGCGGACAGCGGCTGGATGAGGAACGGCACGCCCCAGATGAGCGCCTCGGCGGCCTGGCCGTAGCGCAGGATGAGCGCCGTCGTCATCATTCCGACGGCCCACCCGAACAGCAGCAGCGACGCGAGGAACGGCGCGAGCGCGAGGCCGAGCGACGCGATCCGGAAGCCGTAGAAGAGCGCGGCGAGCACCGAGAGCAGGGCTGCGCTGGTGAGCGCGCGGAGGCAGCCGAGGGCCGACGTCGCGACCATCAGCTCCGAGACGCGGATCGGTGACACGAACACGTTGAGGATGTTGCGGCCCCAGATGTCCTCCGTGATCGACAGCGTGATCGCCTGTGCCGAGCTGTAGAAGACGTCCCAGAAGATGACCGCGCCGAGCAGGAACAGCACGGGCGGGGGGACGGCGGCCTTCTCGAGGTACGACGTCACGAATCCCCAGACGAGCAGGTCCATCACGGGCCAGAACACGACGCCCATCACGCGCGCGGCGCTGCGCCGGTAGAGGTACAGGTAGCGCAGGAGCATCGCGGTGATGCGCCCGATCACTCGCTCGCCTCCTCGCCGCGCACGTCGCGCACCTCGCCGTCCCGCGCGATGGCGATGAAGAGCTGCTCGAGCGACTCCGCGCGCGAGTCGGCCAGGACCTCGGCGGGGGTGCCCTGGCGGACCGCGCGGCCGCGCGAGAGGAACAGCACGCGGTCGCAGAGGATCTCGACCTCGCGCATGTTGTGGGACGTGTAGAGCATGGTCACCGACCGTTCGCGCTGGATCCGCGAGAGCGTCAGGCGGACCTTCTCCGCGATGTCCGGGTCGAGGCTGGCGGTCGGCTCGTCGAGGAAGAGGACCTCCGGGTCGTTCAGGAACGCCTTGCAGAGGTTCAGCCGCGTCGCCTGGCCCGAGGAGAGGGCGCCGGTCAGCCGCTTCACGGTGTCCGCGATCTCGAAGAGCTCGAGCACCTCGGCGATGCGGCGCGCGCGATCCGGCACCGCGTAGAGCCGCGCGAACACCTCGAGGTTCTCGCGGACGGTGAGGTTCGAGGGTAGCGACACGTAGGCCGACGAGAAGTTGCAGCGCTGGAGGATCTCGCGGCGATGCGTCGCGAGCGGCAGGCCGAGCACGCGGATGTCGCCCGCCGTCGGCGTCGTCAGCCCGAGGAGGAGCTGGATCGTTGTCGTCTTGCCGGCGCCGTTCGGCCCGAGAAGGCCGAAGATCTCGCCCCGCGCGACGGAGAAGGACAGTCCGTTCACGGCCGCCACGTCGCCGAAGCGGCGCGTCAGGCCGGTGACCTCGATCGCCAAAGGAGCGGAGGGGCGCGCCGTGCTCAGGGGACGATCGCCACGATCCGCAGCGGTCCGCCCGAGCCCCCGGCGATCTTCATCGGCAGCGCGACGACCCAGGCGCCCGTCGCCGGCACGGCGTCGAGCTCGGTGACGTTCTCGAGGCCCGGCACGTTCGCGGCGGACGCGATCCGGTGGACCTGGAAGTCCTTCGATGCGCCGTAGTCGATCGAGGCGGTGTCGACGCCGATCGCGCCGACCTTGCGCTCGGATACGAGATACCGCGCGGCCTCGGCGCCGTACGAAGGGAAGTGGAGCTTCGACGCGTCTCCCGGCGTGTCGTCGCCGAGGTAGGCCTTCTTGTCCGGCCAGCGCTTGCTCCAGCCGGTGCGCAGCAGGACGATCGTGCCGGGCGCGATCGCGCCGTGACTCTTCTCCCACGCCTTCACGTCGTCGACCGTGAGCCGGTAGTCGGGGTCCGCCGCCGCCTTCGCGGAGACGTCGACGACCGCCGCGGGCGCGATGAGCTGGCGCGGCGGAACCTGGTCCGCGGGCCGGCCGCCCTGCGAGAAGTGCAGCGGCGCGTCGAGGTGCGTGCCGCCGTGCTCGGGCGTGCAGATCGAGTTCGACGCGTAGAACCAGCCGCCCGGCGTCGGCCCGTGGGCGAGCGACTTCATCTCGAACGCCGACGGCGACGTCGGCCAGTAGATCGTCTTGTCGTCGAAGGGATGCGTGAGGTCGACGACCTTCGCCTTCGCGAGGTCGACGGGCTGGGCCCGCAGCGACAGTGCGGCGATCAGAAGCGTGGTTCCCATGACGAGATGGCTCGGTCTCATGACGCTCCTTCCGAAGGTCTTAGGTCTTAGGTCTTAGGTCGTAGAAAAGTGCGGGTCGTGGAGCACCTACGACCTATGACCTATGACCTCATTCAGCGTCCGGCGCGCCGCCCGCCTTCGCGAGCTGCTCCGGCTTGACGTTGTCCGCCTTGAACTTCTTCGCGGACGCCGCCATCTTGTCGATCGTCTCGTCGAAGTCGGGATTCGGCGCCTTCGAGAAGCGAAGCGGGTTGATCCGCGCCACGACGAAGGCGCGCAAATACGGGCTCTCGAACCCCCGGTCCTTGAGCGCCTTCATGGCCTCGCCGACCGCCTCCTCGAGCTCCATGACCGCCCCGGCGCGCTTCTCCCGGGCTCCGAGCGCCTTCGGCAGGGGCTCGTCGAGGAAGTGGTCGATCCGTTTCAACACCGGGTGGTACGCGCCGCCGGCGAACCGGCCGTTCTTCTCGTAGCAGAGGCCGAGCGTCAGGTACGCCGCCTCCTCGAACTCGAGCTCGTAGTCCTTCTCGGAGCGCTTGTCGCGACCGGCGAGGTCCCGCGCCATACGGATCACCTCGAGCGCCTTCTCGCGCAGGTTGTGCGCCTTCTCCGTGTTCAGCGCGAGGATCTTGTACGCGACCTCGGGCTCGGGCAGGACGAGGGCGACGACCGACTTCGCGCCGGACGCGCGCAGCGCGGCGAGGCGGTGGTTCCCGTTCGGCGTCCAGTACTTGCCGTCGCCCCGCACGGCGATGATCGGGTCGAGGAAGCGGCCGAGCGCGCCCAGCACGCCGGTGAGCCGCTTGACGTGCGTGTCGGAGAGGTCGCGCTGGAACGGCGTCGGTTCCACCGTGTCGATCGGGAGGGCGGCCAGGACCTGCCAGTGCCCGCCGAGCGGGTCGCGGTACGTCGCGAGCGCCGCGCCGCCGTCGTCGGCGATCTCGCGGGCGAGGGCGCGCACGGCGTCGGAGGGCTCGCCGGAGGCGACCTCGGCCGCGGTCAGGCCGTGGGACTTCGGCGCGACCTTCTTGCGGCGCTTTCGTGTCGGGGGCATCTGCGCGAAGCCTATCCGAACGCGCGGGCCACGCCGCGATCGGCCGGCGAGGTTGGCGCGAGATCGCGCCGCAGTCCCGGCGTCAGGAGCGAGGCGACGCCTCGGACCAGCGGTGGAGAAAATCGCCGAGCTCCTCCGGAGCGATCCAGGCACGGGCGTGCGTCGGCCGGACCTCGGCGCGCACCAGGACGGAGAGGCCTCGGCCCGCGGCGCGCAGCGCGTCGAACGCGTCCTCGTCGGTCCAGTCGTCACCGAGGTACGCGGCCGCGACACCGGGCCCCTCCTCCGCGAGCACATAGCGGACGACCTCGCCCTTGTGCCGGCCGGAGGGTCGGAACTCGAATCCGCCGTCGAACTCGAGGAAGTCGAACCCTGCGGCGGCCGCCTCCGCGCGCCACCTCGCGAGCGTCTCGGGTCGGAGGCGATCGTACGCGTCGGGATCGGCGCGACGGTGGAGCGCGAAGCCGAAGGGCTTCATCTCGAGATTGAGCTCGTGTCCTCGTTCGCGCACCCAGCGGCCGAACGCGTCGCGGAGCTCCGCGGCGCGCGGCTCGAGCGGCGGCGCCGCATACGTGCCCGACGGCTCGAGGCGCTCGAGCCCGTGCGAGCCCCACACCTCGGCGGGAAGGTCGGGCGGAAGCAGCGAGCGCAGCTCGCGCGCGCCGCGGCCGCTGACGATCGCGACGCGCGTCCGGCCGAGGCGCGCGATGTCGGTCACCGTCTCGGCGACTCCGTCGCGCATGCGCGGCTGGAGCCGGTCCGTGGAGAACGGCGCGAGCGTGCCGTCGTAGTCGAGCAGCAGCGCGCGGCGGGGCGCCGACGAGACGGACGCCCAGAAGGCGTCGAGGTCGAGGGTGTCGTCGAGCGTCTTCATCGCTTTCACGCCGGGCGCTACGATAATCAAAGACCGGCCGGTCAACCGTCGGGCGAGCCCGATCGTCCAATACGGGGACGGAGAGTGTGTCGTCTGGCACGGAATCTGCGAATCCGACCGACGAAAATGATCGAAGGAGATCGCCGCATGAAGAGATCGTTCGCGGGTCGCATCCCCGGAAGCCTGGTCCTCGCGGGCGCCCTGTGCGCCGCGTCCGCGTCGGCCGTGCCGATTTACGTGAAGATCGCGCCGCCCGCCCCGGTCGTCGAGACGCGGGTCGTGGCGCCGGGACCCGGATACATCTGGGTCGGCGGCTATCACCGCTGGGACGGCAAGGCCTACGTGTGGATGCCCGGCCGCTGGGCGCTGCCGCCGCGTCCCCACGCCGTGTGGGTCGCGGGACACTGGGCGCACTCGCACCACGGGTATTGGTGGAAGGAAGGCCACTGGAAGTGAGACGAGCGGCGGCCGCGCTGCTTCTCGCCGCCGCCGCCGCGCTCGTCGCCGCGTGTCCGCCGCCGCCACCTCCGACGGGAGCGGTCATCGTGCGCCACGGACCGCCGCCGGCGCGCGCGGAGGTCGTGGGCGTCGCGCCCGCCCCCGACTACGTCTGGGTGGGGGGCTACTATCGCTGGGACGGCTCGGCATACTTCTGGGTCCCGGGCCGCTGGCAGCCGGCGCCGCGCCCGCACGCCAAGTGGCGACCGGGCTACTGGAGGGAGACGAAGCAGGGCTGGTACTGGGTGCCAGGGAAGTGGAAGTAGCTCCACTTCGCGCTTCCCCTGCCCGACATATTAGCGTCGGCTAATACGTTCCACGGCGACCGTCACCAGGCGAGCAGCCCGGCCCTGACCTGCGCCTGGAGGTACTTCTCGACGCGTTCCGGCGTCGTCTCGCCGTAGTACCACCAGCCCGCCGACAACGCCTCCGCGCAGACGCGGCGGGCGATCTCCGCCGCGTTGCGCTTTCCGTCCACGAAGCCGAAGACCGCGTCGCCCATGAGCGGCGAGAGCGCATGCTCGTCCCCGCCGTCGGCCTCGTCCGGCTTCGGGGCGGGAGGCCTGGAGGTCTTCTTCGCGGACTTCGGGCCCGCCGCCTCCGCATCGGCGGCCTCGCGCTTCGCGCGCGCCGCGGCCGTGCGCTTCTCCTGCGCGGCGTGCTGCAGGGCGATCCACTCCGACAGCGTCGCCGGCGCGCGGCGCGGCACCCTCGACGCGAGGCGCGTCATCGCGGGATCCGAGCCCTCGGGCGCCGGTCCGAGCTGCGCGGAGAGGGTCTTCGCGACCGAGCGCAGCATGTCGGCCTGCGCCGCGAGGCCCGCGGCGTCCCCGGGTGCGCCGATCTGCCGGACCGAGTCCACCGCCGCGAGGTCGGTCTCGAGCGATACGGCGAGAAGGTCGGCGGCGGCGCGTCGGCGGGACGCGTCGTCACCCGAGCCGCTCGCGATCCACGCGCGGCCCGTCTCCGCGTCGCGCGCAAGGCGGCCGGCGCCGCGCGCGGCCACGAAGGCGCCGAGCGCGTCGATCTCCTTCGGCCCGGCGCTCGCGAGCCACCACGCCGTCGCCGCGACGACGTACGCGTTGCGCTTCAGCTGCGTCGGATCGACGTGCTCGAGGTCGTCGGACGAGGAGTGGATGTACTCGTCGGGCCAGTTCGTCAGCGTCGTGCCCGGCACGCCGACCCACGGGTCGTTGAAGACCATGTGATCGGTCGAGTCGAAGTAGGGGACCGCCTGCGCGTGGTACGGCTCGCGCGTTCCGAGGTGCGCGAAGATGGGTCTCGAGAACGGAATGCCGGGCGGGATCGAGCCCGCCTGCCACGCCGCGAGGTAGGCCTGGTTGCCGGCGACCGTCGCGTCGAGCACGCTCTGCTGGAGGTCCGAG
>DATBBK010000298.1:0-12335 GCA_036271035.1 Thermoanaerobaculia bacterium | reverse complement strand
CATCTGCGCCCTGTACGACGTGGGGAGAGAGAACGACGTCGAGTACCTGGTGATGGAGCTGCTCGAGGGGGAGACCCTGTCGGATCGTCTCGCGAAGGGGCCGCTGCCGCTCGAGCAGACGCTCCGGTACGGGCAGGAGATCGCGGACGCGCTCGATCGCGCGCACCGGCAGGGGATCGTGCACCGGGACCTGAAGCCCGGCAACGTGATGCTGACGAAGTCCGGCGTGAAGCTGCTGGATTTCGGGCTCGCGAAGGCGCTCGAGCCAGCGGCGGCGAAGGCGGAGAGCCTGACGTCTCTGCCGACGAAGGCCGCGCTGACGCAGGAGGGGACGATCCTCGGCACGTTCCAGTACATGGCGCCGGAGCAGCTGGAGGGCCGCGAAGCCGACGCGCGAACGGACATCTTCGCGCTGGGCGCGGTGCTCTACGAGATGGCGACGGGGACGAAGGCGTTCGCCGGCACGAGCCAGGCGTCGCTCATCTCGGCGATCCTGCGGGACAACCCTCCGCCGATCGCGCAGCTGCAGCCGACGTCTCCGGCCGGGCTCGACCGCGTCGTGCGCACGTGTCTCGCGAAGGACCCGGAGGAGCGGTGGCAGTCGGCGGGCGACCTCAGGCGGGAGCTCCGCTGGATCGCGGAGAGCTCCGTGGCGGGTGTCGCCGCTCCCGCGGCCGGGTCGCCGGCGGCCGCGCGGCGCCGCACGGGCCGCCTCGCATGGATCGCCGCGGCCGTCCTGGCTCTCGCGGCGATCGGCATGGCCATCGGCCTGCTCCGCGACCGCGGCGCGCGACCCGAGCCCGTGCACGCCTTTCTCGATCCGCCGACGAAGACGTCCTGGCAGCTGACGGGAGACCAGGCCGCGCCGCCGGTCGTGTCCCCCAACGGCGCGAGCGTCGTGTTCGGCGCCGGAGGGAAGCTCTGGCTGCGCTCGCTGCGCACCGGCGACGTGATGCCGGTTCTCGGGACCGAGGGTGCGACGTTTCCGTTCTGGTCCGCCGACAGCCGTTCGCTCGGTTTCTTCTCGAACGGCAAGCTCCGAACCGTCGAGGCGGCCGGCGGACCGTCGCAGGCTCTCGCCGACGCGCCCACGCCGCGGGGCGGCGCCTGGGGACCGGACGGCACGATCGTCTACACGCCCGACTTCCAGGGCGGGCTGTGGCGCGTCGCCGCTTCCGGCGGACCGGCGAAGGCGATCACCGAGGTGGACAAGTCGAAGCACAGCACGCACCGCTGGCCGTGGCTGCTCCCCGACGGGAAGCACGTCCTCTACCTCGCGGCGAGCCACATCAACCCGCGCTCGGAGTCATCGGGGATCTACGTCGTGTCGGTGGACGGCGGCCCCTCGACGCGTCTGCTCGCGTCGTACGGAAACGCGCAGGTCTTCGAAGGCTGGCTGCTGTCGGTCAGTGAGGGGCACCTCGTCGCGTGGCCGTTCGACGCGGGACGCCTCCGTGTCACGGGCAAGGCCCGGCGCGTTCCGGACGACGCCAACTTCGACTACGGGACGTGGCGGGGAATCTTCTCGGTGTCGTCGAATGGGATCCTCGTCTATCAGACGGCGCAGGAGCAGGCCCGCGGCCAGCTCCAGTGGATGGATCCCCAGGGGCACGTCGGGGCCAAAGTCGGCGAGCCCAACAACAGCTACGCGCTGCGCCTCTCACCCGACGGCACGCGCGCAAGCGTGATCGAGGGCGATCCGAACAGCGACCTCTGGGTCTACGAGCTCGACCGCGGCTTCCGCACGCGGCTGACGACGAGCGAGCAGGTGATCCTGACGCCACTGTGGACGCGCGACGGGTCGGAGATCCTGTACGTGAGCGGCACGAGCGCGACGGTCGGATCGGACTACAAGCTGCTGCGCCGCTCCGCGTTCGGAGGCGGCAAGGTCGTCGAGATCGCGCGTTCGAAGATCCGCATCGAGCCGACGGACCTCTCGCCCGACGGCAAGTACATCGTCGCGGATCGGGGCGCCATCGGCGCGACGATGATCTGGCTCTATCCCCTGGACGCCCCCGACAAGGCGTCCGCGATGCTGGAAGCCACAGGACTCCAGACCGACGGCCGGATCTCCCCGGACGGGCGCTGGATGTCGTTCAGCCAGCTCCAGGGCGGCCGCTTCGAGGTCTTCGTCGTCGCGTTTCCATCCGGCACCGACCGGCAGCAGGTCTCGGCGGCGGGCGGCACCCACGCGCGCTGGTCGCCCGACGGGCGGACGCTGTACTTCGTCTCCCAGGACAACGAGCTGATGTCGGCGCCGGTGGAGACTCAGGGGTCGACGCTCCGCCTGAAGAAGGCCGAGACGCTCTTCCCGGTTCAGCTCTTCACGGGTCCGCGGGTCTCCGGCGCCTTCGAGATCGCGCCGGATGGGAAGCGATTCCTCGTGAACAGCTCCGGAAGCGTCGAGGCGCCGAGCATCCGTATCGTCACGAACTGGACGCCCGAGCCGGAGCGACGATGACCCTCTCCGCCGGAACGAAGCTGGGTCCCTACGAGATCCTCTCCCAGGTCGGGGCCGGGGGAATGGGCGAGGTCTACAAGGCGCGCGACACGCGGCTCGAGCGGACGGTGGCGATCAAGGTGCTCCCTGCAGCCCTCTCCGCCTCCGAGGAGATCCGCCAGCGCTTCGAGCGGGAGGCGAAGACGGTCTCGCAGTTCTCCCACCCGCACATCTGCAACCTCTACGACGTCGGCCGGCAGGACGACACCGATTACCTCGTCATGGAGTTTCTCGAGGGCGAGACGCTCGCCCTGCGTCTCGCGAAGGGGCCGCTGCCGCTCGAGCAGACGCTCCGCTTCGGAATGCAGATCGCCGACGCGCTCGACCGCGCGCACCGTCAGGGGATCGTCCACCGCGACCTGAAGCCCGGCAACGTCATGCTGACGAAGGGCGGCGTCAAGCTGCTCGACTTCGGCCTCGCGAAGGAGATGCAGGGCGCCGCCGCAGGGGGCGACACCGCGCTTCCGACGCGCGTGTCGGAGAACCTCACGGAGAAGGGAACGGTCCTCGGAACCTTCCAGTACATGTCCCCCGAGCAGCTCGAGGGGAGGGACGCGGACGCGCGCAGCGACATCTTCGCGCTCGGCGCGGTGCTCTACGAGATGGCGACGGGCCGCAAGGCGTTCGCCGGCATGACGCAGGCGTCGCTGATCTCGGCGATCCTGCGGGACGAGCCCGAGCCCATCTCGCAGATCGCGCCGATGACGCCGCCGGCGCTCGACCGCGTCGTGAAGACGTGCCTCGCGAAGGACCCCGAGGAGCGGTGGCAGTCGGCGGGAGACGTCGGCAAGGAGCTGAAGTGGATCGCCGAGGGGTCGTCGGCGGGCGTCGCCGCGCCGCAGCCCGTCGCGGCCCGGCGCCGGAACCGCGAGCGGATCGCGTGGGGGTTGGCGGCCGTCGCGATCGCCGCCGCGGCGTGGTTCGGGCTTTCGCGCTCGAAAACGGCCGAGCCGCCCCGCGGCCTCCGCGCCGCGATTCTCCTGCCGGAGAAGCTTTCCCTGCACAACGCCGTCCTCTCTCCGGACGGAAGCCGCTTCGTCTTCGGCGGCCGCGCCGCGTCCGGAAAGGACCAGCTCTGGCTCCGCGCGCTCGACGCGCCGGCATCGGCGCCGATCGCCGGGACCGAGAATGGCCTGCTGCCGTTCTGGTCGCCGGACGGGCGCTCGATCGGTTTCTTCGCCGACGGCAAGCTGAAGCGGACCGACCTCAACGGCGGATCCCCGCTCGCGCTGGCAGACGCGGACGGCGTGGGCGGAGCCTGGGCGCCGAACGGAGACATCGTCTTCGCGGGGCCGGCCGGTCCGATCCAGCGGCTGCCGATCTCGGGGGGCGCCCCGACGGCCGTCACGAAGCTCGACGCCGCGCGCGGCGAGACCGCGCACCGCTACCCGTTCTTCCTGCCGGACGGGAAGCATTTCCTCTTCCTCGCTTTGAACGTCGCCGGAGCGGACCAGGACCCGGCGAATCGCCTCTGGGTCGGCTCGCTGGACGGCGGACCGCCGAAGCCGCTCGTCGTCACGAAGTACAACGCGCAGTACTCCCAGGGTCACCTCCTGTTCGTCCGCGGCGGGAACTACGGCGGGGTCCTCGTCGCGCAGCCCTTCGATCCCGCGCGCCTCGAGACGAGCGGTACGCCGATCACGCTCGCCGACCAGGTCGCGCCCTACGGCGACTTCGCGGGATTCGCCGACTACTCGGTCTCATCGAACGGAACGCTGCTCATGGACACGTCGCCGCAGGAGCGGCGCCTCGAGTGGTTCGACCGCAAGGGCACGAAGACCGGCGACGTCGGTGATCCGTCGCAGATGTTCACCTTCGCGCTGGCGCCGGACGCGTCGCGCGTGGCCGAGTCGATCTTCGATCCCGGAAGTCAGACGATGCAGATCTGGATCTCCGACGTGGCGCGCGGCGTCCGGACCCGGCTGACGGCGCCGCCCGGCGACCATCTCGGCGCGGTCTGGTCGCCGGACGGCACGAGGATCGTGTGCCAGACGGATCTGAAGCATCAGGCCGATATCGTCGTGCGCGCCGCGGACGGTTCAGGCGGCGAGGAGATGGTGACGGACGAAGTCGGTCAGCGGTTTCCCGCGGACTGGTCGAAGGACGATTGGATCCTGCACCTGGATCGAGAGGCGGCCGGCAGCCGGCGCGAGCAGCTCGCGGCGATCTCGTTGTCTCCGCCGCGCAAGACGGTGATCGTCGTGCCGCACTCTGTGAAGGACTTTGGCTTCACGGCGCGCTTCTCGCCCGACGGGCGCTGGGTGACGTACGACCAGGATGAGTCAGGGCGCTCGGAGGTCTACGTCATCTCGTTTCCCGAGGCGAGGGGCCGGGTCCAGGTCTCGACGAACGGGGGCCTCGCGCCGCGATGGACCCGCGACGGCAAGGAGATCGTGTACGAGGACTTCGACGATCGGATCCTGGCGGTCGACGTCGATACCTCGCACGGTGTCCGCACGGGTACGCCGAGGTTCCTGTTCCAGATGACCGAGGAAGGAGGCCTGGCATGGGACGTGACCTCCGACGGCGAGCGCTTTCTCGTCGGCGTGCCGGTCGTGAAGAGCACGTCGCGGATGCTGGATCTGGTCGTGAACTGGCCGGCGGCGCTCAAGAAGTAGGCGTTCGAAGGGGGTCCGCGTCCACCGCGAACTCCGCGAGCCGCTTGAGGGCACCCACCTTGTCGCTGCGATCCGCGCGGGAGCGGTCGAGCGCGTGGCGCAGGACCGAGATCGTCCGGTCGTAGGCCTCGCGGTCCACCGGAAACGGATGACCGTCCTTGCCGCCGTGGGCGAAGGAGAAGCGAGCCGGATCGCGCATGGAGACGGGCGTCCCGTACACGAGCTCGGAGGCGAGGGCGAGCGCGCGAAGCGTCTTCGGCCCGACGCCCGGAAGGCCGAGGAGCCGCTCGAAGTCGGGCGGCGCGCTTTCGTACGTCTTCAGGAGGATCTTCGGCAGGTAGCGGCCCGAGACGTCCTGCTCGCGCACCTCGTGATGGCGGGGCAGATCGAGCAGGGGGAGCGTGCGCAGCGCCTCGAGCGTCGTCTCGGGCTTCTCGCGCGCGAGCGCCGCCGCCGAGACGCGCACGCCCGCGCTCTCCTCGGCGACGAAGTTCCACGCGTCCGTTCGCGCGTCGCAGCAGACAGCCTCGTGCGGCTCCTCGACGAAGCTCTTCAAGCTCTCCGACAGCCAGTGATAGCGGCGCGCCATGCCGTTGGCGTCGCTCATCCCCTGCTGCACGACGGCCCAATCGCCGGCGGGCGTGAAGAAGAACGCGTGGTGGTAGAGCTGATAGCCGTCCTGGACCGCGGCGCTGTCCACTTTTGCGGCCATGCGGCTCGCGTAAGCGAGCTCGGAGGGATCGCGCGAGAGCCGCTCGCCCGCGGCGGCGATCTCGGCGGGCGTCCTGCGCGACGTCGCCCCCTTTCCACCCGCCGCGTAGAACCCGAAGTCCCGCTCGTTGCCGCGCACCGCCTCCTTGACCGCGCCGCAGACGGTCGTCGTGACGCCGCTCGAGTGCCAGTCGAATCCCAGCACGCACCCGAACGCCTGGAACCAGAACGGATCGGAGAGGCGGCGGAGGATCTCGGGAGAGCCGTGCTCGGCGACGACGTGGCCGACGATCTCCCGGGAGAGGCGGACCATCCGCCCGAAGAGCCAGGCCGGGGCGCGGCCGCCGTGGAGGGGTAAGTGAGCGAAGCCCGTGCGCATGAGACCCGCGCGCTTCGAGGCGCGTGACCGGAGTATAAGGTCTCGACAGTGCCAGTGCCCACGCCGAGGTTCGTCCTGACGCGAGCGTCGATCGTCGCCTGCGTTCTCGCGGGCGCGTTCGCCTCGGCCGCGGCCACCGCACAGTCGTTCACGGTCGGCACGGCGTCCGCCAGGCCGGGGCAGAAGGCGACCGGCGTGATCGCCGTTCCGGCCGGCTCCGACGCCGCGCTCGACATTCCGGTCGTCGTCGTGCACGGCGGGCGGCCGGGTCCGGTCCTCGCACTCGTCTCGGGGGCGCACGGCACGGAGTACGCCTCGATCGTCGCGCTCGAGCAGATCATCGAGAATCTCGACCCCTCCGACGTCGCCGGCACCGTGATCGTCGTCCCGCTCCTGAACACGCCGTCGTTCGAGCGGAAGGTGCCGCACGTGAACCCGACCGACGGAAAAAGCATGAACCGCTTCTATCCGGGGAAGGCGGACGGGACGCAGACCGAGCGCGCGCTCTACGCGATGACGAAGCAGGTGGTGGACCGCTGCGACTATCTGATCGACTTCCACGGCGGCGACCTCGACGAGGACCTGCGGCCCTACAGCTACTGGGTGAAGACGGGCAAGGCACAGCAGGACGAGACCTCGCGCCGCATGGTCCTCGCGTTCGGGCTGAGCACGATCATCATCTCGGCGGACCGGCCGACCGATCTCGGGGCGACGCGGTATCTCGACGCGACCGCCTCGGCGCGCGGCAAGCCGTCGCTCACCGTCGAGGCGGGTCACGCGGGCACCGTCGAGCCGGGGGACGTCGGCGCGCTGGTCGACGGCACGCTCTCCGTCATGCGGCTCTTGAAAATGCTTCCCGGCGAGCCGTCGATGGTCGAAAACCCGGTGTGGATCGAATCCATTCAGTCCGTCACGAGCGAGCAGACCGGCATCTTCTATCCGCTCGTCGACCGCGGGACTTACGTGGCGAAGGGCATGAAGCTCGGCTACGTGACCGACTACGTCGGCAAGAGGATCTTCGAGGCTCGCGCGCCGCAGGCCGGCATCGTGCTCTACGTGTGCTCGGTGCCGTCCATGAAGAAGGGCGACACGGTCGCGAACGTCGGGGTCATCGCCAACCCGCCGCCGGGACCGTGACCCTGACTCCCGGCACGAAGCTCGGCCCCTACGAGATCCTGTCGCCACTCGGCGCGGGAGGCATGGGCGAGGTCTACAAGGCGCGCGACGTCAAGCTCGGTCGCGAGGTCGCGATCAAGGTCCTTCCCGATGCGATGGCGCGCGACGCCGACCGGCTCGCCCGATTCGAGCGCGAGGCGCGCTCTCTCGCCGCGCTCAACCACCCGAACATCGTCACGATCTACGCGGTCGAGGAGTCCGGTGAGACGCGATTTCTCGCGATGGAGCTCGTCGAGGGCAGAACTCTCGACGTGATTCTTGGCGAGGGCGTGCTCGAGCTGCCACGCTTCTTCGACCTCGCGGTGCCTCTCGCAGAGGCGCTGTCCGCGGCGCACGAGCGCGGGATCGTCCACCGCGACCTGAAGCCCGGAAACGTCATGATGACGGCCGAGGGGCGCGTCAAGGTGCTCGACTTCGGTCTCGCCCGTGTCCAGGAGTCGGACTCCAATTCGAACCTCACGAGCACTCCGACCGAGAGCCGCGCCGCGCAGCTGACGAGCGAGGGCCAGGTCTTCGGCACGGTGGCGTACATGTCGCCGGAGCAGGCACGCGGCGCGCGCGTGGACGCGCGGTCCGACGTCTTCTCGCTCGGTGTCGTGCTCTACGAAATGTTGACGGGAGAGCGGCCGTTCCGCGGTTCGACCTCGGTGGACCTGATCTCCTCCATCCTGCGCGACCGCCCCGTGTCCGTCATGGATCTCCGCGCCGACGTTCCGCCCGACCTCTCGCGAGTGCTCCGCCGCTCTCTCGAGAAGGAGCCGCGCGACCGCTACCAGACTTCGCGCGACGTATACAACGAGCTCCGAGAGTTGCGAAGCGAGATCGGCTCCGGCATGGTTTCGGGTGCCGCTCGACCTCAACCTCGCCGCGAACGTGCCGTTCCTTCATCCGGATCGAGTCACGCTCATGCGGAGATCCCCTGGATTGCGGTGCTTCCGTTCCAGGGGCCCGGCTCGGACGCCGAGCTCGAAGCCTTCGCGGACGGCTTGGCCGAGGGCATCACCACGGGCCTCTCTCGATTCCGGTATCTCTCGGTCGTCTCGCGCGCCTCGACGCCGCATCTGAAGGGGCGAACCGAGGATGTCCGCACGGTCGCCGCACAGCTTGGAGCGCGCTACGTGGTCGAGGGAAGTGTCCGCAAGAGCGGCGCGTCGATACGCGTCAGCGCGCGTCTCATCGAGGCAAGCACGGGGACGCAGCTCTGGGCGGGAACATACGACCGGGACCTCCAGGCCGCCGGCATCTTCGACGTTCAAGACAACGTCGCCGCGCGCATCGTCGCGACCATTGCCGACAGCTACGGCGTCCTCGTGCGCTCGTTGACGGCAGCGCTCCGCGAGAAGTCGGAAGCGGACCTTTCCTCCTCAGAATGGCTCTTCCAGTATTTCGCCTACCGGCAGCTGTTGACGCCGCCGGCTCACGCTGCGCTGAAGGGCGGTCTGGAGCGGGCGGTGCAACGAGACGCCCGTCAGTCGGACCTTTGGGGTTGCCTGGCTCTGGTGCACACCGACGAATACACGTTCGGCTTTCAGGCCGATGCGGCCACGCTGGACCGCGCCCTGGCGGCAGCTCGACGGGCCGCGGAGCTCGATCGGACAAATCCGTTCGCGCTGCTGGCGCTCGCGCAGGCGCATTTCTTCCGACAGGAGCTCGTGGCGTTTCACCCGGCGGCCGAGCAGGCGATGGCGCTCAACCCGCTCAATACGGACGCGCTGGGGATCCTCGGACTGATGATCGTGCACACGGGAGAGTTCCAGCGCGGCGCCGCGATCGTCCGCCGTGCCATGGAGCTCAACCCCAGCCATGCGGGCTGGTTCCACTTCGCCCCCATTTGGGAACACTTCGAGCGCGGCGAGTACGAGCGCGCGCTCGAGCACGCCATGCAGGTCAACATGCCGGGCCTGTTCTGGCAGCCGCTCGTCATCGCGGCGATCTGCGGGCAGCTCGGCCGCCGGACGGAAGCGGCTGCCGCCGTCCGCGACCTGCTCGCGCTCGATCCCGACTTTGGGAAACACGCCCGCAGGGACGTCCGCGTCTGGCACTTTGCGAGCGGACTCCTCGACAGGATCCTCGACGGAGTGCGCAACGCCGGCCTCGAGATCGCCGACGAGGGCGAGTCGGCCGAGCCCTCCGCCGTCACGGCCTCCAGCGAGACGCGGACGGCCGATGGATTCTGGATCGCGGTGCTGCCGCTCCAGGTCAGCGGCGTCGCCGCGGAACTTGCTGCCCTCGCCGAGGGCTTGAGCGAGCAGATCGCGAGCGGCCTCTCGCGCTTCTCCTACCTCCGCGTGATCTCCCGAGGCACGACGCTCCGTACGGCGGCCGACGCTGCGGACGGACGCGCCGCGGGCAAGGAGCTCGGCGCGCGCTACGTCCTCGACGGAAGCCTGCGACAGGCCGCAACGCGGCTGCGTATCGCCGTGCAGCTCGTCGACACCCAAACGGGGGCGCAGCTCTGGTCGGATACCTACGACCAGGATTTCCGGCCGGAGGCGGTTTTCGAGATCCAGGATGCGCTCGTTCCCCGGATCGTTTCGACGGTCGCCGACATGCACGGAGTTCTGCCGCGTTCGATGAGCGACGCGCTGCGCCACCGGCCGCCGGAGTCCCTGTCACCGCGCGAGGCCCTGCTGCGCAGCTTCGGCTACTTCGAGCGCGTGACGCCGGACGACCTCGCCGCGTCCCGGTCCGCGCTCGAGCTGGCGGTTCGGAAAGAGCCGGCCCACGCGGATGCCTGGGCGATGCTGGGCCTGCTCGGCGTCCAGGATTACGCTCAGGGATTCGGCCTCCAGGCGGACGCTCTCGAGCGAGGCTTCGAGGCCGCCCGGCGCGCCGTCGACCTCGCGCCGACCAGCGCGCTGGCTCACTTCGCGCTCGCCCAGGCGCTCTTCTTCCGCAAGGAGCTCGAAAAGTTCCGGCACGAGGCGGAGCGAACCGTCTCGCTCAATCCCATGGACGGGAGCTCCCTCGCGCTGGTGGGCGAGATGCTGGCGCACTCGGGACAATGGAAGCGAGGGCTCGATCTGTCGCGGCGCGCCCGAGAGCTCAACCCACATCATCCCGGTTGGTACTGGTACCCCGACTTCTACGACGCCTACAACCGCGGCGACTATCCGGCCGCGCTGGAAGTCGCGTTGAAGATCGGCGAGACGAATCACTGGGGCGCGCACCTGCTCATCGCTGCCGCGTGCGCGCAGCTCGGGGATCGCGAAGCCGCCGCCCAGGCGGTCCAGGAGGCGATCCGGCTGCGGCCGAGGGTCGCCGAGACGTTCCCGGAGGATGCCCGGAAGTGGTTCGAGCTGGGGTTCGCCGCGCACCTGATCGACGGTCTGCGCAAGGCGGGTCTCGACGTGCGAGAGGCCGGCAAGGCGACAGCGGCCGCGGCGCCCGCGTCGGCCGTGGCGCGAGTCCGCCCCGATTCTCGTCCGCCGTCGAGCTCGATCTCAGCGGATGAGGGCTTCTGGGTCGCCGTGCTGCCATTCCGGTACGCGGGAGCCGACGCAGAGCTCACCGCTCTCGCGGAGGCTCTGACCGAGGACGTCGTTACCGGCCTCTCGCGCTTCCCACATCTCAGGGTGATCGCCCGCAGCTCGACGGCGCGTTATGCCAGCGAGTCGGTGGACGTACGCTCCGCGGGAACGGAGCTCGGCGCGCGGTACGTTATCGAGGGAAGCGTGCGCTCGACGGGCAACCGGCTGCGGGTCGCCGTGCAGCTGGTGGACGCGGAGACGGGCGCCCATCTCTGGGCGGAAACGTATGACCGCGATCTGAAATCCTCCGACGCGCTCGCGCTGCAGGACGACCTGACCGACCGCATCGTCGCGACGGTCGCGGACACCTCCGGCGCGCTCATTCGGTCGATGGCGGCCGCTGTCGAAGACAAGCCGGACTCCGAGCTCAAGGCCGCCGACGTCGTCCTGAGACACTGGCGCTATCAGCATCGCGGGACGCCGGCGGAGCACCTGCGCGTCCGGGACAACCTCGAGAAGTTCGTCGAGCGTGAGCCCGGGCATGCGTCCGTGTGGGCCTGCCTGGGGCGGTTGTACGTGCACGAGTACTGCTTCGGCTTCAATGCGCGGCCCCAGCCGCTGGAACGAGCGCTTCGCGCCGCGCAGCAGGCGGTGGACCTCGACCCCGCGTGCCAGCACGCGCGCAACGTCATCGCCCAGGTCCATTTCTTCCGGCGGGACGTCCCCGCATTTCGCGCCGCGGCCGAGCACGCCGTCGCCCTGAATCCGCGCGACACCGACACGCTCGGCGTCATGGGCAACATGTTCTCGTGCAGCGGAGACTTCGAGCGAGGTCCGAGTCTCGTGCGCCGGGCGATGGAGCTCAACCCCCACGCTCCCGATTGGCTTCGCTTCGCCCTGGTGTCAAAAGAATTCCACGAGGAGAACTACGAGGCGGCGCTCGATCACATCTCGCGCGCGAACATGCCCGGGTTCTTCTGGGTGCCGCTCTGGGCCGCCGCCTGCTACGGACTCCTCGGACGCCGCGCCGAGGGCGCGGCCGCGGTCCAGGAGTTGCGGCGGCTCGACCCGGACATCGCGCTGCATGCGCGCGAGTTCGTCAACTCCTGGCTCTACGCGAGCGGCCTCACCGAGCGTTACCTGGATGGACTGCGGCGGGCGGGACTGGAGATCGCCGCGGACAGCGAGGCGGCCGTTGCGGCCGAGCCAGTACCCGCCGCAGCGTCCCATTCCGCGAACGAGGCGCCGGTCGTCGCGCCCGAGGTCTCCGCCGGCATCCCGCCACGCGGACGGAAGGGCTGGATTGCAGCCGCCGCTGCCGTGATCATCCTCGCCGCCGCCGGCATGTGGATCTCGCGCTCGCGCACAGCCGCGGCGCAATCGACCGCCGCCGGACCCGCCACCCAGCCAATCCGCTCGATCGCCGTCCTCCCGCTCGACAACTACTCCGGCGACCCGAGCCAGGACTATTTCGCCGAGGG
>DATBBK010000297.1:0-16756 GCA_036271035.1 Thermoanaerobaculia bacterium | reverse complement strand
GGCCAGTCGCGGGGGAATACCCGGCGCACGTTCCTGCTCGCGGCGATCTACGTGCTCGGAATGGCGACGATGTACTCGGCGCTCGGCGTCGTGGCGGCGCTCTCGGGACGATTGTTCGGCGTCGCGCTGCAGTCGCCATGGGTGCTGGCCGGCGTCGCCGCGATCCTGATCGCACTCGCGCTCTCGATGTTCGGTCTGTACGACCTGCGGATGCCGACCGCGCTCATGCAGAAGGCCGGTGCGCGTCAGGGCGTATCGGGCGCGTACGGGATGGGGCTGCTCGTCGGCGTCGTCGCCGCGCCCTGCGTCGGTCCCGTCGTGCTCGGGCTCCTCGCGTTCGTGGCCGCGACGCAGAACGCGGCGCTCGGATTCCTCTTCTTCTTCGTCCTGTCTCTCGGGCTCGGCCTGCCCTTCCTCTTCCTGGCCGCCTTTTCCGGCCGCATCGCGGCGCTGCCGCGGGCCGGGGCGTGGATGGAGGGCGTCAAGAAGATCTTCGGATGGGTGCTCCTCGCGATGGCGGCGTACTTCCTGCGCAACGCCCTGCCGCAGCCGTACAAGAGCTGGCTGCTCCCGGCGGTGCTGGCGATCGGCGCGGCCGCGCTCGTCGTCTCGCGCATGCCGCTCCGGCTGCCGGTCCGCGGATTGGTCGCCGTGCTCTTCCTCGCGGCGGCGGTTTTCTTCTCGCCGCTCGCGGAGGCCGACGTGCGCGGCCCCGCGTGGGCGCCCTACGACGCAGGCCGCATCGCCGGAAAGCCGACCGTGATCGACTTCTCGGCGTCATGGTGCCTGCCCTGCATCGAGCTCGACAAGAAGACGTTCTCGGACCCGCGCGTGCGGCAGGCCCTCGAGAAGCGCGCCCTCTACAAGGCGGACATGACGAAGGCCGCCGCCGCGGAGACGGTCGCGCTCGCGCAGAAATACCGGATCCTCGGCGTTCCGACCATCGTGTTCCTCGACGCCTCGGGAAACGAGATTCCGGAGCTGCGTCTCGTCGGATTCGAGGAGCCGTCCGCGTTCCTGCAGAGGCTCGAGAAGGCGCCGTAGCTCGGACCTCTAGCGGTCCGCTTCGCGGACCGTGGAAATGAGAGGGGAAGTCGCTCCAGTCTCCTCTCCCGAATTCAGAACAGTCCGCTCGTGATCTACGCCGGGATTCGGCCCAGCTTCTTCAGCGCTTCCTTCGCGGCCTTGCGCTGCGCTTCCCGCTTCGACGAGCCCCGGCCCTGCGCGAAGGGATCGCCGTCCCAGTGCAGCTCCACGACGAACACCTTCTCGTGGTCGGGACCCGACTCCTCGACGACGCGGTACTCCGGCAGCGGCAGGCCCAGTCCCTGGGCCGCCTCCTGGAGGGTCGTCTTGTAGTCGTGGAACGAGAGGTCGCCGATGTCGATGACCGAGATCTCCGGTTCGAAGACGCGGCGCGCGAACGCCTCCACCGCTGCGAGGCCGCCGTCGAGGTAGATTGCGGCCACGACCGCCTCGAACGCGTCGGCGAGCAACGACAGCTTCTCGGCGCCGCCGGAGCGCGCCTCCCCCGCTCCCATCCGCAGGAAGCGCCCGATCTCGAGCACGCGTCCCTTCGCCGACAGCATGTTCGCCGACACGAGGTGCGCCTTGATCTTCGACAGGGCGCCCTCCTGCAGGTTCGGAAAGGAGCGGTAGATCATCTCGCCGATCACGAAGCCGAGCACCGCGTCGCCGAGGAACTCGAGTCGCTCGTTGTTCGGCGACTGCACCTCGCGGTTCTCGTTGCTGAAGGACTTGTGCGTCAGTGCCCGCTCGAGCAGCGTGCGGTCGCGGAACGCGTATCCGAGCCGATCCTGGAAGTCGGGGGCCGCAGCGTTGGGAGTGCTCATGGTGTCGTGTTTGGTGCCGGAGGCCGGAGTCGAACCGGCACGGGCCTTTCGGCCCTCGGGATTTTAAGTCCCGTGCGTCTGCCCATTCCGCCACTCCGGCAGACGGAAACCCTCAAACGTGCCGCGTTAAGCGGAGCCGGAGCGACTCGGGGACGACGAGCATGACGGTCGTTCGGTCTGGATCCTCGTTGGACGTCTTACGGCTTGCTTGCGGCGCCGACGGTTCCTGGAGGCGACGGGCGGATTCGAACCGCCGAATAAAGGTTTTGCAGACCTCTCCCTTAACCACTTGGGTACGTCGCCGTTCGAAGGCGGAATTCTAGCAGCAGACCCGCCGCCGAAAAGGGCCGGCGACCCGCCGCGCTCAGCGCGAGGCGCGACCGTTGCCGTAATCCCGGATGAGCCCCGTCACGACGCCCTGGATCGTCAGGTCGCGCCCGTCTACGAGCAGCGGCTTCATCGATGCGTTCGCCGGTTGCAAGCGGACCCGTCCGCCCTCGGGGTAATAGCGCTTGAGCGTCGCCTCTCCCCGGACGAGCGCGACGACGGTCTGACCCGTCTCGGCGCGGTCGCGCCGCGCCACGACGACGTAGTCGCCGTCGAGAATGCCGTCGTCGATCATCGACTCGCCGCGCACGCGGAGGACGTAGTGATCGCCCTTGCCCAGCAGTGTCGTCGGCACTTCGATCGACTCCTCCTGCGGAAACGGCTCGATGGGCCGACCGGCGGCGACGAGGCCGAGAAGCGGCACGCCCTTGCTTGCGAGCGGCTCCTCCTTCGGCGCGATTCCCCGGCTGCGATTCCAGTCGCGGGAGAGCGCGCCCTTCTCCTCCAGTCGCTTCAGGTGCTTCTGCACCGTGCCGAACGAGGAGAGCTGAAAGCGCTCGCGAATCTCACGCTGCGTCGGAGAGATTCCGTTGTCGCCGCGGTAAGCGCGGATGAAGTCGAGGATTTCCTTCTGACGTTTGGTGAGATTCATCGTCTGCCTTACGTTATTCGGATGATTTTGCTTCTAATCTAAATAAGTAAGGCCGAGGGAACCACCGCGGCCGCCCGATGGCCATGTCGGGCCGGCCCATCGGCCTAATGGGGCGTAGTATGGGCGCAAATACGGCGCAAGTCAAGTTCGTAGCGCACAACGGTCGTAATCGGGTGCCCTTCGCGACGGGCGAGCGAGCGCCGTGCCGCTCAGCCCGACGCGGAGCGGGGCTTCGGCCCCTTCCGCCGGCGTGGCGGCTTCCGCGGGACGCGATCCGAGGCCTCGGCGGACGCGGCCTTGCCGTCGCCGGCAGCGGTCGGCCCCGTGGCGGACGCCTCGATCGGCGGCGCCGCGGCGTCCGGCGCCTTGACGCCGTCGTCGAGGATCTCGCGCATGGCTCGCATCATCTCTTCCAGCCCGTACGGCTTGCGGAGGAATCCCCTCGCGCCCCCCTCCAGGAGGCGTGCGCGCATGGGGGGATCGAGATATCCGCTGACGAGGAGCGCGCGCACGTCGGGATCGGTCTCCCGCATCTTGCGGAACATTTCCCAGCCGGACATCTGCGGCAGCTCGACGTCGGTGACGACGAGCGAGATCTCGTGCCGCCTCTGAAGGAAGATCTCGAGCGCCTCCTCCGCCGTTCGCGCGCCGATGATGCGGTAGCCCTCCTGCTCGAGCAGCTCGGCGACGGACTGGAGGAGCATCCGCTCGTCCTCGACGAAGAGCACGGTCTCCGAGCCCGCGGCGACGCGTCGCGGCGCCTGGGGAGCCGGCTCCTTCCGCAGCCGCGCGAGGACGGGGAAGTAGAGCCGGAAGCGCGTGCCCTTTCCGACCTCGCTCTCGACATCCACGTACCCGCGGTGGGAGGCCACCACTCCGTGCACGACGGCGAGCCCCATCCCCGATCCGGCGCCCTTCTCCTTCGTGGTGAAGAACGGCTCGAAGACGCGGCTCTGCGTCCGCTCGTCCATGCCCTCGCCGCTGTCGGCGACCTCGATCCGGACGTACGAGCCGGCCGAGGCGTTCGCGAACCGGCTACGGACCTCGGACTGGGAGACCTCGCGCGTCGCGACGCGAATCTCGCCGCCGCCCGGCATGGCGTCGCGGGCGTTGACGAGGAGGTTCAACAGCGCCTGGTGGAGCTGGTTCCCGTCGCCCACGACCGGAGGCAGCCCCGCGGGCAGGTCGCGACGGATGCGCACGTTCTTCGGGAAGGTCTCCCGGACGATGAGGAGCACCTCCCGGAAGACCTCGTTGATCGAGGTCGGACGAAACGCGGCGTCGTCCCGCCGCGCGAACGCGAGGAGCTGCCGGACAACACCGGCGCCGCGCTCGACCGCCAGATCGATGACGCGCGCGCTGTCCGCGACCTTCGGGCGGTCCGAGACGCGCTTCAGCGACTCGCTGTGGGCCGAGATGATGTTGAGGATGTTGTTGAAGTCGTGCGCCATGCCGCCCGCGAGGCGGCCGATCGACTCCATCTTCTGCGCCTGCCGCAGCTGGCCCTCCAGGCGCCGCCGATAGGTCACGTCGGTGAGCGTGATCTGCGTGCGCCCGCCCGGCAGGAACACGCGCTGCATGGCCTCCATCAGGACGGCCTGCCCGTGCCGGTTCGTGAAGACGAGGTCGCTCGGCGGACCCTCCGCGGGCCGGTTTCCGATCTGGTCCGCGAGCCGCTCGGCGCCGCCGACGAACGGGAGCTCCCAGGGCTTCTTTCCGAGGAACTGCTCCGCCGGCAGGCCGAGAAACTCCGTCAGGTAGCGGTTGACCTCGAGGATCGTTCCGGTGGAGGCGTCGAGCACCATGGCGCCCGCGGTCTGGCTGTCGAAGAGAGAACGATACTGGTTCTCCGACGCGAGCAGCTGCGCCTCGGCCTCGCGCTGCTGCGTGACGTCGTCGAGGGAGATCAGGATGTGGGTGCCCTGCTCCGCGAGCTGAGCGCGCCGCGTGCGCAAAAGGATCACGCGCCGGCCGATCCGGTCGAAGTCCCTGGCGACCTCGATCTCCCGGCGCTCCGCGACGCCGAGCTGCTCGCGCAGGTTGGGGACCTCCCAGTGGCCCCCGCCCAAGCGGAAGAAGGAGCAGCCGATCGTCTCCTCGGGCGTCGTCTGGAAGCACTCGTAGAACGAATCGTTCGCGGCCCGCACCTCGAGCGCCTCGTCGAGCACGAGGAACGCCTCCGGAACCGTCTGCAGGATCGATTCGGCGAAGTCGCGGGCGGCCGCCGCCCTCAGCTCCTCGCGCTTCTGCGCGTCGATGTCGACGAAGAGGACGACCACGCCGTTTCTCTTGTTGTCGGGAGTCCGGAAGGACTGGACCCGCATCAGGTGCCACCGGCCGTTCCGATCCCGGACCTCGAGCCGGCGCGGAGCGGACGTGTCGTCCGCCTGCAGGACGAGGCGCTCGATGTCGGCGACGTCGAGGTTCGGCCGGATGTTCTGGATCGGACGGCCCACGTCTCCCGGAATGAGGTTGAGGAGCTTCGCGGCGGCGGGCGTGAATCTTCGGATCTGTCCGTCCGGGTTGAGCATGACGATCGGAATCTCGATGCTGTTGAGAAGATTCAACAGGTCGTCGTTGGAGCGCGCGAGCAGGGCGTTGCGGCTCTGGAGCTCCTCGTTGAGGGTGCTCAGCTCCTCGTTCGCCGACTGGAGCTCCTCCTTCGCCGTGTCCAGCTCCTCGTTCGTCGACTGGAGCTCCTCGTTCGAGGAGAGGATCTCCTCGTTGGCCGACTTCAACTCCTCGTTCGTGGACTCCTGCTCCTCGATGACGCTCTGCAGGTGCTCGCGCGTCGAGATGAGCTCCTTCGTGAGGCGGTCGACCTCGCGGTGCGGCGACGAGGTCGCCCGATCCGCGCGCGCCCGGCCCTTCTGCGCCGCGGGCGTCTCGGGCTCGGGGCGTCCGCGCGAGGCGAGCTCGAACAGGATGAGATAGAGGCGGCCGGCCCCGCCGTCGGTCTTCAGGGGCGTGATCTCGACGTTCACGCTATGAAATCCGCCGTTCGTGCGCACCCTGAGATCCTCGCGGCGCACGCGCTCCCCCGTCGTCTTCGCGCGGTGGATGGCGCCCCGCAGGTCCGCGAGCAGCCCCTCCCGCGCCATCGACAGGACGTTCAGGTTCGCCGCGCCCGAC
Organism: Thermoanaerobaculia bacterium; assembly: GCA_036271035.1. Taxonomy (GTDB): domain Bacteria; phylum Acidobacteriota; class Thermoanaerobaculia; order UBA5066; family Gp7-AA6; genus DAHUXD01. The sequence goes on along the minus strand of DATBBK010000297.1, from coordinate 10,792 downwards.
GGCGGCTCGAGCACGAGGCCGGTCCGGCCGCGGAACTGGACGATTTCGAGGTTGCTGTTGATCACGACGGCGGGAGGCGCGTAGCGCCCGATCAGAAGCCGGTCGATCTCCGCCGACATGTCGGCGGGCTTCTGCCTCGGTTCCTCGCGGTGGGTGGGAAGCCCGAACCGCGTCGGCTCCCCGAACTGACTCGGCGCGATCGGGACCGGCCGGGCGCCCGACGCCTTGTGCTTCACGAACACGCGCTGGCGCTTGTCGACGGGCGTGAACAGGTCGCCGAACGGAGCGACGGACTCGGCCGATCCGAGCACGAGGTATCCGCCCGGATTCAGGATGTGGTGGAAGAGGGGGAACAGCCGGCGCTGGAGACCGGGCTCGAGATAGATGAGGAGGTTCCGGCACGACACGAGGTCGAGATGGGAGAACGGCGGGTCCGTCGCGACGTTCTGCCGCGCGAAGACGCAGGAGTCGCGGATCGCCTTCGCGACGTGGAAGTGTCCGTCCACGCGCGTGAAGAAGCGCCGCCGCCGCTCCGGCGAGAGGTCCGCGAGCGCGCTCGCCGAGTACACGGCCTGACGCGCGTGGCCGATCGCCTTCTCCGAGACGTCCGTCGCGAAGATCTGCACGTCGACGGGACGGCTCGGCTCCTGCAGCTCGGCGAGACAGATCGCCAGCGAGTAGGCCTCCTCGCCGGTGGCGCAGCCCGGCACCCACACTCTCACCGACTGGTCCGGCTTGCGGCTCCGAAGCAGGTCCGGAAGCACGCGAGCGCGAAGGAGATCGAACGTCTCGCGATCGCGGAAGAACGAGGTGACCGAGATCAGGAAGTCGTCGAACAGCGCCGCGATCTCGGCCGGGTTCTCGCCGAGCAGCTTGAGGTACGCCGCGTGGTCGACGATCTTGTTGACGGCGAGCCGGCGGGCCAGCCGGCGCAGGATCGTCGTCTGCCGGTAGACGGAGAAGTCCACGCCGGTCGCGCCGCGAACGAGCCCGAAGATCTTGCGCAGGGTGTCCTCGTCGGGCCGCTGCGCGGTATCCGTGTCGAGGTAGAGCAGCGGATGGTTGGCGATCCGGCCGAGCTCGCGCGCGATCTCCTCGGGCGGAAGCACGAAATCCGCGACGCCGGCGGCGACCGCGGCGCGGGGCATTCCCGTGAACTGCGCGCTCTCGTCCTGCGCGAACGTGATGCCGCCCTCCGCCTTGATCGCGCGCAGGCCCAGCGTGCCGTCCGAGGCCGTTCCCGAGAGAATGACGCCGATCGCGGAGGACTTCCGGATCTCCGCGAGCGAGACGAGGAAGTCGTCGATCGGAAGCGGCGGCCGGCCCGGCGTGGCGCGCCGCCGCGTGATCCGGAACGATCCGTCGACGAGCTGGAGCGCGGCGTTCGGAGGGATGACGTAGAGATGCCGGGGGCGGGCCGCCATTCCGTCGGTGACCTCGCGGACCGGCATCGTCGTCTCGTGGGAAAGGATGTCGGCGAGCATGCTCTCGTGGCGCGGGTCGAGATGCTGGACGAGGACCAGCGCCGTGCGCGTCTCTCTCGGGAACGCCCGCAGCAGCCGGGTCATCGCGTCGAGCCCCCCGGCCGATGCGCCGATGCCGACGATCGGAAACTGGCTGTCGGAGCGGCGGCGTACGCCGGCGATTCGCGGGCGCGCCTTCGGGCGCGGCGGCTTCGCGACCTTCGGGCTCGCGCGTCTAGTCCGGGAGCCGGCGCTTGCCTCGCGAGACCGGCGCGACCGTTTCACCGTGGCTCCCGTCGACCCCGCACGCGTGTTCCGATGCCTTTGACTCTATCAAGATGCTTGGGCGGCGGGCGGCGGGCGGCGGGCGGCGGGCGGCGGGCGGCGAGCAGTACCTCGACCGGCCTTGGCCGGCGCCGTCGCACGCAGGCGTTTCGTGGGCGAAACGAGCCGAGCCTTCTCGGCGCCCAGCAGCCTGCGGAGCGTGCGCGCGCTCGCCTGCGCCTCCCGGAGCCGTTTCTCGTACATCGCGACGGTGAGGGGAGAGTTCCGCTCCTCCGCCGACGCCATGAGCTTGCGCGCGAGCGCCGCCTTCTCCTCGACCGAGCGCAGGGCCGTCCAGAGCGCCCGCTCGACGTCCTCGTCGAGGGCCGCCGCGGCGCTGTCAGCGGAGAAGGCATGGCCGGTGCGGCAGCGGAACCGCACGAGCCTTCCCTCCCGAAGTTGCCAGAGCGCGCCATGGCACTCGGGGCATGCGAACCCCGACGGCGTACCGCTCGTCTCGAAGCCGCCGCGGCCGAGCTCATCGCCGTCCGAGACGGCCTCCTTTCCGGCCCCAGATCCTCTCGACTCCTCCGCGGACTCGTGCGCGAGCCGCGCGAGCCGGTCCCCGATCGCGGCCGCAGTCAGGACTTCCTCCACGGCGGCGACTCGGAGCGCCTCCTGCGGCATGTCCGGGTAGGCGGCCTCGTTCGGATCCTGGACGATCGCGCGTCCTCCGGCGTTGCGAATGGCCATCAGGCCGTCCGCGCCGTCGTCGAGCAGCCCCGAGAGGATCACTCCGATCACCCGCTCGCGGTACGCCGCGGCCGCCGAGCGGAACATCGGATCGATCGCCGGACGCGCGCGGTTCTCGCGAGGACCGCGGGAGAGGCTCACCGTCCCGTCCCGCGCGATCAGGTGGCGGTCCGGAGGCGCGACGAGCACGTGGCCGGGCTGGATCCGTTGCCCGTCCGCTGCGTACGACACCGGAATACCGGTCGTCGTCGCGAGCAGCTCGACCAGGTGTCCCGGAGAGGACGGGCTGGTGTGGATCGTGACGAGGATCGCGCACGGGAAGTCCGCCGGCAGGTGGTCGACGATCCGGCGCAGCGGCTCGATCGAGCCGGCGGACCCGCCGATCACGACGACGCGCGGGATCGCCACGCTCTTATCGGGAGCAACTCGTACGCCAGCGGCGAGCGATTTCTTCGATCGCGAGGCGGGCCGGTCCGCCCTCCTCACGGGATCGACGGAGCGCGGTCGGTTCCGAGCAAGGCGCCCTCCAGATCGGCTGGCTCCACGGGCTTGACCAGATGGAGGTCGAAGCCCGCCTCGGTCGACTTGCGGCGGTCCTCCTGCTGTCCCCAGCCCGTCAGCGCGATGAGCCGGATCCGCTTGCCGCCGTCGAGCGCCCGGATGCGCCGCGCCGCCTCGTAGCCGCTGATCCCGGGCAGCCCGATGTCCAGAAGAACGACGTCGGGCCGGAAGGCCTCGGTCACCGAGACCGCCTCCAGCCCGTCGTGGGCCGTGGCGACCTCGTGGCCCTCGAGCCGCAGCAGCATCGCGAGGCCGTCGGCGGAGTCCTCGTTGTCGTCGACGACCACGACCCGCAGCGAAACGCCCCGCGCGGCGCCCGCGCGGACGGAGGGACCGTCCTCGGTCTTCTCCGGGACGATGACCGGCAGCCGCACGACGAACTCGCTGCCGCGGCCGGGCCCCTCGCTGCGCGCCTCGACCGAGCCGCCGTGGAGCTGCACGAACGAGCGCACGAGCGTGAGGCCGATGCCCAAACCGACCGGGCCGCCCTCGGCGGAGCGGTCGATCTGCGTGAACATCTCGAAGATCGCGTCCCGCATGTCCGGCGGAATCCCGATGCCCGTGTCGGAGACGGAGATCCGCAGATCGAGACCGTCGACCTGCGCCGACAGGCGGATGCGTCCACCAGACGGCGTGAACTTGGCGGCGTTGTTGAGGAGATTCGAGAGGATCTGCGACAGCCGGAGCGGGTCGGCGTCGATGGTCACCGGGTCGGGCGGCAGCGACACCGAGAACTGGTGCGACGACGCCTCGATGATCGGGCGGCTCGTCTCGACGGCGGAGCGGACGACCTGCGCGAGCTCGACTCTCTCGCGGCGAAGCGCGATCTTGCCGCTCGCGACCCGCGATACCTCCATGAGGTCCTCGACGAGGCGCGCGAAGTGGCGGACCTGGCGATCGATCACCTCCCGCGCCCAGAGGACGTCTCCCTCGGAGGCCGTCGGCGCCTGCAGAAGCTGCACGGCGACGCGGACCGGCGCGAGCGGGTTTCGCAGCTCGTGCGCGAGGGTCGCGAGGAACTCGTCCTTGCGCCGGTCGGCGACGCGGAGGGACTCCTCGGCCTCGCGCCGATCCAGGAACTGCCCGACGTGAGCGCCGATCGTCGACATCGTCGCCATGAGGCCCGCGTCCGGCTCCTCGACGTCCCGGCTGAAGAACTCCATGATCGCGACCGTGTCGCCGCCGCGGCGGATCGGAAACGCCATCCCGCCGCGCAAACCATCCTGCGCCGCCGCGTCGCGCCGCGGAAAGTTCGCGTCCCGCGTGACGTCGCGGATCCACTCTGGATCGCCGCTGGCGAGGACGCGGCCGGGAAGGCCGACGCCCCGCTCCATCCGGGCGGAGCGGGTGGCCGCCTCGAACCGCGGGACCGGCCGCGAGGTGCGAGACCAGAAGGCCGCGTTGCGCAGGACTCCATCGGCGTCGGCGACCGACCAGAGGCCGCCGGCATCCCAGTCGAGTCCCTCGCAGACGGCGCGCAGGATCTCGTCGGTCGGATCCGCCCGCGTGGTGCGCGCCAGCAGACGCGCGACGGCGAGCTCGGCGGCGCTCCGCCTCTCCGCCCACTCCCGGTCGGCGAGGTGCGCGCGCGTCTGGTACTGCCGGAGCCTCGCGCGCAGCGCCGACTTCGCCGCCGCGACCAGCGAGGTCACGCGCGTCGGCCGCTCGAGCAGCGTGACGTTGCCGAGCGACTCGACCGCGGCCAGGACCGTCGGTGAGTTGGCCCCGGCCGCGGTGAGAAGCAGCACGGGCAGGTCCGACCACGGCGGCTGCTGCGACAGGAACTCGCCGAGCCGCGAAGCGCCGTCGATGAGAGCTTCCTCGGTGACCAGGAGGGCCCCCGCTCCCCGTTCGAGCTCCCGGAAGAACGCGTCGGGCCCGGCGGCGCGCAGCGCGGGAACGCCGACCTCCGAGAGAACCGATTCGATCAGAGAAGCGTCCCGCGTCCTCGGGCCCAACACGAGGAGCCGCCGCTCGAGCTCGGACCGCGGCATGTCCCTCACGTCCCCTTTCAGCCGCGCCCCCCGGGATCCACGAAAACCTTCGTCGGGACCCCGGTCAGGACGCCCTGATACTCGCGCAGCGGCTCGCCGAGCTGCAACCCGCCGTCCATCCGGAGCTCGCGGATCGTGCGCTCGTGCGGGCCGGCGCGCTTCTTGATGACCGAGATCGCCTGCCGCACCTCTCCCGCGATCTCGAAGTAGCGCAGCTGGACGATCGAATCCGCGAGGTAGCTCGCGTCGACGGGACTGTCCAGAGCGCCCCCGATCAACCCGTGCTGCACGCCGACGAGGAGCGTGGCGATGCCCAGCTGCCCGAGCGAGGTCAGCAACTCGTGCAGCTGCGTGACGAGAAATCGCTCCTCCGGCATCGCGTTCAGGTATCCGTTCAGGCTGTCGATGACGACGATGGAGGTCCCCGGCTGCCGCGCCTCGGCCAGGACGGCGGACGCGAACTCGCCGGGTGAGAGCTCCGCGGGATCGACCTGGCGGACGAGGATCCGCCCGTCACGGATCGGCTCCTCGGCGGGAATGTTGAGCCCGCGAGCCCGCATCAGGAGCGTCGTCGGGGACTCGTCGAAGAGGAAGAGACACGCGCGCTCCCCCCGCGCGGCCGCGGCGGACGCGAACTGGAGCGAGATCGTCGACTTCCCGGTTCCCGCTGCGCCCGCGATGAGCGTGCTGGTCCCCCGCTCGACGCCCCCTCCGAGGAGCGTGTCTAACTTCGAGAGCCCGGAGCTGAGCTGCTCGCGCGAGGATTGGTGCCGCTCCTCCGCGGCGACCAATCGCGGGAAAATGCGGACGCCGCCCGGCCGGATCACGAAATCGTGGTAGCCGCCGCGGTAGCGCGAGGCGCGGTGCTTCACGATCGAGACCCGGCGTCGCTCCGCCCCGTACTCCGGGTGGAGCTGCTCGAGGAGGATGATGCCGTTCGCGATGCTGCGGAGCTGGCGGTCGTCGTCGCCGCCGCTTCGGTCGTCGATCATGAGGGCGGTGCAGCCCCGCCGCGTGAAGAACTGTTTCAGCGCCAGCACTTGGCGGCGGTACCGGAGCGCACTGCTTGCGAGCAGGCGCATCTCGGACAGCGAGTCGAAGACCACGCGGCGCGGCGCGACGGCCTCGGCGTCGGCCAGGATCGTCCGCGTCGTGTCTGCGAGCTCGACCTCGGACGGGTGGAAGACGGTGTACTGGGCCTCCGGCTGCAGGCTCTCCTCGGAAGGGATGAGCTCGCGGAGCGTGATCCCCTCGAGCGACCAGCCGTGCGATTCGGCCGCAGCGCGCAGCTCCTCGCCGGTCTCGGACAGCGTCACGTAGAGAACGCGCTCGCCGCGTTGCAATCCCTCGAGCAGGAACTGGAGGGCGATCGTCGTCTTGCCGCTGCCCGGGTAGCCTTCGAGGAGGTACAGGCGCCCGGCGGTCAGTCCCCCGCCGAGGATCTCGTCGAGACCCTCGACACCCGTGGGCGCAAGCTCGGGCTCGCGGGGTTTCTCCGCGGGTCGTCCGCCCGCCGGCGCGGCGGCCTCAGGGTGCCGTGGTTGCGATTCCGACATGCTCAAAGTCCAGGTGTCCGTCCAGGGTGCAGGAGTTTATAGGACCGGTCTCGGCCCTCGGTGCGCGCGCGACGGCGCGCCGGGAGCGATGCGCTGGAGCATTCGGTCGAGCGCCTGGATGTGCAGGAGCTGCGCGGGCAGCAGCACGTCCTGCACGAGCCGGCGGCTCTCGGCGTCGAGCTCGGAGAGCGCGTCGCGATAGTCGCGCAGACCGTGCTCCTCCCCCTCGCGAAGCGTCTTCAGGGCCGCGACGTCCCCGAGCAGACGCGATGCGCCCTCGACCGCCTGGACGAGCCCGCCCCACGCGCCGGCGGAATCGTCCGGCTCTCCCCCGCGCATCCGTACCCGAGCGCGGAGCTCCTGCGCGTGCTCTCCGTGCTCCTGGGCGATCCGCCGCAGCTCCGCCGCTTCCGCGGCATGCTGCCCGTCGAGCTCCCGAATCGCCTGGTCGTACGTCTGCACGGCCGAGATCTCCCCTCGCAGCAATGAGTTGAGCTGCTCGACCGTGCGGTCGCGACCGTCCTCACTGGGCATGAACGACCTCCCGGAAACCGGAGACCTCAGATCCCGATGGACGTGTTCAAGAACCGTGCCGTCGGGACGGGCGCCGCCGGAGGGGCGCCGTGGTCTCCGCGGCCGCGGCCGCCTGGCCGTGGCGTGAGCCCTCGCCGCCGGGAGGAAGCATGTCCGTCGTCTCCTCGACCTGCTCCACGCGCTCGGCCGGAGCGCCGGTCGTCGCCTCGGCGATCTGCTCGAGGGGAATCTTCGGCGTCCGGTCGGCGAAGAGAAGGCCGTTCTGCTCCTGGTAGGTGTCCGCGAACTGCGTGTAGCAGAAGCCGGCGAAGAGGTCGACAGAACGCACCGCCTCGAGCAGCCGCCCATAGCGCGCGGCGAACTCCTCGACGGAGCCGGTCCGGAGATATCCCCACGCCCGGCGATCCTCCAGCGGCAGCGCGAGACCGCCGAACTCCGTGAGCATCACCGGACGGTCCGTCTCGCCCTCCAGGACGAGGAGCCGGCCGCCCGGACGCGCGCGCCGCAGCAGCTTGGGAAGCTGCTCCTCGGTCCGGTACCGCTGCGCGAGGCGCACGGCGTCCTGGTCGTAGTCGTGGATCCCGATGATGTCCGTCGCGACGCTCTCCCAGCCGTCGTTGCCGACGACCGGGCGGGAGGAGTCCAGCGTCTTCGTGAGGTGGTACAGGGCCTGGACGTAGTGCCGCTCCGCCGCGCTGTTGGGCAGGTTCGGAACGCCCCACGACTCGTTGAAGGGAACCCACGCGACGACCGACGGGTGGCTGTAGTCGCGCTCGACGGCCGCCTGCCACTCTCGCGTCACGCGCTCGATCGAGCGGCGCGTGAACCGGTACGCGCTCGGCATCTCCTCCCAGACGAGGAGACCGAGCCGGTCGGCCCAGTAGAGATAGCGCGGAGACTCGATCTTCTGGTGCTTGCGCACGCCGTTGAAGCCCATCCGCTTCGCGAGCTCGACGTCGAACCGCAGCGCCTCGTCCGACGGCGGCGTCGCCCCGGTGCCCGGCCAGTAGCCCTGGTCGAGCACCATGCGCAGCGGGTACGGACGGCCGTTCAGCAGGAAGCGGTCGCCCTGTGTCGCGACCGATCGGAGCGCCGTGTAGCTCCGCACCGAGTCGACGAGCTCGCCGCGCCCGGCCCAGAGATCGAGCTGCGCGTCGAGCAGCATCGGAGAGCTCGGGCTCCAGAGGAGCTCGTTGCGGAAGTCGTCGACACCCGGGTCCGACAGGGCGATCCGGCGGTGGACCTCGCCGCCGAGGACCCGGTAGCTGTCGTCCGCGATGACGCGGTCGCCCGCCGTCAGCTTGAGCGACAGCCAGAACCCGGTGCGGCGCATGCCGCCGAGCTCCGCCTCGAAGTCGATCTCCCAGCGTTCCAGGTTCGGAGTCCAGCGCAGGCGCCGCACCCACGACCGCGGCACGCGCTCGATCCAGACCGTCTGCCAGATGCCGCTCGTGCGGGGGTACCAGATCGAATGGGGCTCGGGCTTCCAGTCCTGCTTGCCGCGCGGCTTCGTCAGGTCGGTCGGCTCGTCCTGCGCGCGCACGACGATCTCCTGCTCGCGCTGGGGAAGGAGGAACCGCGTGACGTCCGCGGAGAATGGCGTGTAGCCGCCCTCGTGCCGCGCGACCGGAAGCCCGTTCACCCACACGGTCGCGGCGTAGTCCACCGCGCCGAACCTCAGGAAGAGACGATCTCCGTCGGAGAGCGGGGGCGCCTCGAACGTGCGGCGATACCAGCACGCGCGATAGAAGCCGTTCTCGCCGATTCCGCTCGCCGTCGTCTCGGGCGCGAACGGCACGCGGATCTGCGCCTGCCACGAGACGTGCGCGGGAACGCGCCAGCGGGTGTCCGGATCGAGCGCGAAGTCCCAGGGGCCGTCGAGGCAGATCCAGTCCGCGCGCCGAAGCTGCGGGCGCGGGTAGCCCTGTTCCGTCACCGCTGCCGAATATCGCGGAGAAAAGAGATCGGATCAAGGTGAAATCCGCGGCGAAGCCGCCTCGATGCGGCTGGTACGGCGATTGCTTCTCTCTCCGTCCGGCGCTCCGCGCCGATCGATTCGAAAACGTGCTCCTCCCTTCGGGGAAAAGAAAAAACCGACCGTCCCTTCGGGGAAAAAAGGAACCCGGTCATGAAGTCGAAGTCTGTCTCCAGGATCTCGCCCCGCACACCAAAAGTGTCCGACGATCGCGTGGCGCGGCCGAGCTCCGCGCGCGCGATCGCGTTTCCAGAGCGCGCGACGCCCGAGTCCGCCCGTTTCCCCATCGTCGTGCACAGCCACCTCAAGTGGTCCTTCGTCTGGCAGCGGCCGCAGCAGACGCAGTCGCGTCTCGCGGCGCGGCACCCGATCCTCTTCGTCGAGGAACCCACGCGCTCGGCCGACTCCGACGTCGATCGCCTCCGCCTGCGCGAGGTCCAGCCGAACCTCGTGGTCGCGGAGCCGAATCTCTCGGAACGATCGCGGTCGGACAAGACGGACGAGTCGCGCGTCGCGGCGCTTCTTCGCGAGGCGCTACCGGCTCAGGTCCGCGCGCGCTTCGCCCGCGCGGCGCACTGGCTCTACACCCCGCTCATGGCGGGACAGATCGACGCCTTCCCGGAGCCCATCGCGGTCGTCTACGACTGCATGGACGAGCTGTCGAAGTTCGACTTCGCGTCTCCGGAGATCCCCGAGCGGGAGCGCGATCTCATCCACCGCGCGGACCTCGTCTTCACAGGCGGCTACGAGCTCTACCTCTCCAAGCGCAAGCTGCACCCGCGCGTCCGGTTCTTCGGCTGCGGCGTGGACTTCGACCACTTCCGATCGGCGGCATCGCTCGCGCCGCCCGCCGATGTCGCAGCCATCCCCGGCCCGCGGCTCGGCTACGTCGGCGTGATCGACGAGCGGCTCGACTACGAGCTCATCGGGCGCCTCGCGGCGCGGAGACCGGACTGCTCGATCGTCATGATCGGCCCGGTCGTGAAGGTGGACCCGTCACGGCTCCCGCGCGCGGCGAACATCCACTACCTCGGCGCGCGGCCTTACGAGCAGCTCCCGGCGTACCTCTCGGCGTTCTCCGTGTGCCTGATGCCGTTCGCCATGAACGAGGCGAGCGCGTTCATCAATCCGACGAAGACGCTCGAGTATCTGGCGACCGGCAAGCCGGTCGTTTCGACTCCCGTGCGCGACGTCGTGCGCCTCTTCTCGGAGGTCGTCACGATCGCGGATCGCGACGCGTTCGTCGACGCCGTGAGCGGCGTGCTCGAATCCGGGGCGCCGAACCCGGCGCGCGCGGTGGAGGTGGCGCAGTCCAGCTCCTGGGAGCGCATCGTCGGCGAGATGGAGCTGCTCGTCGCGCGCATCGTGCAGCAGCGCAACGCGGAGCGTCGGACCGGCCAGCAGAGCTGGCGGCGGCCCCTTTCCTCGTCCTCGTCCTCGCGGCGGCCGGCCGCGGCCGGCGCCTGAGCCCGGGCGCATGAAACGGATCCTCATCGTCGGCGCCGGGCCGACCGGGCTCGGCGCCGCCTATCGTCTGCACGAGCTCGGCTACTCCGAGTTCGAGGTCTTCGAGGGAGCCGCGGGCCCGGGCGGGCTCGCGTCGAGCGAGACGAGCCCGAACGGCTTCGTCTACGACATCGGCGGACATGTGCTCTTCTCGCACTTCCGCTACTTCGACGAGTTGTTCGACCG
>DATBBK010000296.1:0-7697 GCA_036271035.1 Thermoanaerobaculia bacterium | reverse complement strand
GCCTACTCATGCACTTCGCGATCGCGACCCTCTGGACCGCGGCGTTCTACGTCCTCTCCCGCCGCGTCCCCGCGCTCGTCGCGCACCCCTTCGTCAGCGGGCCGCTCTACGGCGCGCTCGTCTTCATCCTGATGTACCGGGTCGTGCTCCCGCTCGTCGTGGTGCTGAACTCGCTCTACCTGACGGACGTCGACAAGACCCTGCCGCCGCTTCGGTGGCGGATGCTCCTCGTCCACCTGGTCTGTGTCGGACTGCCGATCGCGCTGTCGGTCCGCCGGTTCGGCCCGGTGCCGCGGCGGACTGCCAGGGCGCGCTGAGCGCGCTGACGCGAGGCGCGACGCTCAGTGCGCCGGGAGCGCGCTCGCCGCCGCCCCGCGGATCTCGAGCGTCGCGGGATCCTGGAGGAACGCCGCCACGCCGACCCGCGCGCGGTTCCAGCCCTTGTCGAGGGGAAGCCTGGCCTCGACCGCTCCGCTCGCGTCGACGCCGCCGGCGCGGCGCAGGCTCCGCACGACGTACTCGTTCTCGAGCGTCTTCCCGCCGTTCTCCCCGCGCGCGACCGGCGTGACGAGGCCGGTCTCGTAGACCGCGAGCATCAGGTGCCACTTGCGGCCGCGGAGCGGCTCCGGCAGATCGACCTTCGCGCCGACACGGACGTCCTTCGCCGACGGCTCCAGCGTCAGCGCGATGGCCGCCGCCGGCTTCGCCGACGCCGCCGCGACGGCCGCGCGCACCTCGGCCTCCCGCGAGCCGATCATCTCGGACGCGCCGTCTACGATCGCCTGCGGCGTGTAGAGCTGCGTCGCGCCGAAGCGCTTCGCGTACGCCTCCTGCCGGCGCGTCCACTCCGCGCTCGAAAAGGGGTCCGTCCAGCCGCCCTGATTCCAGAAGTCGACGTGGAACTCGAGCGGCACGACGCGGCCGCCGCTCGCCGCGCCGAGCTGGGCGAGCAGCCGGTCGGCGGGCGGGCAGCTCGAGCAGCCCTGCGCCGTGAAGAGCTCGACGACGACCGGATGGGCTGTCGACGCCGCGCCGCCCTCATCGCCCCGTGCACCGGAGCCGCCCGCGGCGAGCGCGGCAGCCGCGGCGATCAGAAGCGCTCTCCCTCTCATCGCAGCGAGTCTCCCGCCGAAAGCGGTCGGCCGCAATGACCACTTGCGCATGGTTCGATATGGCCAGTATCGTGCGCTCGTGAGGCGCTCTCCGGTCGGGATCCTCCCCGTGATCGAGGTCGACCGACGCTCCGCGACGCCGCTCTACCGGCAGCTCTACGACGGCTATCGGCAGGCGATCCTCGACCGCCGCCTTCGCGCCGGACAGCGGCTGCCGTCGACCCGCAGCCTCGCCGTCGAGCTCGGCGTCTCCCGCATCCCCGTGCTCAACGCGTTCGAGCAGCTCCTCGCGGAGGGCTACTTCGAGAGCCGCGTCGGGTCGGGCACCTTCGTCGCTCAGTCGCTTCCCGACGTCGCCGTGCGGCCGCACGGCCGCGCAACGCCCTCGCGCGGCCTCCCCGCCGGCGTCTCGCGGGCGCGCGTCATCGGACGCCGCGCCGGAGAGCTCGCGCGCGACACCCCGGGCCGCTGGTTCGGCGGGCCGGGTGCGTTCAACGTCGGCCAGCCCCCCGTGGACCGTTTCCCGCTGAAGATCTGGCACCGCCTCGTGGCGCGGCACTCGAGGCGCTTCGACCCCGCCCTCCTGCACTACGGCCCGCCTCTGGGAATGCTGCGGCTGCGCGAGCAGGTCGCCTCGTATCTCCGGACCGCGCGCGCCGTCCGGTGCGAGGCGGACCAGATCATGGTCGTCTCGGGCTCGCAGCAGGCGCTCGACCTGACCGCGCGCACGCTGCTCGACGAGCGCAGCCCCGTCTGGCTCGAGGAGCCCGGCTACTTCGGCGCGAGGAAGGCGCTCACGATGGCCGGCGCGCGGATCGTCCCCGTGCGCGTGGACGAGGAGGGACTCGATGTCGAGGCGGGCATCCGGAAGTCGCCCCGAGCGCGCGCGGTGTTCGTCACGCCGTCGCACCAGTTCCCGCTCGGCGCGACGATGAGCGCGGCGCGGCGGCTGCTGCTGCTCGACTGGGCGCGGCGCAGCGGCGCGTGGATCATCGAGGACGACTACGACAGCGAATACCGCTTCGGGAACCTGCCGATCCCGGCGCTGCAGGGCCTCGATCGCGACGCGCGCGTCATCTACTTCGGCACCTTCACGAAGCTCCTGTTCCCGTCGCTGCGCCTCGGCTACATCGTCCTGCCGCGCGACCTGGTCGGCCCGTTCGAGGCCGTGCGCCGCTCCATGGACCTCTTCACGCCCACGCTCCACCAGGCGGTGCTCGCCGACTTCATCGAGGAGGGCCACTTCGAGCGCCACATCCGGCGCACGCGCATCCTGTGCCGCGAGCGGCGCACGGCGCTCGTCGAGTCGCTCGAGGAGCACTTCGGCTCGATCCTCGAGATCCGCGGGGACGAGGCGGGCATGTTCCTCTCCGCCGTCCTGCCCGATGGCGTGCCGGACCGCGAGATCGCGACGCGCGCCGCCGAGCGCGGCCTGCGCGTCTATCCGCTGTCGCGGTGCTACCTCACGAAGCCGGCGCGGACCGGGTTCGTCCTCGGCTACGGAGGCATTCGCCGCGACGAGATCGCCGCGGGCGTGCGGCAGCTGCGCGACGCCGCCGAGCCGTTCCTTCCCAGGCTCCGGGGTCCGGTCTCCAGGCCTCGGAGCTCCGCCCGAGCGTAGGCCGGGGCTCGCGTCTTCGGAGTCTGGCCGCAGCTAGGCGGGCGGCGCCGGGGGCATCGCCGCGCGCTTGCTCTTCCGCCACTCCCGCGCCGCCGCGATGATGCCCGGCAGGATCGAGAGGAAGACCACGACGATGATCACGATCTCGATGTGCTCCTTCACGCCGGGTATCTGCCCGAGGAAGAAGCCGATCAGCGTCATCGAGAGCACCCACAGCGCCCCGCCGAACACGTTGAAGGACAGGAAGCGGCGGTACTCCATCCCCCCCATCCCCGCGACGATCGGCGCGAAGGTGCGGATGATCGGCATGAAGCGCGCGATCACGATCGTCTTGCCGCCGTGCGTCTCGTAGAACTCGTGTGCGCGCCTGAGGTGATCGGGGTTGAAGAGGAGCGACTTGGGCCGGCGGAAGAGCGCGGGGCCCGTCTTGCGACCGAACCAGTACCCGACGGTGTCGCCGACGATCGCGGCCGCGATCAGGAGCAGGTTCAAGTGGAGCAGGTTCAACTGCCCCGCCGCCGCGAAGACGCCCGCGGTCACGAGCAGCGAGTCGCCGGGCAGAAAGAATCCGATGAGCAGGCCCGTCTCGGCGAAGATGACCGCCGTCATCGCAGTCAGCCCGCCGACGCGCACCAGCGTCTCCGCGTCGGTGAGCTGGTGGAAGATGTGCTTGAGCCACTCCATCGGGTCGCGGGATGGTAGCAGAGGCCCGCTCGGTTACGATCCGCCCATGACCGACTACACCGAGGAGCACGCCCGCGCGGGCATCGACGCGGCGCTGCCCGCGATCGAGACCTGGCCGAACCACTATTCGGATTACGAGATCACCGTGGAGATCCCCGAGTACAACGCGATCTGCCCGAAGACGGAGCTGCCGGACTTCGGCCACCTCACGATTCGCTACGTTCCGGACCGTTCGTGCCTCGAGCTGAAGTCGCTGAAGCTCTACATCGTCGCGTATCGCAACGTCGGGATCTTCTACGAGAACGCGGTCAACCGGATTCTCGAGGACTGCGTCGCGGCGTGCCGTCCGAAACGCATGACGGTGACGGGACGATTCTCCTCGCGCGGCGGGATCTCGTCGGTCGTGGAGGCGCGGTTCCCGCGGGCGTAGCGAGTCAGCGCGATCGGCGGCGTCGAGGAACACTCGGCGCCTCGCCCCGCTCGAGGTCGAGCAGCCAGCGTTTGCGCCACAGCCCTCCGCCGTAGCCGTGGAGCATGCCGTCGGTGCCGACGATGCGGTGGCACGGCACGACGATCGAGACCGGGTTGCGCCCGTTGGCGTGTCCGGCGGCGCGCACGGCCGACGGGCGGCCCGCCCGCGCGGCGACCTGTGCGTAGGTGAGCGTCTTCCCGTACGGGGCCCGCGCCACGCGGCTCCAGATCGCGCGCTGGAACGGCGTGCCGCGCAGGTCCAGCGTCGTCTCGAAGCGACGCACCTCTCCGCCGAAGTACGCGGTGAGCTCGGCGCGCAGGCGCTCGACGTGTGCGCTCGGGCCGGAGGCGGCGCGCGCTCCGTGGCGCCGCGCGAAGGTCCTCGCGACCGACGGCGCGGCTCGCCCGTCGAGAAACTCGAGGACGCAGATCCCGGCGTCGCTCGCGATCGCGACCATCCGGCCGATGGGAGTCTCGATCGTCGCCGTGACGAGCTCCGGCGACGTGGCGCGATCGCTAGGCCGGGACACCCTGGAACTCGGCGAGCAGCGCCTCGCGCAGCATCCGAACCACCGGCCCGGGCTTGCCGTTCGCGATCGTGCGCCCCTCGATGGACACCAGCGGATAGGTCCACAGCGTCGTCGAGGCGAAGAAGACCTCCTGCGCCGCGAACATCTCCTCGACGCGGAACGCGCGTTCCTCGACCTGGAA
Source organism: Thermoanaerobaculia bacterium (assembly GCA_036271035.1). Taxonomy (GTDB): domain Bacteria; phylum Acidobacteriota; class Thermoanaerobaculia; order UBA5066; family Gp7-AA6; genus DAHUXD01. The sequence continues at coordinate 3,098 of DATBBK010000296.1, read as the reverse complement.
GCCGAGCCTCACGGCCGCCTCGATCGCGGCGGCGCGCGTCACGCCGGGCAGGATCCGCGGTCCGTTGGGCGCCGTGCGGACCACTCCCCCGGGCGCCACCATGAAGAGGTTCGCCTTCGTGCCCTCGAGCGCGAAGCCGTCGCGCACGAGGATCGCGTCCATCACGCCGGAGTCCTTCGCCTTCTGCGCCGCGAGGACGTTCGGCAGCAGGTTGACGCTCTTGATGTCGCAGCGGCCCCAGCGCTCGTCGTTGAGGAGGATGGCTCGCCCACCCTCGGGCGGCGGCGGCGGATCCGTGTCGCGCGCGAAGGCGAAGACGGTCGGCGTCGTGTTCTCCGGCGGGAACGCGTGGTACCGGGGCGCCGCGCCGCGCGAGACCTGCGCGTAGACGAACGCGTCCTTGTCGCGCAGCCCGTTCTCCGTCAGCAGCCGGTCCGAGACGGACGCGAAGAACTCCGGCGTCGCCCGGATGCGGATCGCGTCGAGGCCCTCCTTCATCCGGATCAGGTGCTCCGCGAGGCGATACGGCCGGCCGCGGTCGAAGCGCACGACCTCGTAGATCGCGTCACCGAACAGAAACCCGCGATCGAGCGGCGAGATGCCGGCTTCGGACTCGGGCACGAAGCGGCCGTTCAGATGAACGATCGGCATGGCGCGGGAGCGTAGCAGAGTCGTGACGGCGGGACCCGAGCTAGGATTTTCTTCCGAACTCCCTCACCGCGCGCGCGAGGTCCTCGCTGCCCGCGAGCGTCCGGTACGCGTCCTCCGCCTCGGCCAGCCGCGTGCGCAGCACCTCGCGGCGGGCTCGGCGGAGCAGCTCGCGGGCGCGATCGAGCGCGGTCGGAGACGTCGCCACGACGCGCGCGGCCAGCCGCTCCGTCTCGGCCTCGAGCGCCTCGGGCCGCACGGCGCGCGACGCGAGCCCCGCCTCGGCGGCGTCGAGGCCGGAGCGAATCTCGCCGGACAGGATCCAGTCCGCGGCGCGCGCCTCGCCGATCCGGGCCGGCAGCAGCGCCGCCGCGCCCGGCGGGAAGCACGCGAGCCGGATCTCCGGAAAGCCGACGCGCGCGTCGTCGGCGACGAGAACCAGGTCGCACGCGCACAGGATCTCCGCTGCGCCGCCGAGGCACGCGCCCGACACGCTCGCGAGCGTCACGGCCGGCGCGTCGACGAGCGCCTCGAGCACGCCTCGCATCGCGCGCAGCATCGTCTCGATCGCTGACGGCTCGGGAACGTGCTCCACGACGGACACGCCGGCGGAGAACGCGCGCGGCAGCCCGCGCAGCACGATCAGGCGCGCGGGCGGCGCGCAGTGGCGGATGGCGCGCTCGAGCTCGCCGAGCAGCGCGACGTCGAGGACGTTGACCGGCGGGGCGTCGACGCGGACGTCGGCGCGCGCGCCGTCCGGCGAGGAATCGACGCGGACGCGCGGCGAGGTCACTTCGGAGTCGGCGAGGGGGCCGGCTTCGCGGCGCCCGACTGGCTCTTGCCCTCTTTCTCCTTCAGCGCCTTCACGGCCGCCTTGACGTTCGCGATGTGCGCGTCGGTCACTGACACGTTCTCGATCCGGTTGTCCGGCGAACGGACCTGGAGCTCGATCCCCTGGTCGGTGAGACCCGCGAACTTGTGGGCGAGCTCGTCCACGCGCTTGACGTACGCGTGAGAGTCGGCGATGCCGGTCGTGGGTCCGATGTCGCCGTGGCCGGGAACCATCTTGGTGACAGGCACGCGCGCGAGCGCCTCGAGCGCGCGCGTCCAGCCCGCCGGGTCCATGTCGGGCGACTGCATGAAAGGCTGGCGGCCGTTCAGCGCGATGTCGCCCGGGAAGAGGACCTTCTCGGACGCGAGATAGACGACGAGATCGCCCTTCGTGTGCGCCGGGCCCAGGAAATAGATCTGGACGTTGTGGATGCCGTCGACGAGGATCGCGCGCTCGGAGATCGACTCGACGACCGGCCGAAGGCTCGCCTTGCCGGCCATCGGATCGTTCGGATCGGTCGCGGCCTGCGAGAGAAACCCGACGATCTGGCCGGCGATCGACTCCTGGCAGATCACGCGCGCGCCCGCGGCGGCGAACGCCCGCGCGCCGCCGCTGTGGTCGGCGTGGGAGTGCGTCAGCACGAGGAGCCGCACCGGCTTGTTGCCGGTCGTGTCCGCGATCTGCTTCAGGATCTGGGCACCCGTCGCGGCGTCCGCACCGGAGTCGACCGCGACGACGCCGTCGCCGAGGAGAAACCAGCCGACGTTGGCGCCCTTCTCGGGAGCCATCGCCCAGACGCCGTCGGCGAGCTTCTCGACCTTCGTGCTCGCGGCGGGCGTCGCCGCCGGCGCCTGTGCGGCGGCGGCGCCCGCGAGGGACAGCGCGGCCAGGGCGGTGAGGAACGGGAGTCGAAGCTTCATCGAAGTGCTCCTCTCAGAGACGGTTGCGGTCCGGGTCCAGAACGCGCTCGGATTCGGAAAATTCCGCTGGAGGCGGCTCCGCGCGAGGCCTCACGGCCGTTTCGGTTCCGGCTTCGAATCGTTTCGCGACGCGCACTCGCGCGCCACGCGCGCGAACTCCCCGAAGAGGCGTCGCGAGACGTCGTCGCTCAGGTTCTCCGGGTGCCACTGGACGGCGACCAGCCATGAGCGCCCGTTCCCCTCGACCGCCTCCGGCACGCCGTCGGGCGCGACCGCCGAGACGCGGAGGCCCTCGCCGACCGCGTCGATGGACTGATGGTGCCGGCTGTTGACCGGGAACTCGGCCGCGCCCGCGATCTCGGAGAGCAGCGTGCCCTCGGCAGCCTTCACCGCGTGATCCATGCGGCGGACCCTCTCCTCGCCCGCGCGCTCGTCGAGGCCCTCGCGCTCCGTCTGATGTACGACCCCGGAGGGACGCTCGCTCGGGATGTCCTGAACGAGCGTGCCGCCGCGGGCGACGTTGACGACCTGCAGGCCGCGGCAGATTCCGAGCACGGGCGCGCCGGTGCGGACCGCCGCGGCGAGAAGCTCGAAGTCGATCGCGTCGCGCTCCGCGTCCACCTCGACGGTGCCGTTGTCGAGGCGCTCGCGGCCGTAGCGCGCGGGATCGACGTCCAGGCCGCCGCCGAGGACGAGCG
>DATBBK010000295.1:0-9319 GCA_036271035.1 Thermoanaerobaculia bacterium | reverse complement strand
GGTTCGGGCTCTCATGAGCCCGAACGGCGCCGCCGGGCGCGTGGAGGCGCTGGCGAGCGATCCCGAGAAGTTCCCGGGCGCGCTGCTGCTCACGGGTCCGTCGGAGGCGGCGCTCGCGCGGGAGTCGCTCGTCCTCGCAGCGCGTCTCCTGTGTCCGGGCGACGACTCCGAGTCGTCGTGCGGGAGCTGCCGCCGCGTCTTCGCCGGGATCCACCCGGACCTGCTGACCATCGAGCCCGAGGGCGTGCAGATCCGGGTCGACCGGGTCCGCGAGGCTCTCGCGTTCGGCGCGGGGCGGCCGTACGAGAGCGCGCGGCGCGTCGTCCGCATGCTCCGCGCCGAGCAGCTCGGCCCCGAGGCGGCGAACGCGCTGCTCAAGACGCTCGAGGAGCCCGGCGCGCGGCTGAGGTGGATCCTCGCGACCGCGCGGCCGGAGTCGCTGCTCGCGACGATCCGCTCGCGCTGCGCCGCGGTCGCGATCCTCGCGCCGTCGCGCTCGGAGCGGGAGCGGGAGTGGCGCGAGCGCGGCCTGAGCGAGGACGACGCCGCCGACCTCGTCGTCTTCGGCTGTGCGGAGGACGGCGATCCGGCGGAGCGCCTCGAGGAGACGCGGGCCTTCCGACTCGCCGCGCTCGAGGCGCTCGAGGAGGGGGTCGTCGAGGGCCGCCGCGCGGCTCTCGTGATGCTCGCGGACGCGTGCGCGTCGCTCGACCGCGACGACGCGCGGATCGTCGCCGAGCTGCTCGCCGACGCGGCGATCGCCGACGCCTCGCCCGGCTCCGACGCGATCCGCCACCGTTCCGTCGCCGGCCGGCTCGCGCGCATCGCCCGACACGTCCGGCCGACCGCGCTGAAGGATGCGGCTCTAGCGGCCGCGGATCCGCCGCCCGACATCCGCCGCGGCAACCGCCGGCTGCACTACGAGAAGGTGCTGATGGAGCTGTTCGAGGGCCGGCAGACGGAAGGCGGAGGCGGTAGGCGGTAGGTAGTCGGTCTCGATGCTCGAAACATATTAGCCACAGCTAATACATTGCGATCGCCTTCCGTCTACGTCCCCCGCCTTCCGTCTGAAAAAGGGGAAACCTCGAAGGAACCGAGGGGGAACCTCCGGCCCGGCGGGCTCGGAAGGATCGGGAAGAGTGCGGACCTGGGAGCTACCAAGACTGACGGAAGGTTTGGCAAAGCTGGATGGCAGACGCCGTCGGGTCTTCGCGCTCCCCCAATCGATTCCTTCGAGTACCGTGCAGTATATGACTAATTTCCCCACGCAATCACTCCGTATTTACCTCCGGATCCCACGAGTTTTTACACGCGCGGCCTAGGCCGGCGCCTGAAGACGTAGGTCCCGAAGACGAAAACGGCGCCGACCTTTCGATCGGCGCCGCTTCATGGACTGGGACCGGCGGCGCGCCGCCGATCCCTCACTGACGTTGCGCTACTGGTGTCCGAGATCGAGCTGCACGCTCTCGCTGCCGCCCGCCTCCACGTCCACCGCGATCGACTGGCTCTCGAAGCCCGGGCGCGAGACGACGATCTTGTGAGAGCCCGGGCGGATCTGAAGGCCGCGAGTCAGGCTCGACAGCTCCTCGGCCGTGCCGGCGAAGTGGTCGTCGACGTAGATCGCCGCGTCGGGCGGCTGCACGTGGAAGACGATCCGGCCGCGCGACGACGCGGGCGCGGGCGGCGGTCCTTCGTTCGGCGGCGCACCCTGATAACCGCCGTTGTTCGGCTCCGCATACCCGCCGTTGTTCGGCGGCGGTTCCTGGTCGACGTTGGGCGGCGCGTTGGAGCCGCCGCGCTCGCGCCAGTGCGAGTACTGATCGGTCTGCACCTGGACGTCGCCGGGACCCGGATCGCCGGACTGGACGTTCACCGAGATGAGCTGGTTGTTCTTGTCGTGGCCCCAGAAGCGCTGAAGGCCTCCCTCGGGCGTCGGCGTGTTGTACGAGCCGTACTGCTTCGCGCCCGGCACCTTGGCGAGCTTGTCCTTGACCTCGAGCTTCTGTCCCGCGCGCGCGGTCACGTCGACCGACTTCGTCTCGAAGCCCTCGAGTTGGAACTCCAACTTGTATTGACCGGGCTTCAGGTACAGGTAGTCCGGATAGCCGTCGAAGTCGTCGGCCGTTCCGATGTAGCGGCCGTCGAGGTAGACGCGCGCCTCGTCGGGCGAGACGCCCGTGTCGATCGCGCCCCACTGTCCGGGCATGTAGCCGACCGAGCCGTACGGCGCGCCGCCGCCGTAGTAAGCGGCGCCGTAGTACGGATAGCCGTAGCCCCACCACGGATAGCCCCACCCCCACCAACCCCAGCCCCAGTACGGCCAGTAGCCGCCCCAGTAGCCGCCGTGGCCATGCCACCCGCCGTGCCAGCCGCCGCCGCCGTGCCAGCCGCCGCCGTGCCAGCTTCCGCCGTGCCCGCCGCCGCCGTGCCAGCCGCCGCCTCCATGGCCGCCGCCGCCGTGGCCCGGGCCACCGTGCGAACCTCCGCCGCCGTGGGATCCACCGCCGCCGCCATGCGGGGGCGGAGAAGCGACCAGACCGGCCGACAGCAGAAATGCTCCCGCTCCCAGCATCAGCCTGTTCGTGAGTTTCATACGTTCTCCTCCGGTCTCTGCAAGAGCAAACTGGGGGCCATCCGGCGCCGTGGATTCAGGGGCGAGAACCGACGCGGCTGCATCGGTTTACGCGGCTGTCCTCCGCTGGACACGCCGGCATCGATGACCTCGCGCGATGTCAAAGCGTCACCGTTCGTAAGCACTCTCCGACGAAAAACGGTCCACCTCGTTTACGCTTCCGATTCGCCGCCGTTACCGAGCGCCCGCTTCAGCCCCCGGAGGTAGTCGTCCCTCAGCACGCGGTCGAGCGCCCAGCGCGCGCCCGGCAGCTCGCCCCGCTCCGCGAGCGCGGCCCAGCGCGGCAGGAGGCGCAGCGCGAGGCCCGGCCGCTCCGGCAGCGTCCGCGCGAGCGGCACGGCGAGGAAGTCTCCGAGCTCCGGATGCTTACGGTAGAAGATCGCGGCCGCCTCGCCCGCCTTCCCCTGGCGCCGGCGGAACGACTCGAACGTGATGTCGTGGTGGTGGCGCGCGACGGCCTCCGGCCGATAGAGCATCCGCATCCCGCGCTGCATCAGCCGGTACGCGACCTCGATGTCCTCCCAGGCGGCGTGCGGGAAGGTCGTGTCGAACAGGCCCGCGTCGAGCAGAAGCGAGCGGGGCAGCGACACGTTCGACGTGTAGAAGAAGTTGAATGGCACGCGGTCGCGGTCCGAGATCAGCCCGTAGCCGAACTGCAGGCCGTACTCGTTGATGTGATGCAGAAACGGCGACACCTTCAGCCCGCGCGGCCACGTCGTGTAGCCGAGCACCGCGACGGGATTGGGATGCGGCTCCGCGTGGGCGCGCGCGTGCACCGCCAGGAGTCCCGGCTCCGGCACCGTGTCGTCGCCGAGGAAGAGGACGATCCGGTGGCGCGCCTCGCGGACGCCGCGGTTGCGCGCGGTCGCCGGACCGGAGTTCGGCTGCGTGAAGAATCGAAACGGATACGGCGGCTGGAACGCCGCGAGCCGCGCGGACGTGTCGTCGCCGGAGCCGTCGTCGATGACGATGACCTCGAAATCGGGCGGCGCGGTCTGCCCCGCCAGCCCCTCGAGAACCGAGAAGAGCGTGTCCGGGCGCCGGAACGTGGGGATGACGACCGAGAAGCTCATGCCCCCCGCTCGAAGATCTCGTCCAGCGTCGATCGCACGAGCGGCGGCGCCGCCTCGAGGAAGGGAGCGAAGAAGTCCGTCCCGAACTGCTCGTCGCCCGGATACGTCGGAACGATCCGCAGCGGGAAGCGCGCGAAGATCTCCGAGTCGGGCCTCCGCCGCGAGGCCTGCACGCGCCGGCGCTTCTCCGCGAGCGCGACGTGGTGCGAGTGGATCCACACGAGCGCGCGGAGCTGGGCCACCGTGAGCGGGTCGTCGACGCCGACCCGCGCCTCGACGTCCTCGGCGATCCCGAACAGGCGGCGCATGAAGCCGGCCTCCGGGGACGGCGGCCGGTACGGGTCGCGGCGCAGCTCCGCGGCGCCGGCGTTGCGCGTGGAGAGCATCGCCGCGACGCGCGTCAGAAACGCCATCAGGACCGCCGGCATGAGGTCGCGGAAGTGCTCGCGGTCGAGGTTCTTGTACGCCGTCGCGAACGCGTTCTTCTCGAAGAGGAACCCGCGCGAGAAGACGCCGAGCGCCTCGGCCGTCGCGCCGCCGCGGTGGCGAGCCGTGGCCCGCGGCTCCGCGACGATGCGGCGCCCCTGGATCCACTGGCGCCATCCGAAGTCGACGTCCTCGAGGTACGCGAAGTAGTCCTCGTCGAATCCGCCCGAGGTGAGGAAGTCCTGCCGGCGGACCGCCATGAGACCGCCGCACGCGAAGAGCCGCTCCTCGCCGGGCTGCGCGTCGGGCAGCGCCGCGAGCGGAAGGCCGACGTGCTCGGCGAAGGCGTGCCCGTCGAACGTCAGGAATCCGTCGGAGAAGTCGTTGCGCTCGCCCGCGTGGTCCGTCAGTCGGCCGCCGACGGCGGCGACGTCGGGATCGGCGGTGGAGAGCGCCGCGACGAGCCGCGCGGGCGCGTCCGGCGCGAGGACGGCGTCGTCGTTGACGAAGAGCACCACCGGCGCGGCCGCGGACTCCACGCCGAGGCGGCAGCCGCCCGCGAACCCGAGGTTGCGGCGCGCCGGAATGGTGCGGACGGCCGGGTGGCGCCGCGTGATCTCGTCGAGCGGCGTCTCCGAGGCGTTGTCCACGAGCACGACCTCGAGCGACGGCCCCTCGCGCGAGGCGGCGTCCACGCCGTCCAGCGCCTCGAGGAGGTGCTCGAGGCCACGGTGGTGGACGATGACGATGGAGGCGTCGGGCGACGGCACGGCGCGAAGATTACCCCGTCCGGATCACCGGAACAGCCGCGTCAGGCGCGACGGCCGGCGGGCGCCCTCGCCGGGCAGGGGGCGGCGGTCGGACGCAACGCGCGCCTCCCGCGCCCACCGGACGACCGGGCGGGCGACGGCGTCCCAGGTGCGGGTCTCCGCGAAGCGGCGGGCGGCCTCCGACGCTTTCGCCAGAGCTTCTCCGTCCGACAGCAGCCGCACGACGGCGGCGCCGATCGCGGCCGGGTCGCGGGAGGCCTCGACGCCGGCGCCAGCGGCGGCCAGCTCGCGCGCGAGCGTCCCTCCGCCCGCCGAGACGGACGGGACGCCGCCCCACGCCGCGTCCAGGAGCCGCGTGCGATACGCGAGCTCGGTCTCGAGGCCCTCGGTCGCGATCGACACCGCCAGGTCGGCCGCCGCGTAGAGATCGGCGCGGGAGGCGTACGGCAGCCACTGTGAGAAGACGATCGAGGTGCCGTTCGGGTCGATCTGCGACGCCCTCCGGCGCGCGCGCTCGAACACGCGTTGCGGCGTCGTGTCGCGGTTCGGGTTCTCGAAGAACAAGAGCCGCGCGTCGGGGACGCTGCGGAGGATCTCCGGCCACGCGTCGAGCAGCGGCGCGGGGTCGTACCAGTCGTAGACGCCGCCGAACAGGACGAGCGGCCCCGTCGCGGGCGCTCCCGCCGTGCGCCGCCCCGCCGCCCGGTCTCCCGACGCGGGCGAGGCCGGCACGCCGAAGGGCACGACGGCGAGCAGCCGCTCGAGCGACGGGTCCTCGGCGAATCCGGCGCCGATGCGCCCGCACGCGAAGAGCCCGCCGGCGTAGAAGAGCCGCTGCTCGGGCGAGGCGCAGAGGAAGAAGTCGGCGCGCGAGAGCGCGAGCTCGAGCGTCGCGCGGTCGTGGCGTGCGGTCTCCTCGCCGAGCTCGGCGGCGTAGTGGAGGTTCTCGATCGGGAAGGGATCGTAGAGGTCGGCGGCGACCGGCAGCTCGGGGACCTCGTGGAACCACGCGTTCGCCGCGTGGCCCGAGACGAGCGCCGCGGACGCACCGCGCGACGCATCGCGCAGGGTTCCGGCGGGCGCGGCCGCGACGGGTAAGTCCCCCGCCGCCTCGCGCGCCTCGCCGGGATCGTTCGGGACGAGCAGGCGCACGTCTCCGCTCCGCGACAGCGCGCGCGCGAGCTCGAGCGCGCGAATGCCCATTCCGGCCATGCGCGGGCGGATCGGCTCGGGAGCCAGGACGCAGTAGAGAGGCATCGCGTCTGTCAGCGGAACCGAGTCCCGTTCATCGCCTCCCCCGCAGCTTGTCGAGGAACAGGTGCAGCTTCCAGGTCCGGGACGCGTAGATCTGCTGGAGGACGCTGTTCAGCCGCTCGATCTCGACGTGCGACGCGGCGACGAGGTGGTCGTACTCCTCGTTCTTCGCGAACACCTCCGCCAGACGGCCGTGCAGCAGCTCGTTCTCCGCGGTCAGGCGCGCGCGCTCCGCCTTGCCCTCGGACTCCAGCCGCGAAACCGACTCGGCCAGCCGCCGCGACGTCTCGCGCAGGAACTTGAGCTCGCCCTGCGAGATGCCGTCGCGCTCGTACGCGGCGGCGATCTGCGCGCGCATGCGGTCGAGGACTCGCGCGAGGCCGGCGTCCGTGCGCCGCGCGGCGTAGCGCTCGAAGATCCTCCGGCGCGCGTCCTGGAACGCGGTCGCGCCGGCGGCGACGTGCGTCCCGTCGTGCGACTGCTGCTCGAACACGCGGTACTCGCACGTGACGGCGCGCAGGTGGCGGAATGGGGACTCGGCCGAGAGTCGGATCAGGAAGTCCCAGTCCTCCGAGTACTCGAGCCCCTCGTCGAAACCGCCGACCTTCCGGAAGAGCTCGCGCGGAAGCAGCAGCGTATGGATCGGAATGTAGTTCGCGTAGAGCAGGTAGTCCGGGTCGTAGTCGAGCGAGTACTGAAGCGTCCGCACGCGCGGCGTCCACCCGCCGTCGCCGCGGCCGTACACGACCGTGACCGCGTCGGAGTAGACGACGGCCTCGGGGCCCTCGCGCTGCGCGGCGGCCAGCCGCTCGAGGTGGTCCGGGTAGCAGAGGTCGTCGTCGTCCAGGAACGCGACGAGCTCCTCGCGCGCCACGGCGACGCCCCGATTCGCGGCATCCGACCGCCCGCGGCGCGTCCGCGGCTCCTCCAGCACGACGTCGAAGGAGGTGCGAAACGCGTCCGCAATCTCCCTCGGCGACGCGCCGCCGTCGTTGACGACGACCACCTGGCGCGGGCGCGCGGTCTGCGCGGCGAGACTCTCGAGCGCCTCGCGCAGCAGCGCGGGGCGGTTCCGCGTCCGGATGACGACGGAGACCGGGGCCGGCCCGCGCTCGCCGTCGGTGACCGCGGACGGTCCGATGCGGCGCCGCAGCTCTCCGAACGAGGTCGTCGACGCCTCGGCCCACGTCATCACGCGGAACGCCTCGACCGGGCCGCGGCCCGGCAGCGTCAGGCGGCGGTACGCGTTGAGCCCGCGCATCGCGCCCGCGTAGTCGCGCACGGACTGCTGCGACGCGAACGCCGCGAGCGCCTCATCCTTCTTCTCCGCGACCGACGAGATGTCCACGAGGGCGTTGGGCAGCATCGGGTGGGACAGCTCGTAGAAGGCGATCGTCACGAAGCGGAGCAGGTCGTGGTCGGGGTCGCCGGCACGAGAGCCCGCCACGCACTCGTAGAGGGCCCGCGAGAGGGCGCGGTGGTCCGCGTGGAGCTCGGACGGCGCGGGACAGAGGACGAGGTCCGGCCGGAACCGCTCGAGCGCGTCGCGCACCGCCGCGTCGAGCGCGGCCGCGTCCCCGGCGAGCGCGCCGTCGCGGAGTCCCGCGTAGCGCGGCGCCGGCACGCCGAGAATGGCCGCGGCGCGATCCGCCTCGCCGCGCCGCTTCGCGCCGTACGCCGCGGCGTCGGCCTCTGCGACGCCCTCCTGGCGCGTGCCGTCCGTGGCGATCCACACCTCGATCGCCTCGGCGCGGCCCGCGTTCAGCGCGAGCACACCGCCGGCGCCGAGCGTCTCGTCGTCCGGATGCGCGGCGAGGGCGAGGATCCGGGCCCCCGTCAGGTCGGTCGTCTCGAAAGGGATCAGGGCCTCGGAGGACATCGGCTGGCCGTCAGTTTAGCGTTCCCCGGTCTTAAGTGCCATGCCGCAAAGCGTTTACCCGAGCGGCGCCCGCCCGAACACGCGGATAATGGCGGCCGCCATGCCGCCCTCCCCGACCCGACGGCCCAAGGCGCGCCGCGACGACGCTCCGCCGCGCCGCCGGCTGCTGCCTCGCGCGATGTGGGTCGTCCTCGCCCTCGCGCTCTTTCTGCGCGGCGTGCGGCTGGACGGCGTCATCGGCGGCTTTCACGACCACAACGAGGCGAACTACACCCTGATGGCCGCGCACTTCACGCCGGCGACGCTCCTCTTCCCCAACCCCGACGGACGGCTCTTCCTCGAGACGCCGCCGCTGTACGCGTGGCTGCTCGCGCTGCTCTTCCAGTTCACCGGCGTCTCCGTCGTCTCCGCGCGCCTGCTCACGATCTTCATGGGGCTCGGGCTCGTCCTCGCGACGTTTCTCCTCGGGAGGCGGCTCTTCGACGAGCGCGCCGGGGTCGCCGCCGCCGTGCTGGTCGCGGTCTCCCCCGTCGCGGTCCTCACCGGGCGCAACATCCAGACCGACACACTCCTCGCCTTTCTCTCCGTCACGGCGGTGCTCTTCTACGCGCGTGCGCAGTCGGACGACGGGACGCGGCGCGATTCGATCGCGTTCGGGGTCGCGCTCGGCCTCGCGGTCCTCACGAAGCTGTTCGCGGTGGTGCTCGTCCCGGTCCTCGTCGCGTGGGAGCTGGCGGCGAACCGCGGCCGCGGGCGTCGCCTCCGCACGCTCGTCGTCGGACTGCCGATCGCGGCGGCGCCGGCGCTGCTGTTCTACGGATTCCACGCCGTGCGCGACTTCGCGGGAACGCGCGCCCTGGTCTTCGGCGGCGCGGCGGCGACGCGGGGCCTGCCCGCGTCCGCGTCGGAGTGGGCCGGTCTTCTGATCGAGACCGTCTGGGCTCTCTCGACGCCGGTGACGCTGTGCGTGCTCGCGGGCGTCATCCTCGCTCTCGCGCGCCCGTCGCGCGAGGCGATGCTCGTCCTCTTCCCGCTCGCCGCTTACGCGGCCTTCTTCGCGCTCGTGCACAAACACAGCTATTACGTGCTCACGCTGGTGCCCTGGGGCGCGATCCTCGCCGGCGCGGCGCTCGCGCGCATCCCCTCGACCGCGGCGCGGCGCGGGATCGTGGGAGTCGTCGCCGCGGGGGCGGCCTTCGTGACGCTCGTGGACCTGACCTCGATGAAGCTGGGCTTCACCGAGTTCGAGGAGTTCGGCCAGGCCGCGCGCGCCGTCGCGGGCGGG
>DATBBK010000294.1:0-10804 GCA_036271035.1 Thermoanaerobaculia bacterium | reverse complement strand
CTATGTCAAACGTACTGGTTATCGGCTCCGAGGAGCACAAGGAGCTGCTCTGCCGGACGTTCATCGACACCCACGATCCGTTCAAGCCGGAGGAGATCCGCTGGCCCGATCTGGACGCCGAGAGCCTCCAGCGGCTGAAGGAGATGCCGGTCTGGAACGAGGCGACTCGGACCGAGGCGGCGACCGCCGTCAAGGTGCAGTCGCTGGGTGACACCGAGAAGGACCCCCTCCTCGCGAAGGCGATCAGCCTCCAGGGCTACGAGGAGGGACGGCACGCCGCGGTCCTCCAGCTCCTGACGAAGCACTACGGGATCCCGGTCCAGCCGTTTCCGCCGCCGGAGGTGCCCAAGGACCCCACCCTGGCCTTCCTGCGGACCGGCTACGGCGAGTGCCTGGACTCCTTCTTCGCCTTCGGGCTCTTCCGCCTCGGTGAGCGAGCGGAGCTCTTCCCGAAGCCCCTCATCGCGGTCTTCGAGACGATCATGCAGGAGGAGGCGCGGCACATCCTCTTCATCGTGAACTGGGCGGCGTACCTGCGGGCGCGCCGGCCGGTCCTGATGCGCCCGGCCTTCGACGTCTGGCGTGGCTGGAACATCACCGCCCAGGCGTTCGACCGCCTGAAGGGAGCCCTCTCGATGGCGGGCGGCAGCGGCGACAAGAAGTCGGACGGCAAGACCGATCCGGCCGCGCCCTCGCGCGACGAGACGCAGGACGGATTCACGCTCAAGTCGCACAACATCTTCGGCGACTTCTCGCTGCGGTCGTTCCTCGAGACGTGCCTCGCGGAGAACGACAAGCGGCTCTCGCTCTACGACCCGCGGCTGCTCCGGCCGATGCTCGTACCGTCGGTGATCCGGAAGGTCGTCAAGGTGCTGCCGAAGAAGAAGTCCGCCGCGAAGTCGGAAGAGAGCGCGCGAGCGGCTTAGGCGCCCAAGCCTCTTCGTAGGGGCGGCCCTTGCGGCCCCCCGCACTCAACGGACGTCATCACGCGATCGGTCCGAGGACTCGACCCCGCCCCCTCTCTTGTCATCCCGAGGAGCGAAGCGACGAGGGATCCCTTTCGAACGACTGCTCGGTTGTCGAGCCCGTGACGAGGCCCGGAGGACGGGCCCGCAAGTCCCGCGGCGACTGAGTCGCTGATAGAAAGCGGCACCCCGCAAGTCTGGCCTGCGCGCTTCGATGGGGTCAGCCCTCAATTTTTCGGAGCTCGAAAGGAGCCGGGCTCTATGGCGTTCGCGTCGTCGCTCCGAAAAACAAAGGACTGACCCCGAGCACGGCATCCGGTGAGGAACAGCCCGGCGGATTCGCCAGGGTTTAACCCTCGCGCGCGATCGGTACCGCCGGCTCGCCTCGATCCAGTGTCCTCTTGAGCTTCTGCGTGATGAAGAAGACCTCCGGGCGCGAGATCTTCGAGCCCGGGCCGTGCTTTTCGACGCGCTCGAGCGCCGACCACGCGAGCAGCACCGGCAGCGCGCAGAACTCGACGACGCCGCGCGGCGCGCCCGCGAGCTGCAGCGCGCGGATGTACTCGCCTGCGATGGTCAGGTCCTTCCGAGCGAGCGCGAAGATCTCGCTCTTCGGCACGCCGGCCGGCAGGTAGCTGCGTCCCTCCGCCGCGTCGACGGCCGAGTCCTTCAGGATGTTGACGAGCTGGAGCGCCTCGCCGAAGGTCGCGGCCCGCTTGCGCAGGTACGGTGCGTTCTCCTCGAGCTCCGGACGCCCGAGGAGGAAGAGCTCCGTCAGCATCTCGCCGACGATTCCGGCGACGATGTAGCAGTAGGCCTGCAGGTCGTGCACCGAGCCGAGCGCGAGGCTTCCCGACTTCGTCTTCGCGACGATGGAGCCCATGCCGTCCGACGAGCGGATGACGTGCGTCTTGATCCGCTCGATCGCCTCGGGCTCGAGCTTCCAGAACGCGTCGAGCACGAACGGGACCTCGGTCATCAGCTCGGTATATCCGGCGTGGGGCGAGATGCTCGCCGCGACCCAGCCGCGCGAGAGCGACCGGGCCTTCTCCTTCGACGGCCGCCGCAGCAGCTCGTTGAAATCGCGCAGCGACGTCATCCTCTTCTCCGGCGGCCAGTGCGACGCGTCCTCGAACGTGTCCGCGATGCGGAAGAGGAGGTAGGCGATCATCACCTCGCGCCGCGTCGGCTCCGGAAGCACGGGGATCGAGAGCGCGAACGTGCGGCTCGTCTTCTCGAGCAGACCCTCGAGCGTCGGCATCAGGCGAGAGCGCTCATGATCTCGATCATCCGGCTCTCAGCGGGACGGAAGCGCGGCGACGAGCGCCGCCACCGCCTCGCCGACCGCGCGGCCGCACTCCGCGACGCGGCGGCGCATCCGCAGGAGGGCCGGAATGGAGCCCGGGTGGAAGACGGCGCCACGCGCGACGGCCGATCGCCGGAAGCTGCCCTCCGCGTCCATGCAAGCGGCAAGATATCCCGGCAGGTCTTCGTCCGCCGTGTCGCTGATCGCACGGAGGATCACGTAGGGGACCCGGGCGGCCGCGCAGGCCCGGGCCCAGGAGGAGGACTCCATGTCGACGCTTGCGGTGCCCGCCGCTCCTTGCGTCGCGGCTACTGCGGTGCCCGCCGCTTCTTGCGTCGCGGTCAGGTGGCCGAGTAGGACCGCCTTCTGAGACGCGGAGAGGGCCGGCCGGACGACTGAAAAAAGCGTTGCACCGCGAACGCCGCTGATGGACAGGGCGAGGCGGACGAGGTCCTGGTCGGGGGCGGGCGCCTCTTCGGCGGCGTCGCGCACCTGCGTCGAGACGACGACGTCGGCCGGGGAGAGATCGGGCGAGAGCCCGCCGGCGACGCCGGCGCCGATGACGACGGACGGCCGGACGGCGGCGAGCGCCTCGCGCGCCACCCGGCTCGCCCGGACGCCGCCGTCGCCGGTCGCGAGGACGTGCGCGGCGAGCCTCGCCTGCGACAGCGCGCGTTCGACCGCCGCGCGCTCCTCGGGGATCGCGGTCAGGACGAGGACGTCGCGGCCGCCTTCGTCAGCTCCGAACATAGCCGTTCTCGCGGAACCACTCGACCGCGCGCGACAGCGCGTCTTCGACCGGCGTCTGGGGCAGGCCGAGCTCGCGCACCGCGCGCGAGGCGTCGAAGAACATCCTGTGTGTCGACATGCGCACGCTCTCGAATGACGCGCGCGGCGGCCGTCCCGTCACGCGCGAGACCGCCGTGTCGCAGGCGGAGAAGGCGAGCGGGATCCAGTGCGGCAGGCGCGTGCGCGGCGCGCGAATCCCGGTCAGCGCCGCGAGCGTGTCGAGAATCTCCTTGAGACTCATGTTGCGGTTGCCCAGGATGTACTTCTCTCCCGGCCGCCCGCGCTCCGCCGCGAGGAGATGTCCGGCCGCGACATCGCGCACGTCGATGAGGTTGAGCCCGGTGTCGACGTACGCCGGCATCCGCCGGTTCAGGAAGTCGACGACGAGCTGCCCGGTGGGCGTCGGCTTGATGTCGCGCTCGCCGATCGGCGTCGACGGGTTCACGATCACGACGGGGAGGCCGCGGCCGGCCCAGTCGAGCGCGACGCGCTCGGCGTCGTGCTTGGACTTCTTGTAGTGGCCGATGATGCGACGCCGGTCGACGGGAGTCGTCTCGTTCGCGGGTGAGCCGTCCGGCGTGAGGCCGAGCGCTGCGACCGAGCTCGTGTAGACGATCCGCGAGGCGCCGGCGTCGGCCGCCGCGCGGAGCACGTTGTCGGTGCCACCGGCGTTGGCCGCGTAGAGCTCGCGGTGGTCGCGCGTCCAGAGCCGGTAATCGGCGGCGACGTGGTAGACGGCGGAGGCGCCCTTGGCGGCGCGCGCGAGCGAGGCGGGGTCCGTCAGGTCGCCGTCGACGATCTCGACGGCGAGGCCGGAGAGGTTGTCGCGGCGCCCGCCCGGACGCGCGAGGCAGCGCACGGACTCGCCGCGCGCGAGAAGGGCGCGGACGACGTGCGAGCCCACGAAGCCGGTGCCGCCGGTGACGAGGTTCATTCGGGAGGTCGTAGGTCGTAGGTCGAAGGTGGTAGGACCGAAGCCCTACGACCTACCACCTACGACCTACCACCGGGCATCTCGCCGACGCTAGGCGGCGAGATTCCAAGCGATCATCCGGACCATGTCTCCCGGATGCTTCGGCAGCTCCATGACGACCGACGCCTCGAAGCCGGAGTGCATGAGGCAGTTCTGGCAGAGCGCGTCCTGGCGCGACTCCCAGTACGACCAGTCGGTGCCGTTCCAGAACTCGTCGAACGTCTCCGACCAGGTCTTGCCGATCAGGTAGCAGGGTCCCTTCCAGCCGTTCGGCGTGTACGTCACGGTCGACCACGGCGAGCACTTGTACTCGCGCAGGCCGGCGGCGAACTCGAGGAACATCGGCGTCGACGTCAGCTTGTACTTCTTCGAGATCTCCAGCACGCGCTGGAACTTCTTGTGGATCTCGGACTTCGTCAGGAAGATGTCCGCGCCGACCGAGTCGTAGTGGTAGCCCGGCGAGACGAGCATGCCGTCCACGCCCATCCCGGTCAGCAGCGAGCAGAGCTCCTCGACCTCGGCGACGTCGGTCTCCTTGAACACGGTCGTGTTCGCCATCATGTGGTGGCCGAGCTTCACGCCCTCGCCGATCATCGCGACCGCCTTGTCGAACACGCCCTTGCGCGCGCAGACGTGGTCGTGGGTCTCGCGCATCCCGTCGAGGTGGACGTTGATCGTCAGACGCTTGTTCGGCTTGATCTCGCCGTAGACGGTCTCGTCGAGCAGAAGCCCGTTCGTGCACAGGATGATCTGGCGCTTGCGCTTGATGATCTCGTCGACGAGCTCCGGCAGCTCGGGATAGATCGTCGGCTCGCCGCCGCAGATCGACACGATCGGCGCGCCGGAGACCTCGACCGCCTCGATGCACTTCTCGAGCGGCAGTCGATCCTTGAGCTTGCCGGTGTGTCGCTCGATGGCGCAGCCGATGCACGCGAGGTTGCACGTGTAGAGGGGCTCGAGCATCAGGACGAACGGGAAACGCTTGTTTCCGCGGATCGCGTTCTTGACCGAGTTTCGAATCGTGTCGGTCATCATGTGGACGGGGAATCGCATTTCAGTTCACTCCGTGATCGCCGCGAAGCGGTCCGCCCGCGGTGAGCTCGCCGACCGCGGCGGCCGCCGCCGTTCCCTGCCGCTCGTAGAGCGCCAGAGCGCGCAGCGGGAAGACCGTCGCATAGAGGTGATAGCGCAGGTAGAACACCTTCGGGAATCCGGTCGCCGTCCAGTGCTCGTCCTTCCAGGAACCGTCGTACTGCTGCCCGGCGAGGAGGTAACCGACGCCGCGGCGAACCGACTCGGAATCGCGGTCGCCGGTCGCGAAGAGCGAGACGAGCGCCCACGCGGTCTGCGACGGCGTGGACGGGCCCTGTCCCTTCGTGGACGGATCGTCGTAGGAGTGGGGCAGCTCGCCCCAGCCGCCGTCCGCGTTCTGGTGCGCGCGGATCCACTCCGCCGTCTTCTGGAAGCGCGTCTGGCGCAGGTCTTCTCCGGCGTGGAGCAGGCCGCGCAGCGCGAGAAACGAGCCATATAGATAGTTGCAGCCCCAGCGGCCGTACCAGGTGCCGTCGTCGAGCTGCGTCTTGTCGAGGAACGCGGCGGCGCGGCGCACGGCGCCGTGCCCGGCCGGGACGCCGATCGCGTGCAACGCCTCGAGCGCGCGGCCGGTGATGTCCTCGCAGCTCGGGTCGATCATCGCGTTGTGGTCGGCGAACGGGATGTAGGTCAGGACCTCGTTGTCGCAGTCCTTGTCGAACGCGCCCCAGCCGCCGTCCTTGTTCTGCATCGCGAGCATCCACGCCGATCCGCGCGCGACCGCACCCTGGCGTTCGAGGTCGTCGGCCTCGCCGGGGAAGCGCACGCGCGAGAGCGCGGTGAGCACCTCGGCGGTGTCGTCGGTGTCCGGGTACCACTCGTTGGCGTACTCGAAGTACCACCCGCCGGGCTCGCCCTCGGGACACGCCTTCTTCCAGTCGCCGAGCTGCTTGACCTCCTTGTCGAGCAGCCAGCGGCCGGCCCTGAGCATGAGCGGATCGTCCGGCGCCATGCCCGCGTCCGACAGCGCCTCGATCGCGAGCGCGGTGTCCCACACCGGCGAAGTGCAGGGCTGGACGTGGAGCGTCTCGTCGTCCTCGACCTCGAGGCGCTCGAGCTCACGCGTCTGCGCGAGCAGCCGCGGGTCGTCGAGCGCGTAGCCGAGGCAGCGGAACGCGAGGACCGTGTTGATGATCGGCGGGAAGATCGCGCCGAGCCCGTCCGACTTGACGAGCCGGTCGTGGATCCACTGCTCACAGGCGGCGAGCGCCCGCTTGCGCAGCGGCGTCATGCCGGATGCCTCGAGCCGCTTGAGCATCGCGTCCAGACGCGTGAAGAACGCGCGCCAGCGGCGCTCCTTCGGGCTGTGCGAGGCGACCACGTGCGGCCTCGGGGCGTGGAGCTCGGGGATCGCCGCGAAGTCCGGGACCGCGCAGAACGGCTTGGCCGCCCAGATGACGGACAGCGGGACGACGATCGCCCGCGACCACGAGGACATCTTGTAGATGTTGAAGACGAACGAGTCCGGCAGCAGCACGATCTCCGGCGGCACCGCCGGGCAGTCGTCCCAGCTGCACTGCCCGAAGATCGCCAGATAGATGCGGGTGAAGGAGTTGCAGGCTTCGATGCCGCCGAGCTCGAGGATCTTGGCCCGCGCCTTCGCCATGTGCGGCGCGTTCGCGTCATCCCCCATGAGCTTCAGCACGAAATATGCCTTCACGGAGGATGAGACCTCGGCGGGACCGCCCTCGTAGATCGCCCAGCCGCCGCCCGCGAGCTGCCTGCGGCGGAGGTGCGCGGCGGCCTTGCGGCAGCGCTCCTCGCCGCCGCGGCCCAGGAAGTACAGCGTCAGGACGTACTCGGATTCGAGGATGGTGTCGCCCTCGAGCTCCCCGCACCAGTGGCCGTCAGGCGCCTGAATCGACGCGAGATACCGGCGAGCGGCGTCGACCGCGTTGCGGACGGATGCGGGCTGCGCCGTGGCCGAGGCAGGGGTATTCGCGGATACGCTCTCGGACCCGGAGTCCGAGTCGTTACGGACTGCCATTCTCGAACCTCGTCGGAAAGTTAAGGGTTCCAGGCGGGTACCCCACCACCGGTGCCGGAATAGGCCTCCGTCCGCCCAGACTTTTAAGTCTATACCATATGCAAGAAACACCCGAAGCCGAAGGGTAAACGCCCGAGGCCAAAGCGTATACGCTGGATAAGCGGGCTCCGGGAGGGCCCGACCGCATGAGACGCAGCACCATGGCGCTAATGGGCGTTGGCCTCCTCCTGGCGGTTCGGATGGGTGGTTCGACGGCTCCGTCGACTTCGACCAAGTACTACGCACTGGACGTCCGCGGGGGTTCTCGGCTCCTGGCCGCCGATCAGCCCATTCGGAAGGGGAAGGTCGTCCTCTTTCACCGCTATCCGGACGGCGCCTACGTCAGCCTCCCGGCGGACGAGATCCTGGCGGTGAAGTCAATGGACACGCCGCCGGCGAAGAAGGCGTCGGACGATCTCGCGCCGGGCGGGACGCTCTACGTCGGCGGCGCGCTCGAGGGTCCCCGTCACGAGATGCCGCCGGGCCCCGACATGACGGTCTCGCCCGCGGACAACCGGTACGGATACGACTACGGCTACTCCGACTACGGGTACTACGGCGGCGGCGGATACGTCCGGCCGCGTCCTCCCGGCCCAGTGCCGCCGTCGCGGATCGGACCGAACGGCTACCCGATCATCGCGCCGCCGGGGACGCCGGGCTCGGTGCCGAACCCGATCGGCCCGAACGGCTTCCCGATCCTCGCGCCGTCGCCGGCCGCACCGGTCGTGCCGCTGCCGGTTCCTCGGCCGCGCCAGTAGCCGTCGGCGCGTGAACGCGCACGCGCTGACCGCGGCCCTCGAGGCCGCGGCCGTGATCGTGTCCGCCGGGTCCGCGATGATCGCGGCCGCGCGAGAGCGCATGGACATCGTCGGCACGTACTACGCCCGTGCCGTCGTTCCCCGGGGCCGGGGTCGTCGGGCGGGAACCGGGAGGCCTGACCGGCGCGGCCCCGCCGGCGCGACATATTAGCGATCGCTAATATGTTGGCTGCCTGGAGCGTTCTCTTCAGGCCCGCGCGGGTCGGATGAGCGCCTTGACGACGGAGAGCCGCTCCATGTCCGCGAGCGCCTCGCCCGCCTTCTCGAGCGGATACTCCCGCGTGACGAGCTCGCGCCAGCGGAATCGCTCCCGATGCTTCGCCATCATCGCGATCGAGCGGTGGAGGTGCGAGAACTCGTAGCCCCAGCAGCCGAGAATCGCCGCGTGCCGCCGGTTGACGTGGCGGTGCGGGTTGATCGTCGCATCGCCGCTGTCCGTGTACTGGCCGACGACGACGTAGCGTCCGCCGTCGCGCAGCATCTCGAGCCCCTCGGGCACCGCGGCCGGATTGCCGGACGCCTCGACGACGACGTCCGCGCCGCGGCCTCCCGTGCGCTCGCGCACCCACCCCGCGCGCGCCGCGGCGTCGCGGACCTCCGTGATGTCCAGCGCGTCGTCCGCGCCGAGCCGCCGCGCCGCGTCGAGCCGCGCCTTCGGCGCCCCCACGACGAAGACCGCGCCCGCGCCGGAGAGCTGCGCGAAGATCGCGGCGTTCAGCCCGACCGGCCCGCTGCCCTGGACCACGACCGAATCGCCCATCGCGACGCCGGCGCGCTCGATCGCGTGGAAGCCGGTCGGCAGCCCGCAGCCGCCGCCGAGAAAGTCCTCGGGCGAGAGCCCATCCGGCAGCCTCGCGAGCCGCACGCCGGGGAGGATCTCGATGGCCTCGGTCCAGCCGCCGAGCAGTCCTTCCGACGCCGGAGCGGTGATGCCGTACACGCGCCGATGCGGACACCGCGTCGCCGCGCGCGCGACGAGACAGTGCCAGCACGCGCCGCAAACGCCGTATACGTCGTAGAACGTCACGACGTCGCCGGACGCGACAGGCCGTCCCTCCACGTCCGCGAGCGGCCCGTTCGCCTCGACGACGCGGCCGACGCTCACGTGACCGGGGATGATCGGGTAGGGGACGCCGGACAGCCGCCCGTGATGGAGGTGGACGTCGGTGCCGCAGACCTCGCTCGCGATCGTCTCGAGCACGGCGCCTCCCAGACGCGGCCGCGGCGTGGGACGGCGCACCGCCTCGAGCGGCGCGCCCGGCGCGGTCATCATGACGGCGGAGACGGAGTCGGGCACGGCGGAGGGAGTATCTACCCGAGGCCAGTGTCCGCGTGGACACGGCTGTGATATTTCCAGCTCATGCGACGCGCATTTCCGGCGCTCGTCTTTCTTTTCGCGGCGTCCGTGGCGGGCGGTCAGACCCCTGCGCCGTACACGCCGAACGCCTCGGGCTCGCCCTCGGTCGCTCCCGCGGGCTACGTCCCGAACGCCTCCGCCTCGCCCGCGCCGGCCCTTCCCAGCACGTCCGAGATGCTCGAGCGCATCGGCGCGCTCGTGAAGGACGGGCGTCTCGGCGTCGAGGCCGACCTGCAGCAGGGAAGCATGCCCGTCATGCCGAAGTACACGCTCGAGGTGAAGGGCGCGCCGATGGCGTCGATCGCCGTCGAGGCGGCGGACGGCAAGGTCACGCACATGAAGTTCGGCGTCGCGAACGGCCAGCTCGCCGTCCGGGGCAGCGGGCTGCGCCCGAAGGTCGCGATCGAGGGGCTCGAGTTTCAGGACCCGAAGGGAATCACCGAGCTGAAGGTGTCCGGCATCGGGATCTGGAAGCCGATCGTCGCGATTTTTCGCGGCATCGCGCGCTCCGCGGTCGCGAAGCTGCAGCTGCACACCGACATCCCCTCGGTGTTGAAGGGCGAGATCCTCGGCGCGAAGAAGGCGACGCCTGGAGCGACGCCGCCTCCCGCGCCGACGCCGACGCCGCCTCCCGCGGTCGCCGGCGGGCCGCCGCCGTCGCCGACGCCGTCCTTCATGGATCTCGTCCACGAGGTCCGGATCAACGACATGGTCGTGACGGCGTACGGCGGGAAGCGGATGTTCCTCCGGCCGTTCGTCGCGTTCGACACCGCGGCGAATCCCGCGGGCGGCGAGGCGATGAAGGTCTCGATCGAGAAGGCGACCTTCCGCCCCGGTCACGACGGCGCGCCGAACTACATCGACGTCTCGGGACGCCTGGACGGCGAGATCGAGAACGGGGAGATGGAGTTCGAGCAGAACGAGGTGACGATCGCGCGCGGCGAAATTCGCAAGGCGACGTTCGAGGGCAAGACCGACGAGAACGGCAAGGTCCTCTCGTCGCTCTCGGCCGACCGGCTGGCCTTCGAGCTCACGTCGGGCAAGTTCGTCGTTCCGGGCGGCATGGGCGTCGCGCTCGACTCGGGCTCGACGTTCCGGGTCGACCAGCTGAAGGTGACGTCGGCTGGCAAGTTCTCAGGCGTCGCCGCGCTCGATCTCGCCGGACAGACGGGGGAGCTGTCGCGCGAGGGCGCCACGATCTCCGCATCCAACATCAAGCTGAAATCGTCGGGCCTCCGGATCGTCGACGGAAAGGCGACCGGCCCGCTCGAGCTCTCCTTCAACTACCAGCTCGAGTACCCCTTCGTCGTGAAGTATCCGATCGAGGGGATCCCCGAGAAGAAGCTCGATCTCGACTTCCACGGTCCCTTCGCGACGACGCTGCATCTGACGAACGCGGGCGCCGACAGCGGCCAGGTCACGGGCACGTACGTCTTCAAGGCGCCGTGGGACCCGATCGAGCGGGCGGCGCTCGCCGC
>DATBBK010000293.1:0-23919 GCA_036271035.1 Thermoanaerobaculia bacterium | reverse complement strand
CCTCGCAGACCACCGTCGGCACGAACGGTTTCCCGACGGGCGCCGCGACGGCGACCGGAACGGGCAGCATCATGGTCGCGCCGAACGGAACGGTCACCACCGTCGCGCCGGGAGTTCCGCAGACCGGAGCCGGCGCGATCGCCCAGCCGCAACGGGCGGCGGCGCAGCCGAAGGCCGGACGGGCAGCGGCGGCGCCCGCGCCGCATCGCTAGATTGGGATTTCGTCTCAGACCCCGCCACCGCGGCGCCCGAACGGCGCCGCGGACTCATTGCGACATATTAGCCGCGGCTAATATGTTCGTCCGCGAGGTGGGCGATTCTCACTCGGACCGGATCGCTCGCACCGGATCCAGACGCACCGCGCGGCGTGCCGGCAGCAGACTGCCCACGAGCGCGGTCGCGATCGCGATCGCGGCCGCCGTCCCGAACGCGGCGGGGTCCGCCGGGCTGATTCCGGCGAGCAGGGCCGCCATCGCGCGTCCCGCTCCGTAGGCGGCCGCGGCGCCCAGGACCACGCCGGCCGCCGCGAGGCGCACGCCGTGGCGCACGATCATCCGCAGGATCTCGCCGGGTTGCGCGCCGAGGACGACGCGAACGCCGATCTCACGCTCGCGCTCGGAGACCGAGAACGCCAGCAGCCCGTGGATGCCGATCCCGGCCAGCGCCAGCGCGACGAGGGCGAACGCGGCGAGCGCGCGCGCCTGGGCGCGGCGCGGCGCGGTGTCCTCGCGGACGATGTCGGAGAGCAGCCGCACGTCGGAGACCGGGATCTGCGGATCGGCGCGCGAGACGATCTCCCGCAGGGCCGGCAGCAGCGTCGCGGGCGCGACCGCGGAGCGGACAACGAGGGACTTCGGCGCGAAGAACGGCAGACGATCGTCGCCCATCTGGCGGTGCGGCAGGTACACCTGGGGCTCGCTGCGGCGCTCGAGCCCGCGCACGCGCACGTCGCCGACGACGCCGACGATCGTGCGCTCGTCGAACGCGAAGAAGAAGTGCTTCCCGATCGGGTCCTCGCCGGGCCACACCTGCCGCCCGAACGATTCGCTGACGACCGCGACGTTCGGCGACCGGAGCGTGTCGGCGTCGGTGATCGGGCGTCCGGCACGCAGCGGCACGCCGAGCGCGTCGAACAGGCCCGGCGTCGCGAAGCGCAGGCTCGCGGTCCGCGTCTCCTCCGCCTCCGATTCCTTGCCGTTGACGGCGATCGGCCAGATCCCGCCGCCCATCGTCATCGGGACGAAGCTGATGAACCCGGCGGCGCTGACGCCCGGCATCGCGCGGACGTCCGTGAGGACCCGATCGTAGAACGCGTCGCGGACGTTCTCCTTCATGTAGCGGGGCATCGGCAGCGCCGTTCCGAGCGTCAGCACGCCGTCGGCACGGAAGCCGGGATCGACCCGCTGCAGCGACCAGAGCGCGCGCAGGAGAAGGCCGCACGCGACGAGGAGCGCCACGGACGCGGTGACCTGCGCGACGACGAACGCCGCGCGAAGCCGTCCGGCCGACCGGGAGGCGCCGGCGCGGGCGCCCTCGCGCAGCCCCTCGGAGCGGGGACCGCAGGCGCGCAGCGCCGGAACGACGCCGAAGGCGATCCCCGTGAGGACGGTCAGCGCGGCCGCGAAGAGGAGCACGCGGAGGTCCACGCCCGGAGTCCCGCCGACGGGCAGGCTCGCGGGCACGAGCCGCGCCGCGAGCGGCGTCGCCGCCGCGGCGAGCGCGACTCCCAGCGCGCCGCCCGCGAACGCGAGGATCAGGCTCTCCGTCAGGAGCTGGCGCAGCAGTCGCTCGCGTCCGGCTCCGAGCGCGGCGCGGACCGCGAGCTCGGAGCGCCTCGCGACGCCGCGCGCGAGGAGCAGGCTCGCGAGATTCGTGCATGCGATCAGGAGAACGGCGACGGCCGCGCCGAACAGCGCGCCGAGGAGCTGGCGCGACTGCGGCGGGACGTTGCCCTGCAGCGGCGTCAGCGTCACACCGGTCTTCGCGTTGTCCTTCGGATACGCGCGCTCGAGCCGGCCGGCGATGCCGCTCATCTCCGCGCGGGCGGCCTCGAGCGAGACGCCGCGGCGCAGTCGCGCGTACACGTGGAGCGAGAAATTCGTCCGCTCCTGGAAGTCGTCCTCCGTGAACCGCATCGGCGCCCAGGCCTCGGCGCGCCGCGACGGGAACGAGAAGCCGGCCGGCATCACGCCGACGATCGTGTACGGCTCGTCGTCGAGCCGCACGCCGCGTCCGATGACGGACGGGTCGGCCCCGAAGCGCTCCGCCCACAGCGCGTGCGAGAGGACCAGCGTGCCCGGAGCGCCGGCGCGGTCGTCGGCCTCGCCGAAGAGGCGGCCCAGCAACGGCCGGCTGCCGAGCATGCCGAAGATCTCCGACGTCATCCCCTCGACGTCGAGCCGCCGCGGCGCGGATCCGTCCACGAGATTCAGCGAGAAGCTCATGGTCGCGCCCATGCTCTCGAACGAATGGCTCATGCTCTTGTAGTCGCGGTAGTTCGGCGGCGAGACCTCGAGCTCGCGGTAGCCGCGGAAGCTCTGGTCCTGCCAGACGCGCACGAGGCGCTCGGGCTCGGGGAAGGGCAGCGGCCGGAGCAGGACCCGGTCGAGCAGCGAGTACGCGGCGGTCGTCGCGCCGATCCCGATCGCGGCGACCGCGATGGCCGTCGCGGTGAAGCCCGGGGCGCGCGAGAGCCCCCGCAGCGAGAAGCGCACGTCCTGACGGAGCACGTCGGCGTGCGCACGGATCGCGTTGGGGAAAACGTCTGCACCGGCGCGGAGCGCCAGCGCGACACGCGAGGCCCACCCGTCCGCCGCGGCCGTGCTCGCCGCGAAGATCGCGGCCATCTCGGCGCCGTACTC
Organism: Thermoanaerobaculia bacterium; assembly: GCA_036271035.1. Classification (GTDB taxonomy): domain Bacteria; phylum Acidobacteriota; class Thermoanaerobaculia; order UBA5066; family Gp7-AA6; genus DAHUXD01. The sequence goes on along the minus strand of DATBBK010000293.1, from coordinate 21,058 downwards.
CGAGCGGAACGACGCGGGGTAGAGCCGCAGCAGCAGGCGGTAGAAGGAGAGGAGCGTCATGCCTTCTGCGGGACGAATCCGCTCGCGTGGGCGAGCCGGACGAGCTCCGAGAGCCGCCGCGCCTCGGCACGCGCGACCGCGGTGCCGAGGGGCGTGATCCGGTAGTAGCGGCGGCGCTCGTCGTCCTCCTCGGGCGCGGGTCGCTCGCGCTTCTCCTCGATGAGGCCCTGCTCGAGCATCCGCTGGATGGATCGGTAGAGGGTCCCGGGGGAGAGGCGGACCTCGCCGTGGGTGCGGGCGGCGACGTCCTGGATGACGGCGTAGCCATGGCGGTCCTCGTCCGAGAGCGACATCAGGATGTGGAGCGCCGCCTCCGGCAGCGGCAGGAGCGATTCGGGCGTCGGCGGTGCGTTTGCGTCCATGGCGCCATTATATCCACCACGGATATACGCACCGCGGAGCGATGGGTTCTGCCGGGGGGGCGGGTTTTTTGCGGCGTCCGCGGCCTGACGACGGGCCTCGACTGCTAGGACGCGCCGATCCGGGAGAGGAGGGTCTGAAAGCGCGCGTCGCCCCGCAGGCTCGCGAGGTCCGGGTCCCGCTCCGCGAGGCCGCGGTCGCGGAAGCCGGCGGAGACGGCGCGCTCGAGCGCATCGAGCGCACGGTCCGTCTCGCCGAGGAGCGCATACGCGCTCGCGACGTTGTACAGGTCGATCGGCGACGCGGCGCCGAGCGCGATCGCTCTCTGCAGGCTCGCGTCGGCGGCGGCGCCCTGCTTCGTGGAGGCCTGCGCGTAGCCGAGGCGCAGCCAGGCGGTCGCGTCGTTCGGATGCGTCTTCACGTACTCGGCGTACGCGTCCGCCGCCTCTCCGTACTCGTGCGCGAACCAGAACGAGAGGGCGCGCCGCGCGGCGTTCGTCGGCGGCGGCGCGGCCGGAGCCTCGAACAGATCCCGATAGAACGCGAGCGTCTCGCGCACGATGCGGCGGCTCTCGTCGGTGTCGTCGAGGGCGTCGAACGCGTGGTGCGACTCGGGCGCATTGACCATCTGCCACGGCGCTCCGGCCGCGATCGCGCGGGCCCACAGCTTGTCGATCCGCGCGTTGAGCTCCGGATTGTCCCGGCCCGCGCGGACGAAGTAGATCGGCAGATCCGTGCGGATCCTCGCCGGATCCGACGACCCGTAGTAGACGACGGCGCCGGCGACGCCGGCGGCCGCCTCGTCCATCACGAACTTCAGGCCGGACGTCACGTTCGCCGAGCACATCCAGGCGGCGATGCGGCGCGGGTCGATCCCGAGGCGCGCCCCGTCTCTCGCGAGATACGCGAACGCGTCCGCGATGTCGGCGTCGATGCGTCCCCGCCGCGCGGCGAACGTGACCCCGATCCAGCCGGAGGCCGCGATCGTGCGGGCCCACGATCTATAGATGCCCCACTCCTTGAGCGAGCGGCCGGCCTGGTCGCCGCCGACGCCGTTGATGAAGACGACGGCGGGGCGCGGCGCGCCCTCGCGGAAGTCGGCGGGGTAGTAGACGTCGAGGCCGGGCGACGCCGCCCCGTCCGCCTCGTAGGGCAAGTCCTTGCGGACGGTCACGCGATCGAGGCCGGGGACGGCCCAGACGACCGACTGCTCGTTCACCTCGTGCTCGGGCGCGTCCTGCCCGAGGAGGGGAGCGGTCACGCCCCCGACGCACGCGATGCACGCCGCCGTCGCGAGCCGGATGGTCCGCCGGATCCCCATGCGCGACACCTCAGGAGGTCTTACGTGGACCGCGAGCGGCGGGTTGCGACCTTCATGGCTCGTCGAGGCCGGTCAGGACGGTGTTGCCGCCGCTGAGGACCACCGCGATGCGCTCGCCGGGCGCTGGCCTGTACCGGCCCGACAGCACCGCCGAGAGCGCGGCGGCGCCGCCCGGCTCGGCGACCACACGGAGCGTCTGCCACAGGGCGCGGCGCGCCTGCCGGATGTCGTCGTCGGAGACGAGGACAACCCGCTCGAGGGACGCGCGGGCGATCTCGAAGGTCCGCTCGCCGATCCGCGTCGGCGCGAGGGAGTCGGCCGCGATGCTCCCCGCCGGCGCGTCCACGGGCCGGCCCGCCTCGAGCGCCCGCGTCAGAGTCGGCGCGCCCTCGGGCTCGACGCCCACGACCTTCGCGTGACCCGCGTACCAGGACGCGATGCCCGCGATCAGTCCGCCGCCGCCGACGCCGGCGAGGATCGTGTCGCGGGCGGGCGCCTGGGACTCGAGCTCCAGTCCGACCGAGGCCTGGCCGAGGATCGTCTCCTCCTGGTCGAAGGCGTGCACGGGGAGCGCGCCCGTATCGAGGGCCCATGCCTCGCTCGCGGCGAGCGCCTCGCCGTACGTCTCGCCGACGATCGTCAGGTCGGCGCCGTACTCACGGATCCGCTGGACCTTCGCGGGCGAGGACACGCGCGGCACGAAGATCTTGGCGTGAACGCCGGTCGCGCGCGCGGCGAAGGCGACCGCGGCGCCGTGGTTGCCGCCCGACGCCGCGACGACGCCCGCCTGCGGGATCTTTCGGAGGAGCAGGTTCGCGAACGCGCCGCGCGCCTTGAAGGAGCCCGCGTGCTGCATCATCTCGAGCTTGAGGACGAGCGGCTCGCCGTCGAGGGAGAAGCCCGCCGCCTCGATCTCGACGACCGGCGTGCGCCGGATGTGCGGCCGGATGAGGCGCTCGACCTCCGCGATGCGCTCCCGGGTGACTCCGCGCCTCGTTGCCACGCTCCCGCCGGTCTCCGTCGTCGGCATGCCTTCACCTCCGGTGCGGCTTGACATTTAATTAGGTATTTGGCTAATTTGCAATATGCCAATCGACGGATCCGTCCTCCGGGCCATCGCCAGCGAGCGGCGGCTCGAGATCCTCGAGTGGCTCAAGCGGCCGAAGGCGCACTTCCCCCCGCAGGTCGACGGCGACCTCGTCGCTGACGGGGTCTGCAGCGTGAACATCGCCCGCAAGCTGCGGGTCAGCCAGCCGACCGCCAGCGAGCACCTGAATGTCCTCGCGCGGGCGGGCCTGATCCGCGGCAAGCGCATCAAGCAGTGGATCTTCTATCGCCGGGACGAGCGGCGGATCCGCGAAGTGAAGAGCGCCATCGGGCGATTCTGAGGATCGCGGACCCGATCGCGAAGGAGCGCACCCGGCCATGAGAGAGATCGTGAAGACCGATCAGGCTCCCGACGACATTGGCCCCTTCTCGCAGGCGATCCGCGCGAACGGCTTCCTGTTCGTGTCGGGCCAGATCCCGATGGACCCGAAGACCCGCGAGCTCTCCCGCGGCGGTCTGATCGAGCAGGCCGAGCTCGTGCTGAGGAACCTCGCGGCCGTGCTCGAGGCCGGGGGCAGCTCGCTCGACAGCGTCGTGAAGGTCGGCGTCTTCCTCAAGGACATGAGCGAGTTCGCCCGCTTCAACGACGTCTACGCCCGATTCTTCCCGGAGCCGCGCCCGGCTCGGACGACGGTCGAGGCCGCCCGCCTGCCCAAGGACATCCTGGTCGAGATCGACGCGATCGCGCTCGTCGGACCGCGTTAGTCTGACCCGCGGCTCGCGCGCGGCCGGGGGAGGAACCTTTCCCGCCGATCCGCGTCCCATCACCCAGGGACCGGTCCGCGCCGGTCGGGGGGGCCGCGATGGAAACCTTCTTTCAGGATCTGCGGTACGCGTTGAGGGGCATGCGCCGTTCGCCCGGATTCACGGCCGCGGCGATCATGACGCTCGCCCTCGGGATGGGCGCGACCACGGCGATCTTCTCGGTGATCCGGGCCGTCCTCCTCGCGCCGCTGCCGTACGCGGAGCCCGAGCGGCGGGTGATGATCTGGAGCCGCTGGAAGGATTTCGACAAGACGTGGCTCGCCGACGGCGAGGTCATGGACTACCGCCGCGAGATCCCGAGCTTCGAGAGCGTCGCGGCCTGGGACTTCGACGGCGCGAACCTGACCGGCGGCGGCGAGCCGGTGCGGATCGGGATCGGCCAGGTCACTGCCAACACGTTCGACACGCTCGGCAGCCGGCCGCAGCTCGGCCGCGGATTCACCGACGACGAGGACCGGCCGGGCGGCGCGCCCGTGGCGGTCCTCTCGTACTCCGTCTGGCAGAACCGCTTCGGCGGCGACCCCGACGTGCTCGGGAAGTTCATCGAGCTCGACGGGGTCGCGCGGCGGATCGTCGGCGTGATGCCGCGCGGCTTCCAGCTGCCGACGGACTTCACCGTCGCGGCGGCGGAGCCCACTCAGATCTGGGTTCCACTGCAGATCGACATGAAGGGTCTTTCGCACGGCAACCACGGCTACTACGGCGCCGCGTTCCTGAAACGCGGGGCGACAGCCGCGAGTGCGACCGCCGAGCTGAAGTCCTGGACCGCGGCGCTGACGGCGCGCGGCGAGTATCCGCGCGAGATGCGGTTCGAGGCGTTCGCGGTGCCGATCGAGAACGAGATCCGCGGGACCGCGCGCCATGCGCTGCTCATCGTCTTCGGCGCCGTCGGGTTCCTCCTGCTGATGGCCTGCGCGAACGTCGCCAACCTGCTGCTCGCCCGTGCGGAGGGACGCCTGCGCGAGATCTCCGTGCGCGCCGCGATCGGCGCGGACAAGTCGCGCCTCGCGCGTCAGCTTCTCACCGAGAGCTTCGCCCTCGCGGCCGCGGGAGGCGCTCTCGGGATCGTGTTCGCGTTCGCCGGCGTCCGGATCATCGCGGCTCACGGCGCGGCAGGGCTTCCGACGATGGCCCCGATCCGAATCGAGCCGTCGATGCTGCTCTTCGCGGCGGGGCTCTCGATCGTCACGACGCTGCTCTTCGGCCTCGCGCCCGCGCTGCAGACGCTGCGCCTCAACCTGGCGGACGCGATGCGCGAGGGTTCGCAGAACGCATCGGCCGGCCGGCGGCGCCAGACGCTGCGCACGGCTCTCGCGAGCGTGCAGATGGCGCTCGCCGTGATGCTCCTGCTCGGCGCCGGTCTCATGGTCCGAACGCTCGACGCGCTCATGAGGGTCGACCTCGGATTCGATCCGAAGCACGTCCTGACGATGCAGCTGCAGCCTCCCGAGTCGGCGTACGCGTCCGCGGGCTCGGTCGTGACCCTCTACCGCTCGCTGCTCGAACGCGTCCGCGGGATTCCGGGCGCGCGCGCCGCCGGTCTCGTCCGCGCGCTGCCGCTCGCCACGTCGATCGGCGACTGGGGGCTCGTCGTCGACGGCTACGCGCCGCCTCCGGGAGAGCACGCCAAGGGCGACTGGCAAGTGATCTCCGACGGTGCGTTCGAGGCGCTCGGCGAGCGGCTCGTCGCGGGCCGCGCGCTCTCCGCCTCGGACACCGAGCTCTCCCAGCCGGTCGTGCTCGTCAACGAGACGCTCGCGAAGACCTACTTCTCCGGACGCGACCCGCTCGGACGGCGGATCAAGATGTCGTCCCAACGAGCGCCGTGGATGACGGTCGTCGGCGTCATCAAGGACGAGCGCCACAACGGCGTGACCGCCGCGATCAAGGAGAAGTTCTTCGTGCCTTACACGCAGTTCGCGATTCAGACGGGCCGGCCCGCCCGCGGCATGACGCTCGTCGTCCGGACCGCCGGGGAGCCGATGGCGCTCGCGGCGTCGATCCGCGCGGCGGTTCGGGGCCTCGACCCGAATCTTCCGGTCGCGAACGTGAGGCCGATGACGGCGGTGGTGGATGCGTCGATGGCGACGCCGCGTCTGACCGGCTCGCTCCTGACGGTCTTCGCGGCGCTCGCGCTTTCGCTCGCCGCGGTCGGCGTCGCGGGCGTGCTCGCGTACCTCGTGAGCCGGCGACGCCGCGAGATCGGCATCCGCATGGCGCTCGGCGCGTCGCGGGCCGTCGTCATGCGGCTCATCGTGCGTCGTGGCCTCACGACCGCGGGTATCGGGATCGCGGCCGGCGCGGTCGCGGCGTTCTTCCTGACGCGCCTCCTGGAGGGGCTCCTCTTCGGGGTCGCGCCCCGCGATCCCGCGACGTTCGCCGTGGCGGCCGGAGCGCTGCTGCTCGTCGCGCTGCTCGCGAGCGCCGTTCCGGCGCTGCGCGCCGCGCGCGTCGATCCGCTGGAGGCGCTGAGAACGGAGTAGGGCGGCCCTGCGGCCGCCCGCGCCGCACGCTCGATCGAGAGGAGAGGGCGGCGAGCGGGGCCCCGCGGCGCCGCTTCACCGTGGGCTATGACTTCTTGACCGACTCCGCCAGTTTCTTCGGCGCGACGGCGCCATAGCTCTCCAGGATCCACGAGCTCAGGACGTCCACGGGAGGCGGATCCGCCGGAGAAAACGTCGCGGTCACCCAGCCCGACTTTCCGAGACCGTAACCGGTCGGCTTCGTGAACGGCAGCGTCAGCGCCTCCTCGCCCGACTCCGGCAGCTTGACGCTGAGACTCATCGGCGCGTCCTTCACCGGATCCGTGCCGAGGAAGACGAACACCTTGCCTTTGATCTTCGCGACGCGCTCGCCCCAGGGGAAGTCCTCCACCGCCTCGGGCAGGGAGAGCGCGTAGCGGCGGAGCGCGGAGGCCGCCTTCGCGAGACCGTTCCCGCCCCGCGGGCCGGAGCGAACCGCGATCTTGCGAAGCCGTTTCGGAGATCCCTTCGCCGCCACGGCCGGAGTATACGGATTCGAGAGCCGGCGCGCGGCTCAGGACTCTGTAGCGGTCGAGGTCTCCTCGGGCTTCGACACTTCCTTGACGAGCTCGCCGGACTTCTTGTCGCGCCCGTGCAGCGCCACATCGGCCTGCGCGATGATGCCGGCGACACCGCCGTGATCGTCGACGACGATCAATCGGCGGACCTGGTTCTCCGACATCGCGTCCAGAACCTCGTCGAAATCGGCGTCGAGAGGCACGGTCACGACCGATGTGGTCATGCAGTCTCCAGCCGTCAGCTTGCGAGCATCCGTGCCCGATGCGACGGCCCGCGTGGCGACGTCGCGGTCGGTGACGATTCCGATCGGTCTTCCCGTGGTCCGGTCGACCACGGGTATGGCGCCGGCGTCGTGCACCACGAACATCTGGGTGACGTCGACGAGATTCGTGTCTGCGAAACAACAAGCGGGGCGGGGAGTCATGAGATCCGCAGCCTTCATAGAGCCTCCGATACGTTCAGTTGCGGGGTCGTCCCCGCCCCGCTTCACAGAGGGTCAGCGCGTGGGGACCGTTCCACCCGCCGCGTTCGTCCGATACGTCTCTGCCCGATCCGTGCGATCGGCACGCTTCAGGCCGAACAGCCCGACGAGGCCGAGCAGCCCCAGCAGGCCCCACTTTCCGGCATCGTCGTGCCGGTTCGTCGTCGTCCCGTACGTCGTATTCGGATTCGTGTCGCTGGGCTGCGCCGACTGCGCGCGGACCGCCGCGACCGGAACCGACAACGCGAGGACCATCGCCGATCTCATCAAAAACTTCCGCATGGGTTGCCTCCCCCAAGAAAATGGCGTGCTCCGCACGCCGCATTAGGGAAGCTAAGGGGAGCAAGCGGTGTGCCACGGGAACCTCGGGGGGATCCGCCTCGAGGAGCAGGATCAGACGGGCGAGTGGACGCCGGGAGTCAGACTCGCGATTCGACGCGCGGCTGCGGGGCCACGCGATCGACCTCGTCGAGCTCCTCCTTCGACAGTCGCCAGCTTGCCGCGGCCGCATTGGCGGCCACCTGCTCCCGGCGTGTCGCGCCCGCGATCACGCTCGCGACCGGAGGATGCGCGAGCAGCCACGCGAAGGCGAGCTCGAGCAAGGAGTGGTCTCGCGACTCGGCGAAGGAGCGGAGCCGTTCGATCGCCTCCTCGTTCGCCGGATTGAGGAATCGGTCGCGCTGGCCTCCGCTCGAGAGCCGGCTCCCCTCGGGCGCCGGGCGTCCCCGCGCGTACTTGCCGGTGAGGGCCCCGCTCGCGAGCGGGAAGTAGGGAATGAACGCGAGCCCGAGCCGGGAGCACTCCGCGAGGACCTCGACCTCGGGGTCGCGATGGAGGAGGCTGTACTCGTTCTGCACGCTGACGAAGCGCGCGGCGCCGTAGCCGGCGGCCTCGTGAGCCTCGACGATCTGCGCCGCCGAGAAATTCGAGCAGCCGATCTCGCGGACCTTTCCCTCGCGGACGAGCGCGTCGAGCGCTCCGAGAGTGTCGGAGATCGGCGTCTGCGGGTCCGGCTCGTGGAGCTGATAGAGATCGACGTAGTCCGTCCGGAGGCGGCGCAGACTGTCCTCGAGCGCGCGCCGCACGTACTCCGGACGCGCCCCGCGCCGGCGCTCGTCGCCGGCGACCTTCATTCCGAACTTGGTCGCCAGGACGACGGCCGAGCGCCGCGCCCCCAGAGCGCTTCCGAGCAGCTCCTCGCTGCGGGTGTCACCGTAGATGTCGGCGGTGTCGAAGAAGTTGATGCCGGTCGCGAGAGCCTCGTCGACGACGTGTGCCGTGCCCGCCGCGTCGACGCGGCGCCCGAAGTTGTTGCACCCGAGGCCGACGACGCTGACTCGGAGGGAACCGAGGGCGCGAGTTTCCACGCGTGAGGAATCTGCAGGAGTCGTGCCCGCAGGAGTCTGGATCCGAGCGCATGGACGCGGAGGGCGATGCCGCCCTCCGCGCGCGCAATTCCTACTTCGATCCGCCCGACGTGGCCGTCGTGGACGGCATGCTGCACATGTAGACCGTGCCCGTGCCGGTCTTTCCGTTGTCCTCCGTGATCAGGACCGTGTTGCCGCCCTTGCGACGCGCCGCGTTCGCGAGCTCGCGGCTCACCGTCGTCGAGGACGTGTCGTTGAACGTGTTCGTCGTCGGGCTCATCTCGACCTTCACGTCGTCGACCTTCTGACACGCCGAGACCGCTGTCGCGTCACGCGTGACGGCGATGTCCTTGAAGCCGTTCGAGGACGCGCAGCCTGCCATGCCCGCCGCAGCGAGCGAGATCGCTCCGATGCTCCAAAACCATTTCTTCACCTTGAACCTCCTGTGATCTGGTTCATCCAGACTCCATTGCGAGACGCATGCCGATCGCGTCCCATCACGTGTACGCTCCGACAGCGCGCGGGTTTCGTCGCGGCGCGACGAAGTTCTCTTCAGTAGAAAATGAGGATGCGCGCATGGGACGAATCGACTCGCCGCGGTGTCGAGCGACAAAATGCCCCGACACGACTACCATCGAGCGCGCGATGAGACACGAATCGGGTGCTCAGAACCCCCCGGAATATTCCCGATCGGATTCTTTTTCTGAGCCGCCGTGCGTCGCGGTGCCGGGCGGCCTCGTCGCGTCCGCATCGCGACAGCGCGTCGCCGCGTTTCGCCTCGGACGCAGCCCGATAACGCGAATCGAGTACGCGACATTTCTCGCAGCGGGCCGCGCCTCGATTCCTCCATGGTGGAACGATCCGCGGTTCGCGCGGGACGCGCAGCCCGTCGTCGGCGTGACGTGGCACGAGGCGGCGGCGTTCTGCGACTGGATCGGAGAGCACGCGGGCGGCCGCTGGAGGCTCCCGTCGGAGGCGGAATGGGAGCACGCCGCGAACGGCGGCCTCGACGCGCCGCGCACAGCGTGGGGGGATCGCGTTCCCGATCGAGAGATCCCCGAGGGCCCGCTCGATGCGCCCTGGGACGCCGGTTGCGGCACGCCGAACGGTTACGGCCTCCTCGACATGGGAACCCTCGTCCACGAGTGGTGCCTCGACGCCGTGGCGCCGTCGGCGCCGGGCGGACCGGAGCGCCGTGCGAGCCGCGGCGGCTCCTGGCGTCACGCGATCCGCTGGACGCCGCCCGCGTCGCGCAGCAGCCTGCCCCCCGATTTTCGCTACTCGGACTACGGTTTCCGCGTCCTCCGCGAGGAGGATGGCGCCGTCTAGGGGCGGGAGCCGGCGGACGCGCATCGGGAGATCACCCGATTCCGATTCGCCTCGGGAGAGCGTACATTTCCGTCGTTGGCCCGGGGGATCTCCGGGCTTCCCAAGAGACAAGGCAGGGCGGGTTACGGAGCGGTCGCCGACGGCGCCCTCGGGCCGCCGCGTGTCTTCTCCCGTATTCTTAGTGTGGCGATCCGCCAAACATAGAGGAGGTCGCGTGCTCAGCAGGGCCTTCATCACCACCGGCTTCGAGCTTCCGGGTTACCGGCTCTCGCGCAATCTGGGCGTCGTGCGCGGCATCGTCGTTCGGTCGCGGTCGATCGTCGGAACGGTCGGCGCCGGCATTCAGGCTCTCTTCGGCGGCAACATCACCCTCTGGACCGAGATGTGTGAGCACGCGCGGCAGGAGGCGTTCGACCTCATGGCTCGGCACGCGGAGGAGCTCGGTGCGAACGCCATCATCGGCGTGCGCTACGACGCGAATGAAATCGCGAACGGCGTGACCGAGGTCCTCGCGTACGGGACCGCGTGCGTCGTGGACCGGACGGTCTAGGGATTCGCTTCGCGAACCGTGGGCATGAGAGGGGATGTCGCGACCGGATCCAACTGATTGAATCGAGGCGATCGCGAGTTGACCACAGTCGATCACGACACGCTCACTGACGGTCCGCCGGACGCGCGCGACACCTTCCTGTTCGCGCACGGCGCGGGCGCGCCCATGGACTCGGCGTTTCTGGCGCGCGTCGCGAAGGGGCTCGCCGAGCGCGGCGTGCGCGTCGTGCGGTTCGAGTTCCCGTACATGGCGCGCCGCCGCACCGAGGGGCGCCGCGGCGCGCCCGATCGCGAGCCCGTGCTCCTCGCGCGCTGGCTCGAGATGGTCGAGCGCCTCGGCGGAGGCCCTCGCGTCGCCGTGGGCGGCAAGTCGCTGGGCGGCCGGATCGCGAGCATGATCGCGGACGAGGCGCACGCGCGCGGTCTCGTCTGCTTCGGGTATCCGTTCCATCCACCCGGCGACCGCGAGAAGTTGCGCACGAAGCATCTCGAGACGCTTATGACACCTGCGCTGATCCTGCAGGGCACGCGCGATCCCTTCGGCACGCGCGACGACGTCGCCGGCTATCGCCTCTCGCCCGCGATCCGCGTCGAGTGGCTCGAGGGAGGCGACCACTCCTTCAAGCCGCCGGCCGCGTCGGGGACGACGGAGGCGCAGCACGTCGCCCGCGCGATCGAGTCCGCGGCCGAATTCATCCGCGGACTGCCGACGCCTCCAGCCTGACGCGCCTCAGGCGGTTCTTCCCCCCCGCCGCGGAGCTAGCCGGCTCTGAGCAGCCGCCGCGCGAGCGGGCGGACGAGCGCGCCGAGCACGCTCCCGGCGGCGCGTCGCTCGCGCAGCCGGCGCAGGCGAACGATCTGCTCGATCGCGAGAGGCGTTCCCGCGACCAGCCACGCGGCGTCGGCGCCGCCCGCGCGTCCCGCTGCCGCGTTCACCGCCGCCGCGAGGACGTTCGATCCGCAAACGAGCAGCAGCAGCACGGCGGTGATCCGGCCCCATCGGATCGGGTCGAATCCGAAGCGCTCCGAGAGACGCCGCTGGTCGTCGGGTGAGAGCAGCGAGAGGAGCGGCTCGAGCATGCGGAAGCGATCGGCGTCCGACTCCGCCGGGAGGGGCGAGGCGCGACGCGCCGACGCCGGCGTCCGGAAGGCGGCCGTGGCCTCCCAGGCCAGGACGACGGGTAGGGATCCCATCGGCTGGCCCGTCGCGACCGCACTCGCGAGGCGCAGCGACGACTCGATCAGCAGGTAGAACGCGATCGGTCCGGGGAGAGCGAGCCAGCCCGGCAGGCCCAGTCCTCCGCCGAGACCTCGAAGAAGCCCGTCGAAGACGCCCAGGAAACCGACCAGGAATAGCGGCGCCGCGGACGTGATCGTCATCGCGAGCGCAGGCGCGCCGAACTCGCTCTCCAGCCGCTCCTGCACGCGTCCGGGGAGAAGGCCTGCGAGCGGCGCGAGAACGATCGACAGGCGCCTTGCGGCGACCCGGCGCTCGATGTCCGCCCGTCCGGCGGCCCGAGCGGCCTCGCTCGGCGCGTCGTACGGCTCCATGCGCCGGATCGCGTGGCCCTCGCGCCACGGCACGAGCCGGTAGCGAACGCCGCCCTCCGCGAGCGGCTCGGCGGCGGCGACCTCGAAGATCTCGTCCCCCCACGACACGGCGGTTCCGGGGTATTCCGCCGTCGTGAGGGTTCTCTCGCGCCGCGGCGCCCACCCCTTCGCGAGCGGGCAGAAAAGCACCCTATCGGTGCCGTCGATGCGCTCCAGGAGATCGCCTCCGTAAGCGCGGGGAGTCGGCGCTGGGCTGTCCTTCACGGCTTTCTTCGGTATAAGTTACTAGTGTGGCTCGTGGTTGGGGTCGGAGTGAAGAGGACGTCGCGGCCGACAAGGAGCAGGTGAAGGCGGGCCGCGAGGGAGCGACGGGCGGCGAGAAGGATCGGGCCGCCCGTGAGCTCACGCGGCGAAGGGGTCTGGAGCTCTCGCTTGCGCGCGTCGAGGATCTCCTCTCCAAGACCGAGAATCCGGACCGCCGGCGCGCGCTCGAAACGGCGCGGGCCGAGCTGACGGAGCGTCTCGAGGAGATGCGGGCTCCCTCCTGACACCGGCGTGAAGATCGCGACCTGGAACGTCAACGGGATCCGCGCCCGCGAGGGACAGGTGCGCGACTGGATGGCCGCCCAGCGTCCCGACGCGGTCTGCCTCCAGGAGATCAAGGCGCGTCCCGACCAGATCCCCGCCGTCCTCTTCGAGTCCGAGGGGTACTGGTGCTACTGGCACGGGGGAGGCGGCTACTCCGGCGTCGCGCTCCACGTCCGCAAGGACCTCTGTCCGGACCGGCCTCCGTTCGCTCATCCGGACTTCGATCACGAGACGCGGATCGTGACCGCGGAGATCGGGGGCGTCACGGTCGCGTCGGTCTACGTGCCCAACGGCGGCAAGGACTATCCCGCGAAGCTGCGCTTCCTCGAGGCGCTCGCGCGGTACGCGGCGCAGCGGCGCGAGGCCGGCGCCAAGCTCGTCCTCTGCGGCGACATGAACGTCGCGCGGACCGACCGCGACGTGCACCCGAAGGAGCGCAAGCCGAACATCATCGGCCAGCGTCCGGAGGAGCGGGAGCTCTTCGAGCGCATCCTGTCCGAGGGAGGGCTCGTCGACGTGGGCCGCGCGCTCGACCCCGACAACGAGGATCTCTTCACGTGGTGGGCGCCGTGGCGCAACATGCGCCAGCGCAACATCGGCTGGCGGCTCGACTACGTGCTCGCGAGCGAGAGTCTCGCGAAACGCGCGGGCTCCTGTGTCGTCTCCCGGGAGTACGGGACCAGTGATCACGGGCCGGTCGTCGCGACCTTCGACGGCTCGGGGGAGGAACGGGAATGATCGGAATGCTGCTGGCCATCCTCGCCGGCGCGCGAGCGGCGTCGCCGCCCCCCGCGCCCGATCCGGCGGCGATCGCGCGCGTCGAGAGCGGCCTCCGCGCGCCGGTCCTCGTCGAGGGCGACCCGCTCTGGACCATCGCGGAGCGGCTGAAGAAGCACGGCGTTCCCGGCGTCAGCGTCGCGGTGATCCGCGACTTCCGCATCGAGTGGGCCAAGGGCTACGGCCTGGCGGACGTCGAGGGCGCGCGGCCGGTCTCCGATACGACGCTCTTCGAGGCGGGCTCGATCAGCAAGCCGGTCGCCGCGGCGGCCGCTCTCGCGCTCGTCGCCCGGGGCCGCCTCACCCTGAAGGGCGACATCGACGAGTCGCTGAAGTCGTGGAAGGTCCCGGCGAACGCGCTGACGCGCAAGAGCCCGGTGACGCTCGAGCGTCTCCTCTCGCACTCCGCGGGCATGACCGTCCACGGGTTCCCCGGCTACGAGCGAGGCACGCCGCTGCCGACCGTCGTCCAGGTGCTCGATGGGACGCCGCCAGCGAACACGCCGCCGGTCCGCGTCGACCTCGAGCCCGGAACGCAGTACCGCTACTCGGGCGGCGGCTACACGGTCGCGCAGCTCGCGATGACGGACGCGACGGGCGAGCCGTTCCCCTCGATCCTCCACAGGCTGGTGCTCGAGCCGCTCGGGATGACGCTGAGCACCTACGAGCAGCCGCTGCCCGACGCGCGCCTGGCCGAGGCGGCGGTGGGCTACCGAGCCGACGGCAAGCCGATCCCCGGCCTGCGCAACACCTATCCCGAGATGGCGGCCGCCGGTCTCTGGACGACGGCGTCGGATCTCGCGCGCTTCGGGATCGGGATGCAGCGCATGCTGCGCGGGGAGGCCGGGCCGCTGTCGCCCGAGGCCGCTCGCGACATGGTGACGCCTCGCGGTGAGGGCTACGGGCTGGGCCTCGCGGTCGAGGAGAAGGGCGGCGGGAAGTACTTCACCCACGGCGGCTCCGACGAGGGCTTCCAGTCGCTGCTCTACGCGCACGAGTCGAAGGGCTACGGCGCGGTGCTGATGACGAATTCGGACGCCGGCTTCCAGCTGATGCCGGAGATCCTGCGGGCGATCGGCGCGGCCTACGGCTGGGACGGATTCCAGGTCGAGCCGCTCGCCCGTGCCGCGCTGTCTCCGGAGACGCTCGCGCGCTTCTCGGGCCGCTTTGCGCTCGACTCGGCCGCGGCACTCGCGATCTCGCCCTCCGAAGGCGGGCTCGCGGCGAAGCCGTCCATGCAGAAGGGCTTCGCTCTCATCCCGATCTCCGCGGACACGTTCGTGCGCCGCGACCAGGACGCCCGATACGTCTTCCGAAACGGCGATCTCTCGATCGTCGAGAACGGGAAGACGCGGACGGCGCGGCGTCTCGCGGCGGGGAAACGCCTTCCTGCCGAGGAGCTCGAGGCCGGACACCTGGACGCCGCGCTCGCCGGTTACCGGACGCTCCGGAAGGAGAAGCCGTCCGATCCGGCGGTCGCGGAGGCCAGCCTGAACGAGCTCGGCTACAACCTGCTCCGCGACGGGAACAAGGCGGAATCGTTCGCCGTCCTGCGGCTCAACTCCGAGCTGTACCCGGAGTCGGCGAACACATGGGACAGCCTGGCCGAGGCGACGGAGGAGAGCGGGGATACCGCCAGGGCGATCGAGCTGTATCGGAAGGCGCTGCGTCTGGCGTCGCGGCCGCAGGCGACGTCCTCCCAGGACGCCTCCGCCCGGACTCACGCCACCGAGCGGCTGAAGGCGCTCGGCGCCACGCCTTAGAAGCCGGGTTCACACGGGTCGGCGGCGGAACCTTTCACGTGCGGCTGCGTCCGTAAGAGACGGGAGGGCTGCGCATGAAGAGGTACGCGGATCTGGCGGTCATCGTGGCGGCGGGGTGGCTCGCGGCCGCGTCGGTCCGGGCGGACGGCCCGCGCGAGATTCGGAAGGTCGTGCCGCTCGACGCCGACGGCAGCCTGTCGGTCGAGACCTACAAGGGATCGATCACCGTGACGACCGCCCCCGGCGGGGAGGCGTCGATCGAGGCCAAGATCGTTCCGGACGGCGACGACGAGGCTTCGCTCCGACGCGCGGCCGAGACGAACGTCAAGATCGAGGGCGGCGGCAAGAGCGTCTCCGTCACGACGGTCGACTCCGGCGCGCGCCACAAGGGCTGGTTCGGCTCCGACGACGGATCGCAGCCGATGGTCCACTACACGATCCGAATGCCCGCGACCGCCCACCTGCGGATCGAGGACTACAAGTCCACGACGCGCGTGAGCGGCCTCGCGTCGGACCTCCGGATCAAGACGTACAAGGGAAGCGTCGACGTCGTCCGCCAGAACGGCGGCGTGGAGCTCGAGACGTACAAGGGCGAGATCTCGATCGCCTTCGAGGCCCTCACGAAGCCCGTCACGCTCGAGACGTACAAGGGGGACATCCAGCTCCGGATTCCGGCGTCCGCGCAGTTCGAGGTCGACGCCGACACGGGCCGGCGCGGCGACTTCGCGACCGAGTTCGAGATGACGACCCGCACCGGCGGCTCGCGCGGCGGCGCGCACGGAATCGTCAACGGCGGCGGACCTCGAGTCTCGTTCGAGACGGACAAGGGAAGCCTGAGGCTGGTGAAAGAGTGAGGCGACCCCGACAGCCGCGCTCGGGGTCAGGTGTCCGAGTCTTCGGAGCGACGCCGCGCGACTCGTAGAGCCTCACCGGGAAAAGAGCTCCGAAGACCGGAGACCTGACCCCATCGAAGGCGCAGGCCCGACTTGCGGCGTGCTGCGTTCCATAAGCGACTCGAAGCGCCGCGGGACTTGCGGGCTCTCCGCTGCCCGCGATCGCAATGGACTTGAAGCGCCGCGGGACTTGCGGGCTCCCCGTGCCCTTGCTCTTGCCTCGGCGCCGCAGGCCCGATTTGCGACGATGCGCCCGGGTTCCTACCTCGCCCCGCTCCGCACCACCTCGTAGTGCGCGACCTCCGGCTCCGGATCGATCAGGAACTCGCGGTCCCGCGCCAGCGGGCGGACCTTCGCGTAGTCCGAGCCGGCGTAGTTCTTCACGGCGTCCAGAGACGTCCAGTACGAGATCACGATGAAGTCCGAGACTCCCCCCTGGTTGCGGCGGAGGACCTCGACGCCGAGGTTCCCCGGCACCTTCTTCAGTTTGGCGACGCCCTCGTCGTTGAGATACTTCTCGTAGGCGTCCGCCTTCGATGCGACCGTTCGCCCGTGCCAGATCCGGGCGATCGGGTGCGACGGTTTGGGCGAGGCGCTCGCGTTCGGAGCGGCGATATACGTGGAGGCGTCGGAGGCCGAGACCCGGGAGGCCAGTGCGAGTGTCAGGATCAGCAGCGTGATCGTTCGTTTCATGCGGAGAGGATACCGAGAGAGTCGCGTGACGTGAGCCGTAAATCGTGAGCCGAATGATTCCGATCTCCGAGATCCGCCTCGCCGCGGAGCGGATCCGCCCGCACGTCGTGCGCACGCCGCTCCTGCCGGTGCCGCAGCTCGTCGAGGGCGCGCCGGGCCTGCGCCTGAAATGCGAGAGCATGCAGCGGGCCGGCTCGTTCAAGGCGCGCGGCGCGCTGCACCGGGTTCTCACGCTGTCGGCGGACGCGAGGCGGCGCGGGCTCTGCACCGTGTCCGCGGGCAATCACGCGGCGGCTGTCGCGTGGGCGGCGCGCGTCGCCGGTTGCTCCGCCGTGGTCGTCATGCCCGACTCGGCGCCGAGATCCAAGATCGACGCGGTGCGCGCCGAGGGCGCCGAGATCGTCTTCCACGCCGACCGGACAACGCTCTTCGACCGGCTGCGCGAGGTGCAGGCCGAGCGCGGCGCGACGTTCGTCCATCCCTTCGACGACCCGGTCGTGCTCGCGGGCGCGGCGACGGCGGGGCTCGAGGTCCTCGAGGATCTGCCCGACGTCCACACGGTCGTCGTGCCCGTCGGGGGAGGAGGGCTCATGGGCGGGGTCGCGTCCGCGGTGAAGCAGCTGCGGCCGGCGGCGCGCGTCGTCGCCGTCGAGCTCGAGGCGGGGCCCGGTCTCGCGCCCGCGCTCGCCGCCGGGAAGCCGGTGCCGGCTCCGAGGCCGCCGACGCTCGCCGACGGGATGACGCCGCCGTTCGTCGGCGCTCTGCCGCTCGAGATCGCGCGCGAGGCGGTGGACGAGATCATCGGCGTCTCTGAGGAGGAGATCGTCGCCGCGATGCGGCGGCTCGTCTCCGGCGCGCGCCTCGTCGCCGAGGGCGCGGGCGCGGCGGCGACGGCGGTCCTCCTCGCCGGGAAGGTGCGCGTGCCGGACGGAGCGCCGGTCGTGGCGCTGTTGTCGGGCGGGAACGTGGACGCGGAGAAGCTGGCGGCCGTGTTGATCTAGCCGTTTTCCGATGGGCGAGGAATCCGTCCTCTCCCGTCATCCCGAGCGCAGCGAGGGATCCCTTTCGAAAGGGATCCCTCGTCGCTCCGCTCCTCGGGATGACGCGCGAAGGCCGCTCACGCGGCGTGACGCGTCACCGCGCCTTCTCGTCCGACTCCATCAGCCCGAACGTGTTTCCCTCCGGGTCCTGGCAGTACGCGAGCCAGCCCACGCCTGGGATCGCCATGCGCGGCGCGACGGTGCGGCCGCCGCCGGCCTCCACCTTCCGCAGCGTAGCGTCGAGCGACGCCACCCCCACCGTGTTGACCGTGGTGGCTCCCGGCTGCTGGCGGGGCATCATCCCGCCGTCGATGCCCGGCTCGCCGTTCTCGCCGGTCTTCACGAGCCAGTACGGCATGGGTCCGTCCCACTTCGTGAACGTCCAGCCGAACACTTCGTCGTAGAACTTCCGCGCGCGGTCGGGATCGTCCGCGGGGATCTCGAAGTGGATGGGTCGCGCCATGAGAATGCCTCCTCAATATATTAGTGATTGCTAATATGTCGGCGAAGTCCTGGTGCGCTGGAATCGATGCGGGGGGGACGCCTTACCTCGCGTCTACACGGTTCGCGAGGCGGGCCGCGAGAGGGTATGAGTCCTGTATTTCTGCGTCGCGTATCCGACGATGGCGCCGACGATCGCGCCCGGCAGCATGATCTCGAAGTAGTAGTGCCTGCCGGACGGCTGCGGCATCGCGGCGACGATCCACGCGAGCAGCAGTCCGACACCCAACCCGAACACGATGCCGAGCGCCAGCGAGTCGACCTTCTTCGCGAACCAGCCGATCGCCACGCCCGCGATGAGCCCCTTGATCGTGGAGCCGACGACGATCATGAGGAGCTGACTG
The DNA here is from genome assembly GCA_036271035.1 of Thermoanaerobaculia bacterium. Taxonomy (GTDB): domain Bacteria; phylum Acidobacteriota; class Thermoanaerobaculia; order UBA5066; family Gp7-AA6; genus DAHUXD01. The sequence continues at coordinate 2,528 of DATBBK010000293.1, read as the reverse complement.
CGCACCTCGGGCGTGAACCATGCCGTCAGCCCGTCGAAGATCCCGAGGATTCCACCGAGAACCAACCCGAGGAGCGGCTTGCTCATGTTGCCTCCGAGGTTCTATTCAACGTCGGGGTGAGTTCCTTTATCCAGGCCGCGACGCAGGGAGCGGCGCCCGCAGTCGGCGACTCTATCGCCGGAAGAAGAAAAGCATCGCGCCGCGGACCACGAGATACGCGGCGACGAGCAGGATCGCGGTCCGATACTTTCCGAAGAAGCGGCGCGCCCCCTCGAGCGGGGTCTCGCGGTGCGCCAGGACGCGCTCGCCGTCCAGGTAGCGCGAGACCTCGGCCGACAGCTCCTCGGCGGACCGGTAGCGCGCCTCGGGGGCGGCGGCCATCGCGCGCAGGACCAGGGCCTCCAGGGCGGGAGGCACGCCATCGGAGGCACGCCGCGGCGGAAGCGGCGGCTCGTCGGCGCCTCCGGGAAGCGCGCGCGCCTGCGCCGCCTCGCCCTCGAACGGCGGGCGTCCGGTCAGGAGGAAGTAGAGGATCCCGCCGAGCGCGTAGACGTCGGCCGCGGGTGCCACCGTGGACTCGCCGGCCGCCTGCTCCGGCGCCATGTACGAGAGCGTTCCCATCACGGAGCCGGCGGCCGTGCCGCGCAGGGCGGGCGGACGGGCGGAGGGGTCGTCGGCGGCGGACGCGAGCAGCCGCGCGATGCCCCAGTCCATGACCAGCACCTCGCCGAACGCGCCGACCATCACGTTGTCGGGCTTCAGATCGCGGTGGATCACGCCGTGCGCGTGCGCGAACGCGACGGCGTCGCACACGCGCTGGAAGACGCGCAGCCTCTCCGCGAGCGGCATCTCCGGCGCGAGCGTGTCGAGCCGCGCGCCGTCGACGCGCTTCATCGCGTAGAAGACGCGGCCGTCCGGCAGCGCGCCCGCGTCGTGGACCGGCACGATCCCGGGATGCTCCAGCCTCGCGATGATCCGGGCCTCGCGAAGCATCCGTTCCGCCGCGGCCGGATCGGACACGCCCGTGGCGACGACCTTGAGCGCGACCTTCCGGCCGAGCACCGTGTCGTCGGCCAGGTAGACGGCGCCCATGCCGCCGCGGCCGAGCTCCTCGAGGACGCGGTATTTGGTGTCGGCGAGGTCGGGCCACTCGGCGACGCGCCGCAGGTGCTCGACGGTCGCGCTCGACAGCCATCTCACGCGGAGACTCCAAGCAGCGCCTTCGCCTCTTCGCGGAACTCGCGGTCGTTCGACGTGATCTCGCGCAGCTTCTCGAGGACGATCCTTCGGAATTCGCGCCGCGCGAACGCGAGGAAGTTGGTGACCTGCGTGGCCGGGATGGCGAACTCCTCCGCCAGCGAGTCGTAGGTCAGGCGCTCGTCCGGATCGCGCTCGAGCTCGTACCTCTCGAACAGGATGTAGGGGAGGTCGCGCCCGCGCTGCGCGCACTCGAGGCGGAGCTGCTCGACGGCGAGGCCGAACAGGCTGCGCGCGAACTCGTCGTGGAAGTACTGGTCCAGCGAGCGGCTCGGGTCCGGCGGCTCGCGCGCGAGCTCCCCCTCCGCGCCCTCGAAGTCGAGCGACAGCATCGGAGCGCCGGGCGACCGCTTCGCCCGCGCCGCCGCCTTGAGCTCGTTCGCGACGTATCGGTCGAGGCACACGCGCACGAACGTGCGGAAGCTTCCCTTCGACGCGTCGTAACCGCCGAAGAAGTCCTTCTCGATCGCGCGCGTGAAGAATCCCTGCGTCAGATCCTTCGCGTCCTCGTTCGACGCGCCGTGACGGAGGCGCACGTACTTGTACGCGGGCTTCCAGTACGCGTCGATCAGGATCGCGAGTCCGCGCTCGCGCTCGAGCACGTCGTCGCTCTGCGCCGCGAGAACCGCGGAGTGCCGCGTCCGCGGAAAGCGGTCCGCCGCCGCGAGAGGTGTGGCCGTGTCGTCGTGCATGGTGTCAGGTATATGGTACGAGCGTGACGCGCGACGCGACAGCGGTGGCGGCGGCCAACCTCGCTTTTTATCGCGCCCTCGAGGCACGTGATCTCGAACACATGTCGGTCGTCTGGCTCCAGGACGACTCCGCGACGTGCGTCCACCCGGGCTGGCATCGCCTCGACGGCTGGCAGGAGATCGAGCGGTCGTGGGAGAACATCTTCAGCAATTCCCGCCCGTGGCGCGTCAGCTGCGAGGACATCCGCATCGCCGTCTCCGGCGATCTCGCGTGGGTGACGTGCGTCGAGGTGATCACGCCGTTCGGCGAGGACTCGCCCGGCGACTCGGCGCGGATGCAGGCGACGAACCTCTTCGGGCGCGTCGGCGATCAGTGGCGCCTCGTCCATCACCACGCCTCGCCGAGTCCCGACGGGGAGGGAGACGACGACGAGACGGTGCACTGAGGGGATGAGGGGAAGTTTCGAGTTGCTAGTTGCTGGTCTCTAGTTGTGGCGATCGGGCAGTGGTCTGCAAGCTCTGGTACGAGCCTCAACCAGAAACCAGAAACCAGAAACCAGAAACCAGAAACCAGAAACC
>DATBBK010000292.1:0-26892 GCA_036271035.1 Thermoanaerobaculia bacterium | reverse complement strand
GCCGCCCGCGAGCCGCAGCGGCTCGGCTACGTCCTGCCGAAGGAGGGGGCGACGCTCTGGATGGACAACGTCTGCCTGCCGCGCGGGGCGCGCAACGTCGAGTCGATCTACGCGTTCCTGAGCTACATCCTCGAGCCGGAGGTGGACGCGCGCATCGTCAACGGGATCTCGTATGCGACGGCGAACGTCCCCGCGAGGAAGTTCATCAAGCCCGAGATCCTGAGCGACCCCGCGATCTACCCGCCGGACTCGGCGCTGGAGAAGTGCGAGTTCATCAAGGACATCGGCGATGCGACCGAGCTGATGGACGAGTACTGGACGGAGATCAAGGCGCAGTAGGGACCGTCGGCTGCTATGCTGTTATGACATAACAGGAGGGACCATGCATCAGCGCGCCCTCGTCTTCCTTTTCGGAATCTGTTTAGCGGGATCCATCGTCGGCCAGACCCCGCAGCGCGCGACGGTCATTCTCGGCGCCGGACGCGCCGGCTCCTGGGACACGCGAATATCGATCACCAACACGGATGCCAATCCGATCGCGGTCCTGGTGACGACTCAACCCGATCGGTCCGCGTGCGTCGTCGCGGCGTGCACCGACCTGGCGCAAGCAACCATTCCGGGTCAGGGCACCTTCGTACTCCCCTCGATCCCCGATCCCCTGCATCCTGGCGTCGACCCGCGGCCGCCGATCTCGACCTCTCCTCAATCGATGTACGTGCTCTCTCCAGCCGATCAGAAGGCGCCGTCGGTCAGCGCAGTCGCCTTCGACGCCGCGTCGAGCTGCGGTCGAATGACCACTCTGCAGGTACTGCCCTTTGAGCGGGCATTCAACTACGGTGACATTGTCTTCTCGGGCATCTCCCGAGGGGACGGCAGGTACGCGAATCTGATACTCACGCTCGATCCGTTCGCAACGGACGTCAAGTCCGTAGGCGTCGGCGTTGCCGACGCGAACGGTTCCATCTTGTGGGAACAGCAGTTCGAGCTCGCTCCCGGCGTGAGCATCATGCTCGTCGACGTCCTCGCCGCTCTAGGCGTGGAGTCGCTGGACGGCGGGTCGATCCGGCTGTCTCGATTCTTCATCCCGAACTCGTACGACTTCACGAAATACACGGCGACCGTGACGATGGTTGAGCCGGACCGTGTGAGCACGGTGAACGGCACTGTCGACCCGCTCCTCGACGACTCGCAGTAGGATGCCTCCGCTCCCGAAAGGACTCGCATGAAGACCTACAAGAACTTCGTCAACGGCAAGCTCGTGGCGTCGGTGGACGGCGAGGACGAGCCGATCATCAGCCCCGTCGACGAGAAGGTCCTCGGCAAGGTGCCGAAGGGCACGCAGAAGGACGTCGACCGCGCCGTCGACGCCGCTGCCGCGGCATTCGAGAAGTGGCAGGACTCGACCCCGCAGGACCGCTCGCTGATGCTGCTGAAGCTCGCGGACAAAATCGAGCAGAACGGCGACGAGCTGGCCGCGCTCGAGGCGCTCAACGTCGGCAAGCCGATCGGCCTCGCGAAGGCGGAGATCCCGTTCCTCGTCGATAACCTTCGCTTCTTCGCCGGCGCGTGCCGCTGCCTCGAGGGCAAGGCCGCGGGCGAGTACCTCGCGGGCTACACGTCCATGATCCGCCGCGAGCCCGTCGGCGTCGTCGGGTCGATCTCGCCCTGGAACTACCCGCTCATGATGGCGATCTGGAAGATCGGGCCGGCTCTCGCGGCCGGAAATACCGTCGTATTGAAGCCGTCGGAGCAGACGCCGCTCACGTCGATCCGGCTCGCGGAGCTCGCGGCCGACATCTTCCCGCCCGGCGTCTTCAACGTGATCACGGGCCACGGCGAGCCGGTCGGCGCCGGTCTCGTCAAGCACCCGAGAGTCGGCATGGTCTCGCTGACGGGCGACGTCGCGACCGGCAAGGAGGTCGCGAAGGCGGCGTCCTCGACGCTCAAGCGCGTGCACCTCGAGCTGGGAGGCAAGGCGCCCGTGATCGTCTTCGACGACGCGGACCTGGACCTCGTCGTGCCGGGGATCAAGATGGCCGGCTACGCGAACAGCGGCCAGGACTGCACGGCGGCGGCGCGGCTCTACGTCAGCGGCCGCACCTACGACAAGGTCATGGGCCAGCTCGTGCCCGCGATCGAGTCGCTCGTCGTCGGCGACATCCAGGACGAGAACACGAACATGGGACCCGTGATCTCCGCGGAGCACCGCAAGCGCGTGTCGGGATTCCTCGACCGCGCGAAGGCGAAGAAGGGCACGAAGATCCTGACCGGCGGCGGCGCGAGGAAGGGCAAGGGCTTCTGGATGGAGCCGACGGTCGTGGAGGCGAGGCAGGGCGACGAGATCGTCCAGAAGGAGGTCTTCGGCCCCGTCATCACCGTGACGCGCTTCGGCTCGGACGACGAGGCGCTGGCCTGGGCGAACGACGTCGACTACGGGCTGTCGGCGTCGGTGTGGACGACGAACGTCAACCGCGCGCTGAACGCCGCGCGACGCCTGCGGTTCGGGACCGTCTGGATCAACGACCACCTGCCCCTCGTCTCGGAGATGCCGCACGGCGGCTACAAGCAATCCGGCTACGGCAAGGACATGTCGATGTACGCGATCGAGGACTACACGCAGGTCAAGCACGTCATGGCGCGGATCGCGCAGACCGTGGGGGCGAGCTTCCTGCCGTCGTAGGGTCCCGTAATCGTCGGGGTGCGGTCGGCCGCCCCGTCCGCACCAAAACCGAAGAAAGACCGTAGCCAGGGCGAAAGACGGGAGGCGGTCCGCCGAAGGATCGTCTCCATGCCGGAACAGGTTCGCCGGCAGGGAGGCAAACATGAGAGTCCTTCACCGATCGCACTGGTGGGTTTCCGTCGCGATCGCTGCCGTGCTGGCGGCCGGCGTCGCGCTCGCCGGGGTGAACACGTGGACGCCGCTGGGAACGGACGCGTACGTCGTCGCGGCCGATCCGGTCGATCCGTACGTCGTCTACGCCGTCTTCTCCCAGGGAGATCTCATGCGGAGCGCGGACGGCGGACGCAATTGGACCCGGCTCGCCCGGTTCGACGCGATCTACTCGGTGCTCGTCCACCCCACGGACCCGGACACGCTCTACATCGGCGCGACCGACTCGAGCGGCGCCGGGTATACCAACGTTTTCAAGAGCACCGACGGCGGCGCGACGTGGACGCGCACGCCGGCGTCGATCTACTATGAGGTGATCAACGTTCTCGTCGCGAGCCCGTCGGACGGCAGCATCTATGCGGGCTCGGGCGTCAACCTCTACCGGACTGCCGACGGAGGTACGACCTGGACGAAGAGCGCCAGCCTGACCGCCGCGATCGCCGACCTCGTGATCCATCCCGCCGATCCTTCGACCCTGTACGTCGCTGCCGACTCAGGTTACTACTACCCGTTCGGCGCGTTCGCGGAGAGCACGAACACGGGAGGCAACTGGACGATCAGCTCGAACCTCGGCGTCCTCGATCGAGTCAGCGTCGCGATGGATCCGGCGAATCCATCGAGGCTCTATCTCGGCCTCGCCTCCGGCCTGAGCATTGCAGAGCGGGGCGTGCGTCGGTCGGATGACGGCGGGAAGACGTGGTCGCACCTCGAGGCCGGCCTGCCGGAGGGGACGCAGGTCGAGGCCGTCGCGGTCGATCCGGTGAACACGGCGACGGTCTTCGCGGGAACCGACGTCGGCATCTACCGGAGCCGGGACTCCGGAGCGACGTGGCTGCCGCTGTCGCAGATGCTGAGCAGCGCCCAGTTCCAACGGCTCGTCCCGTCGAAGGACGGGAAGACGCTGCACGCGCTCACCAACCACGGCGCCTTCGACTTCGAGTTCACGGAGGGCCCGATCGACGTCGCCGCGACCGCCTCCGGCGCCGCGAGCGGGGTGCTGACCTGGAGCGCGGACCGGTTGGCGGTTCAGACGCTGTCCGGCTCGGGAGGCTGGTCGGCGTCGCCCTTCGAGGGACCGGTCGCCGCCTGGCAGGCGGTCGCGGTCGCCTCCATCGGCGACGGCCGATCTCGCGTGCTCTGGCAGGCGGGAGACGGCCGCTCGGCGGTCGAGGTCGTGGGACCGGGCGGGCGCGAGTCCGCGGTCGTGCTCGAGGCGTCGGACGCTTGGATACCGGCGGACATCTCCGTCGGGGCCGACGGCGCGACGCGGCTGCTCATCACCGGAGAGAGCGGAGCGATGTACGTCGCGTCGCTCGACGCCGCGGGGTCCCTGCACGCGGGTCCGGTGTACGGGCCGACCGCAAGTTGGACGGCGATCGCGCTCGCGGACGCGCCCGACGGCGGGACGTGGGTCCTGTGGCGCAACCCGGACGGACGGTCGGCCTTCTCGATCCACCGGGACGGCGTCATGGATTCGTTCGCGCGCTTCGACGCGAGTACGGACGGGGCGGTCGTGGACATCGCCGTCGGCGCGGACGGGAAGGCCCGCATCCTCGTGGCGGACGCGGCCGGTAACGCGCGGATCTGGACCGTGGCTTCGGACGGGAGCCGGACCGCCGGCGATTCGATGGCGATCGCGGGCCTCTCGCCGCGGCGGATCTCGGCGGCGGCGGACGGCGGCCTACGCCTGCTCTGGACGGCGGGCGGACAGGGCACGGTCTCGGTCCTCGACGCGGCCGGCGCCGTCGTCGCGACGCACGACGTGCCCGCGCTGCCGTAGCGGCGGGCGGGGGATCCGGGGCGGGCGGCCGGCCCGCCCCGGGTGCTCACGCCGCGGCCGTCCGGCCGCCGCGCCTCACGCGATCCAGACGGTCTTGACGTTCACGAACTCGCGGATGCCCTGCACCGAGAGCTCGCGCCCGTAGCCCGACTTCTTCACGCCGCCGAAGGGCAGGCGCGGGTCGGACTTCACCATTCCGTTGACGAACACCGAGCCCGCCTCGAGCTCGGCCGTGAACCGGTCGCGCTCCGCCGGATCGGCCGTCCACGCCGAGGCGCCGAGGCCGAACCGCGACGAGTTCGCCACCGCGATCGCCTCGCCCGAGTCGCGCACGCGGAAGAGCGCCGCGACCGGTCCGAAGATCTCCTCGACCGCCGCGGGGCTGCCGGGCGGGACGTCCGCGAGCACCGTCGGCGGATAGAAGTTGCCCTTGCCCGGCTGCGGCTCGCCGCCGAGCGCCAGTCGCGCGCCCGCAGCGACGCTTCGCTTGACGGCGTCGTGCACCTCGTCGCGGATGGCGGGCGTCGCCAGCGGCCCGATCTCGGTCGCCGGGTCGAGCGGGTCGCCGACTTTCAGCGCGCGCATCCTCTCCACGAAGAGCCGCTCGAACTCCGCGTAGACCCTCTCGTGGACGATGAATCGTTTCGCGGCGATGCAGGACTGGCCGTTGTTGATCGTGCGCGCGCGGGCGGCGGTGTCGGCGGCCTTCGCGAGGTCCGCGCTCGGCATGACGATGAAGGGGTCGCTGCCGCCGAGCTCGAGCACGGACTTCTTGATCTGCGCGCCGGCCGTGCGGCCGACGGAGACCCCGGCGCCCTCGCTGCCCGTCAGCGTGACGGCGGCGACGCGCGGGTCCTCGATGAGCCTCGCGAACCCGTCCGAGCCGACGAGCAGGACCTGGAACGCGCCCTCGGGAAACCCGGCCTCGCGGAAGATCGACTCGATCGCGAGGGCGCAGCGCGGGACGTTGGACGCGTGCTTCAGGAGGCCGACGTTGCCGGCCATCAGCGCCGGCGCTGCGAAGCGGATGACCTGCCAGAACGGGAAGTTCCACGGCATGACGGCGAGCACGACGCCGAGCGGGTCGTAGCGGACGAGGCTCTCGGACGCGTCGGTCGCGACCTTCTCCGGCGCGAGGAACTCGGCGGCGCGCTCCGCGTAGAAGCGGCACGCCGTCGCGCACTTCTCCGCCTCGGCGGCGCCGGGCCCGATCGGCTTGCCCATCTCGACGGTCATCAGCCGGCCGAATTCGCGCTTGCGCTCCTCGAGGATCTCGCCGGCGCGCCGCATGCGCTTCGCGCGCTCGTCCATCGGGACGCGCCGCCACTCCGAAAACGTCGCGGCCGCCAGCGCGAGCCGGCGCTCGACCTCGGCGGGAGAGTGCGGGGCGAAGGTCTCCAGGGTCTCTCCGGTCGCGGGATTGATCGATGCGATGGGCACGGAACGTCCTTTCCGCCGCGCGCGCGGCCGATTCGAGGCGAGCCTAGCAGGCGCTCAGCTCCAGTGGACGCGCATCCGGCGGCGCTCCAGCATCTCGAAGAAGAGCTCGTGCGGGACGGCCGTCTCGGGGCAGAGCACGCCGGGCTCGGAGATCGCGCGGCTCGCGAGAAGCTGCCCGGCGATCGACAGCGGCACGCCCGTGTCGAGCGCGCCGGCGGCGACGCCCCAGGCTTCGTGAGGCGTCACCGTCACGTCGCCCCTCCGCCGGACCGCGCGGCCGCCCTCGCGTCCCGAGAGCTCCACCCGGAGGTGGTCCGCGTCGCGCGGCGGGCCCCCACTGGCCGGCTGCGGCTGGCGCGCCGCGACGGCGAGGAGCACGTCGCGCGGCGAGGCACCGCCGTCGACCCGGTCGCGGGAGGCGAACCCGAGCTCGACGAGGAAGCGCACCTTCTCGACGAACTCCGGCTCGAAGGCCACCTTGAAGCTCGCGTCGCGCAGTCCGGGGAACGAGCGCGGGAACATCGCCACCTCGGAGTGGAGCGTGTAGATCGCCCGGGCGCGGCCGACGGGCTCGGGGAAGTCGATCGTCTCGGCGCCGCTCATCGGAGGCACGGCGCGGGCGGCGCCGTCCTCGAAGACCATCGGCTCCAGCGAGAACTCGTCGAGGACGGTGTCCAACGCGTACGGGACCGGCAGGGGTCCGGAGGCGGAGCGGTCGACGCAGCCGACTCGCACGTGCACGGACTCGACCGCGTCGAGGCCTTGCGCGAGCGCGCCCGCCATGACGTTGGTGATGCCCGGCGTCGATCCCATGCCGAGCAGCGCGGTGACGCCGGCGCGCCGGAAGTTCTCGTGGAGCGCGAACTGCTTCATCGAGCCGTGGTACAGGCCGCCCAGGTCGGAGTAGGGGACTCGAGCGGCGAGCGCGGCGTGCATGACGGGGACATTGAAGTAGTAGGTGACGCAGTTGAGGACCGCGTCGTGGCCCTCGAGCAGCCGCGCCGTCGCGGCCTCGTCGGCGGCGTCGAGGCGCGCGGAGCGGACGCGAGGATCCGCGTGCGAGATGGGGAGCCGGTCCGCCGCGGTGATCGCGACGTCCGGAACGAACTCGAGCAGGTCGCGCAGGACGACCTGGGCCATGGCGCCGGCGGCGCCGAGGACGGCGATCTTCATGATCGAACCCGCCTCACCGCGACGTCATCCTGAGGCGCGAAGCGCAGAAGGATCCCCGGATCGACGCGGCATCCTCGGTGATTCGACGCGGGGATCCTTCGCTGCGCTCAGGATGACGTGCCGCTCATTCCTCATCCGGCTTGACGTCCGGCGTCGTCTCGTCGACCTCCTGCAGCGTCTCCTCGAGCGCTCCGAGCACCTCGTTGATGAGCTTCGGCGGGATGTTGAGCGCCGGCTCGAAGCGGACCGTCTTCGAGTTCGTCAGCGTGCCGGCGACGAGAACCCCGCGCCGGAAGAGGCCGGCCACGACCTTGTAGCCGACCTCGGTGTTCGCGAACTCGATGCCGAGCAGGAGTCCCTTGCCGCTGGCGCGCCGGATGATGCGGTCGTAGCGCATCTTCAGGCGGATGAGCTTCGTCAGCATGTCCTTGCCCTTGCGGGCGGCCTGTCCGGCGAGGTCCTCCTCGAGCGTGACGTTGATCGCCGCGATGCCCGCCGCGCACGCGAGCGGGTTGCCGCCGAACGTCGACGAGTGGATGAACGGGTTCGTCTCGAGCACGCCCCAGATCTTGGGCGTCGAGATGAAGGCGGAGAGCGGCATGACGCCGCCGCCCAGCGCCTTCCCGAGGCACATGATGTCGGGAACGACGTCCCAGTGGTCGACTCCGAAGAGCTTGCCGGTGCGCCCGAGGCCGGTCTGGACCTCGTCGGCGATCAAGAGCGTTCCATACTCGTCGCAGGCCTTGCGGATGCGCGGCCAGAAGTCGTCCGGCGGAACGATCGCTCCGGCCTCGCCCTGGATCGGCTCCATGATGACGGCGGCGACGCCCTTGCCGGTCTGGTCCGCCTTGTACAGCTCGTCCTCGACCGCGTCGGCGTCGCCGAACTCGACGAACTGGATGCCCGGCAGCAACGGAAGAAACGGCTCGCGGTACTCCCACTTGCCGAGCAGCGACAGCGAGCCGCAGCTCTTGCCGTGGAAGCCGCGCAGCGACGAGATGAAGTTCGTCTTGCCCGTGTAGAGGCGCGCGAGCTTGATCGCGCCCTCGACCGCGTCGGTCCCGTTGTTGATGAAGAACGAGTACTGGAGGTCGCCCGGCGTGATCTCGCCGAGCAGCTCGGCGAGGGCGCCGCGGAGCGGGTCGAGCAGCTCCTGGCTCGACAGCGGCATTCGCGCGAGCTGGTCGGCCACCGCCCTCACGACCTTCGGATGGCGGATCCCCGCGCTGTAGATGCCGTATCCCCCGAGGCAGTCGATGTAGGTGCGCCCGGACAGGTCGCGGAAGGTCGAGCCCTCGCCGTCCCACTCCAGCGCCGGGCTCTCGCGCATCTCGATGATCGACTTGCGGTACTCGAGGTAGCCGCGGTTGTAGTAGAAGCGAAAGTTGTCGACGGTATCGGTCGCGATCTTGTCCCTCTGCTCGTCGGTCAGCTCGCGCGCGGAGATGATGTCCAGCCACCGCTGGGATTCGCGGACGAGCTCCTTCTTGCTCATCCGGCCGGAGACCGCGGGTGCGGTCTCCGTCGGTGCGACCGCCGGGGCGGCCGTCTCCCGCGTCGGCGGCACTGTCGGCGTCTTGGCTTGTGATTCCATTTGAGCCCCCGTTTTTCTGCCTGGATTCCTCCCGGACCGCGCGTCGACCGCCGGCTAAGAGTCCGCCACGCAGAAGCGGTGCTTACGAGCTCGTGAGCGCATGTTCGAGCACGTCCAGCCCCTCGTCCAGCTCCGCATCGGAGATGACGAGGGGCATCAGAGTCCGGATCACGTTTCCCCAGGTCCCCGCTCCCACGAGCAGGAGGCCGTTCTCGCACGACCGCGCGATGACGCGGTCCGTGCGTTCCTTGTCGGGCTCCTTCGTCGCGCGGTCCTTCACCAGCTCCAGTGCGCGCATCGCGCCGAGGCCGCGCGCGTCTCCGACGAAGGGGAAGCGCTCGACGAAGGCTCCGAAGCGGCGCTCGACCGTGCGGCCGATCTCCTCGGCGCGCCGCGGCAGGTCGTTCTTCTCGATGAAGTCGATCGCCGCGAGCGCGGCGGCGCAGGCCACCGGGTTGCCGGAGTAGGTGCCGCCCAGCCCGCCGAGCTGCGCGCTGTCCATGACCTCGGCGCGGCCCGTGACCGCCGAGATCGGCAGACCGCCGCCGAGCGACTTCGCGAGCGTCATCAGGTCCGGCTCGAGTCCGTAGTGCTCGGACGCGAACATCCGCCCCGTCCGTCCGAACCCGGTCTGGACCTCGTCGATCACGAGCAGGATGCCGTTCGCGCGGCACACCTGCGCGAGGCGGTCGACGTACTCGCGCGGCGCGGGGACGAACCCTCCCTCGCCCAGCACGAGCTCGAGTACGACGCACGCGATGCGCTCCGGCGCGGCCTGTGTCCGGAAGAACTCCTCGAAGCCTCGCGAGGCGTCGTCGGGTCCGGTCCAGTGCCCGCGGTACGCGTACGGGAAGGGGAGCCGGTACACCTCGGGCGCGAACGGACCGAACCCGAGCTTGTACGGCTTGACCTTGGACGTCATGCTCATCGTGAGCAGCGTCCGGCCGTGGAACGCGTGCTCGAAGACGACGACCGCCTCGCGGCCGGTCGCGTGGCGGGCGATCTTCACGGCGTTCTCGAGCGCCTCGGCGCCGCTGTTGACGAGCATCGTCCGCTTGGCGAAGCGCCCCGGCGTGATCGCGTTGAGCCTCTCCGCGAGCGCCACGTACGCCTCGTAGGGCGCGACCGAGAAGCAGGTGTGCGTGAACCGCTGGAGCTGCTCGGTCGCCGCCCGGACGACCTCCGGGTTCGCGTGCCCGGCGTTGAGGGTCCCGATGCCCCCGGCGAAGTCGATGAGGACGTTGCCGTCGACGTCGACGAGCAGGGCCCCGCAGGCCGAGGCGGCGTAGACGGGGGTGGAGTGGCCGATTCCGCGCGGGACGGCCTCGGCCCGGCGCGCGGCGAGGGCCCGGGAGGCGGGTCCCGGAACGGGGGTCTTGAGTCGAATCGAGGCCGGCATGACGAATCCCCGGTCGGTCGCGAAGGGGGAGGCCAGCCTATCACGCGGATGGCGGCCGGAGCCGCCGGCGGGGGGCGGCCGCCTCGCCGGAAGTCCTTGTCGTTTCAGGGCTTTGCGGGATAGCATCCGCGCACGCCCATGACGGACGGACAATCCGCGGCCCGGGTCACGCCCGCCTCTCCGGCCGGGCTGAAGCGGGTCCTCGGCCGGGCCGACCTCGTCCTCTTCACCGTCTGCGCGATCCTGACGATCGACACCCTCGCGACCTCGGCCGCGATGGGAGTCGCCTGGTTCTCGTGGTGGCTGATCACGATGACCGTCTTCTTCATCCCCTACGGCTTCATCACCGCCGAGCTCGGCGCGGCGTGGCCCGGCGAGGGGGGCGTCTACATCTGGGTCCGGGAGGCGTTCGGCCCGAAGTGGGGGTCCACCGCCGCCTGGCTGTACTGGATCAACAACGCTTACTGGCTGCCGTCCGTCTACCTGATCTTCGCGGGAACGTTCGAGCAGATCTTCCTGAAGAGCAAGTCGACCTGGCAGGAGGCCGGGATCGCGATCGCCATGACGTGGCTGACCGTGATCGTCGGCGTCGTGCGCCTCGAGGTCTCGAAGTGGATCCCGAACCTGGGCGCCGTCGTGAAGGCGCTGATCTTCGTCGCGCTCGGGCTCTTCGGCTTCTCGGTGTTCCTGCACGGGCGGGCTCCCGCGAACGAGTTCGCGATCGCGAAGGCGCTGCCCCGCTGGAACGATTCGCTCGCGTACCTGCCGGCGCTGCTCTACTCGACGTTCGGTTTCGAGCTGATGAGCTCGGCGGGCGAGGAGATGAAGCACCCTCAGCGGGACGTGCCGCGCGTGATCGTCTGGTCCGGCGCGCTGATCGCGGTCCTCTACATGTTCGCGGTCGGCGGCATCCTCTACGCCGTGCCGATCGGAAAGCTGTCGATCGTGACGGCGACGTGGGACGCGCTCGCGATCATGGGCCGGGAGTGGGGCCGCGCCGGCGACACCGTGGTCTTCCTGCTCGGCGTCGGGTTTCTGTACGCGTGCGTCTCCAACATCGTGACGTGGAGCCTCGGCGCGAATCGCGTCGCGGCGGTCGCGGCGGAGGAGGGAATGCTCCCGGCTGCGCTCGGGCGGCTCCATCCGCGCTACAAGACGCCGTATCTCGCGTTCGTCTGGACCGGGATCGTCTCGACGGCGCTGCTCGTCGGCGGCGCGCTTCTCGCGAGCGACCAGTCGAACATCTTCTGGATGACGTTCCGGCTGACCGCTCTGTGCCTCTTGCTGTGCTACCTGCTCGTGTTCCCGGCGTTCGTCGTCCTGCGGCGCAAGCGGCCCGACCAGCCGCGCCCGTATCGCATGCCGGGCGGTCCCTTCGCGGCGGGCGTCGCCTCGTGGGTGTGCACTCTCTACATCTTCGGCGCGAGCGTTCTCTTCTTCGCGCCGTCGCCGACCAGCCAGGAGCCGCTCAAGGAGGCACTCGTGCTCGGCGCCGAGACGATCGTGACGCTCGTCCTGGGGTTCGTGCTCATGCCCCGGCGCAGGAGCGGCGTGCCCTCCCGGACGTAGCAGCGGCGCCGGCGTCCGCTATGATTTCCGCCTCTTTCCCGACCGCGACCGACGAGGAGACGCATCCATGGCTCAGAACCTGAAGACCGCGCTCGAGGAGTCCGCCCGCGTCCTGGACCTGATCGGTCAGAAGACGCTGGCGCCGCCGGAGCAGAAGCAGGTCATCGAGGACTCCGTCCGCTACTGGACGGACTACGTCAATCCGGGGTTCCTCGAGTATCGCAAGTCGGTGTCGACCGACTACACGGCCGTCGAGTGGTCGGACGAGGGCGCGATCTTCCGCGACGTCCAGGGCAAGGAGTTCATCGACTGCCTGGGCGGCTTCGGCATCTACGTGACCGGGCATCGACACCCGAAGGTCCTGAAGGCGGTCAAGGAGCAGCTCGACCGGCAGGCGATCCACTCGCAGGAGCTGATCGACCCGCTGCGCACCTACCTGGCGCGGCTCGTCTCGCTGATCACGCCGGGCGACCTGCAATACTCGTTCTTCACGAACTCGGGGACGGAGTCGGTCGAGGCCTGCCTCAAGATGGCGATCCTGACGACCGGCCGGCAGAACTTCGTCGGCTGCATCGGCGCGTTCCACGGCAAGTCGCTCGGGTCTCTCGGGGGCACGTCCAAGGCGATGTTCCGCGAGCCGTTCCTCCCGCTGAAGCGCTGGACGCACGTTCCGTTCGGCGACGTCGACGCTCTGCGCATGGTCGTCTCCAGCGCGGACTTCTCCGGCGACAAGGTCGCCGCCGTCGTCATCGAGCCGATCCAGGGCGAGGGCGGCATCAACGTCGCGCCTCCCGGATACCTGCCGGCGGCGCGGGAGATCTGCGACAAGTACGGCGCGATGCTCGTCTTCGACGAGGTCCAGACCGGGATGGGCCGCAGCGGGAAGATGTTCTGCTGCGAGCACGACGGCGTCGTGCCCGACCTGATGGCGCTCGGCAAGGGCTTCGGCGGCGGCGTGATGCCGATCGGCGCCGCCGTCGGCACGCCGAAGACCTGGGAGAAGTACATCGACAACCCGTTTCTCCACACGACGACGTTCGGCGGCAACCCGGTCTGCTGCGCGGCGGCGATCGCGACGATCCACGTCCTGCTCGAGGAGGACCTCCCGAAGCAGGCGGGCGAGAAGGGCGACTACCTGCTGCCGCGGATGAACGAGATCGCGCAGCGGAATCCCAAGGTCATGTCCGGCGCGCGCGGGCGCGGCCTGATGCTCGGGATGGAGTTCGCGAGCCACGACATCGGCTACGCGGTCGCAAAGGCTCTCTTCGGACGGGGAATCCTCATCTCCGGCACGTACATCAACGCGCGCGTCCTCCGCGTCGAGCCGCCGCTCGTCATCTCGAAGTCGGAGATGGACAAGTTCCTCGGCGCGCTCGAGGAGTCCGTCAAAGAGGTCGGCAAGACGCTCTAGGCGCACCATGGGGCCAGGTGTCCAGGGTTCGGCTTTCGGGCCCGACCCACCGACGACGGAAGGTCCGGCCCCCATCGAGGCGTCCTGCTTCTGGATGGCGGGGCGGCCGTCGCGCGACGCCGACCCGTTGCGCGGTGACCTCGACGTGGACGTCGCCATCGTGGGCGGCGGCTATACCGGTCTCTGGACGGCGCTCTTTTTGAAGGAGCTCGAGCCCTCGCGATCCGTCGCCATCCTCGAGCAGGGGCTCGTCGGGTTCGGCGGCAGCGGCCGCAACGCCGGGATCGCGGGCGAGAGCCTCGATCACTCCCACGAGCTCGCGATCGCGCACTTCGGCCTCGAGGAGGCGCGGACGATGGCGCGCGTCGGCCGCGAGAATCTCGCGGAGATGGAGTCGTTCCTCGCGTCGCGCCGCGTGGATGCGGCCTTCGAGCGCACGGGGCAGCTCGTGGTCGCCCTGTCGGACTCGCACCTCGCCGGACTCGCGGCGTCGCTCGAGGCGTCGCGCCGGGTCGGCATCGGCGACGCGCGCCTGCTCTCGCGCGAGGAGACCCGCGCGGAGCTCGACAGCCCCCTCTACCTCGGCGCGCTCCTGCTCCCGCGCAATGCGCTGGTCGATCCGGTGCGTCTCGCGGAGGGACTTCGCGCGGAGGCGGTCCGCGCCGGAGTGCGCGTGTTCGAACGGACGGCGGTGGAGGCGATCCGCGCGGGCGGCGGCCGCGTGCGGATTCGGACGGCGGCGGGCGAAGTGCGTGCGCGCCGCGCGGTCCTCGCGACCAACGCCTACTCCCACCGGCTGCGCCGCTCGCTCGCCGCCCGGTTCCTTCCGCTCTACGACTACGTGCTCGCCTCGGAGCCGCTCACGGCGGCGCAGCGCGCGGCCGTCGGTTGGAGCCGGCGCCGCGGCGTCGTCGACGCGCGGGCGTTCTTCAACTACTACCGCCTCACGCGCGACGACCGGATCGTCTTCGGCACGAGCGAGGCCGCGTACTACCCGCGAAACCGCGTCGACCCGTCGTGCGACCGCTCGCCGGCGCACTTCGACGCGCTGCGCGCGAGCTTTCGCCGCCACTTCCCGGCGCTCTCGGATCTGCGGTTCCCCTACGCGTGGGGCGGCCCGATTGCGTCGACGACGCGCCTCACGCCGTTCTTCGGGACGTTTGGCGGAGGGATCGCGTACGGGCTGGGCTACACCGGCCACGGGATCGGTTCGACGCGCGTCGCGGGGCGAATTCTCGCGGATCTGACGCTCGGGCGGCGTGGCGGACTCACCGAGCTCGCGATGGTGCGCCGACCGCCGTTCCCCTATCCGCCCGAGCCGCTGCGGTCGATCGCGGTTCGCGCCGTGTCGCGCGCGCTGCGCCGGGTGGACGAGGGGGAGAAGCCGGGGATCCTGCTGCGGATCCTGGATCGGATGGGAATCGGGTTCTCGAGCTGATCGAGCGCGGGCGGCCGCCAGGCCCGCCCCGACGAGATCGCGGTCTGACCGCTACCGCACCGGCCCCACGACGATCTCCACGGGCGGCGCGTCGCCGGCGGTCGGCAGCGGGATCGGTGTCTCGGTCACGAAGCGCAGCTCGCCGCGGTCCGTGATGCGCGCCGAGAGCGCGTACGAGCGCGACGGGTCGAGCGAGGCCGGGTCGTAGGTCAGCGTGAACGCGACGGGGACCTGGCCGGGCGAGACCACGCGCGTCCGCGCGATCGGTGGCGCCTCTGGCGGACCGGCCGCGTCGCGCAGGTCGACGAACACGGCGGCCTGCGGGGTCAGCGCCGAGCGCTGGCGGTACGTAACGGTTCCCTCGACGCTCGTGAAGGTCGCGCGCCGCCATGTCCCGGCGAACGCCGCGTTCGCGCCTCCGAGGAGCAGCCGGGAGCCCGACGCCTCGTCGACGGGGACGGAGAGCTCCCACGGGCCGACGCCCGGGTTCTCCATCGACAGGACGAGCGAGTGGTCGGACGTCTTCCACCCGACGCCCCTGGTCGGCGCCGTTCCGACGATCGTGAGGCGGCCGTCGTCGGCGAGGCGCAGGCCCTGCACACCCTCCGGCGCGTCCGGCGCGTCCGGCGCGTCCGGCGCGTCCGGCGCGTCCGGCGCGGCCGGCGCGGCCGCCGCCGCCGCGACACGCGACCAGTCGCCGGGCAGCGCCGCCACGTCGAGCGGCGGCGCGGGCGCGGGTGCGGCGGCCGCGGGCGGCGCGCCCGGCCGGGCCGGCGGGGCGATCGGCCGCTTCGCCGTCGCGCAGGCGGTCGCCGTCGCGATCGCGGCCGCGGCGAGCCGGAGCCGCAGGTCGCGCGCGCGGCTCCGACGCGAGGGCGGGATCACGCCGTCCGACGCGCGAGCAGGTCGCGGATCTCCTTGAGGTAGATCTCGGTCGCCGACGGCGGGGCCGCCACGGCGGGCTTCCGCATGAAGCGGTTGTAGGGCACCACGATGAAGAAGTAGAGGCCGGCGGCCTTGAGCAGGAACGCGATGATCGCGTTGATGAAGCTGCCGATCTTCACGGACCCGATCGTGAGCGACGAGAAGTCGGGGGTCCCGCCGATCATTCCGAGGACCGGCGTGATGACGTCCTTGACGAGCGAGTCGACGACGGCGCCGAACGCCGCGCCGATGATGACGCCGACGGCAAGGTCGATGACGTTGCCCTTGGCGACGAACTCCTTGAAACCCTTCAGCATGTCTCCCTCTCCTTCCGCCGCGCCCGGCGTTCATTTCGAGCGGCGCTCGATGCGCCCCCGACGGCGAAGCTCGCGCGGCGCCACTTCATCGCCGTCCCGACTCCGAGATCACGTCCTGTCCTCGCTCACGTCGACCTGTCCCGTGAGGCGCCTCTTCCAGATCGACCAGATCGATCCCGTCGATAGAACCGCCGCGAGCCCGATCATGATCAGGTAGGTCAGGCCCTTCGACGTCCGCGGCTCGAGGTGCGCGAAGGAGACGATCAGCCAGAGCAGCGTTCCGAAGAAGGCCGCCGCCAGCACCGTGCCGAGCCCGCCGAGCGACTCGATGGTCGCGCGAAGCAGCACGACCCATCCCGCGATCAGGCACACGCCGACGAAGGCCTTCAGCGGCGTGACGGCCCAGCCGTCGCCCGCCATCCAGTGAAAATACGAGACGCCCTCCGGGTTGTACGTCGCGAACAGGAGCACGACCGCCGCGACGAGCCGCAGGAGGAACTTCACGCGTGCCTCACCGCGGCTTCTGTGCGGGCGCTCGCGGCGCCGCGCTCCTCGGCGCCGACGAGGGCGGCGGCGACATCCGCACGTTGCCGGACTGCCGGCCCGCGCGGTCGCGCGAGAGCTGGTTGAGCGTGCCCGAATCCACGGTCGGTCGGCTCACGCTCGGGCGCGAGGGCGCGGGTCGCGCCTCCGGACGCGCGGGCTGGCTCGGCGCCGGTCGCGCCTCGGGCCGCGCCGGCTGCACGGGCTTCCACGAGCCGCGGTCGTTGGTCTCCCAGCCGCCGGACGGGCGTGGGCGATAGACGTTGCCGTCCTTGCCCGCGTAGATGTCGCGGGTCGGCCGCGTCGGCGCCGGCCGCGCTCCGGGCTGACCCGGCTGCACGGGCTGAATCGACGGCTGTCCCGGAGCGGGACGCGTCCCGGGTTGAGACGGCGCCGGCCGGGTGCCGGGCTGCGGCGCGGGGCGGACCGGCTGGATCGACGGCCGCTGCCCGGGCGCGGGACGGACGCCCGGCCGCGTGCCCGGAGCGGGCTGGATCGACGGGCGCGAGGCCGGACGAATGCCGGGCCGCGCGATGCCCGGCCGGTTGTACACGTTGATGTTGTTGATCGGCATCGGGCGCGGCCGCGCGCCATACGGCATCGGGCGCGGGTGCCAGCCCGGCGGACGGTGCCATCCCCGATACGGGCCCCACCACGGACGGTAGATCGGGCGATAGCCGCCCCAGCCGAATCCGACGTTCCAGCCCGTCCACGGGCTCCAGCTCACGCCGGCGCCGAAGCCCCACGTCCACGGCGAGCCGTACCAGTACGTTCCGATCCACGGACGGTAGTACCAGCCGGTCCCGTAGACGACGGTGCCCCACGGCGAGTAGCACGTGCCCAGGTATCCCGGCGTGTAGCCGACCCAGACGTAGGTCGGGTTGTAGCGATACACGCGCACGTAGGTCACGTAGTGAATCGGGCACGCCGTCGGGATCGTGTAGATCACGGGCGGGATCGCCGTCGCGACGAGCCACGGTCCGACCGGTGAGCCGCCGGTGAACCAGACGCCGCCCTGGACGGCGTAGTACGAGGTCGGCGTGACGCGCACGATCGGCGTCGCCGAGTTGACCGCGTACTGCAGCGACGTATCCGGCACCGCGTCGAAGCGCGGATCGCCGTCGTACTGCGACTCGAACTTCGCCTCGTCCCGGTTGACCTCCGCCGTCTGCGGAATGCTGTTGGCGATCGCGGCTTCCTTCGCGGCCGGCGTGCCGGGGACGGTCGCGAGAACTCCGGCCTTCGGATCCTTCTCGGGGATGCGCGCGAAGTCCTTCGGCAGATCGTTGCCGGCCACGAACTCCCACGGCCCGCTGTCGAGCGACTTCGACCGGTACCAGCGGCCCGCGAGCGCGACGTAATAGAGCTGGGACGTCAGGTCGAGGAAGATGTCGCCGGATGTGTTCGAGACGTACAGCAGCTGCGTGCCGGAGATCGGCTTCATCTGCGGCTTGCCCTCGGTGAGGATGAGCTCCGCGGGCGAGGTGCTGACGACGATCTCCGGCGCCTTGCCGGCGGAGAGCAGCGCGCTCACGTCGTCGCCCGGCTCCTCGAGCAGGTCGACGGGGGAGTTCTCCTCCTTCGCGAGCGAGTCGCGCAGCGACTGCGCGGCGGCCGGGGCCGAGGCCGCCAGGCTCCACGGACCGGTCGCGGCCGGCGCTCCGAGCCACGTGTCGCCGATCGGCATGAAGAACTTGCCCGAGTCCTGGATGATGAGGCTCTTCGTGTTGATGACGCGCTGCAGCGACGATCCCTCGACGGGCCGCAGCACCGGCTCGCCGTCGATGAGGACGAGGATCGCGGGCGAGCTCCGGTAGTAGATGCGCGGCGGGTCGTTCTTCAGCGGGACGGCGTTGCCCCTCGCCTCCGACTCCGTCATCGCGAGGTTCGCCTCGATGCGATCGAGCGATACGGTGCGGCCCTTCTCGGCATTGCGCCGGAGGACGTCGAGATACTCGTCGACCTTGTCGCCGGCGGTCGGGAAGTTCGCCTTCGTGACCTGGATGTCGTCGAGCTGGACGAGCGCGTTCTCCTTGTCGATGAACGTGTGCGCGGTGATCCAGATGACGCCGTAGCTCGTCTGGGTCTTGTCGTCGACCGGAGTCTCGACCTGGACCGCGGCGCGCGCCTCGAGGACCGTGTCGTCGAACTTGTCGATCTGAGGCTGGTAGATGCTGAAGATGCGGCCGTTGTCCTCGATCACCCGCGGCCAGACGGGGTCGCCGTTCTCATCCACATCGGCGTCGGCGGTGGCGGCCGGCTCGGACGCCGGGGCGGCCTCCTGGAGCCGGAGAGCGATCGCGAGCGACGCCGCGGCGAAGAGACACATCACGATCGGGCCGATCCGACGCAGCATGAGGTCGTCCTCCGGTTTGAAGCGTGTTTATCACGAAGGCGGGACGCGCCTGGCGTCCGTCGAGGTGAAGCGCGCGCACTGTGCTCGTGAGATCGCGCCGTTTTCGCCTCGAACGACGGGATCCCTCGGCGCTGATGTGTGCGGGGCTGATCGCGCCGGCTTCGCTGGCGCGATCAAAACCCGTGTTCGCGCAGCCACTCCACGATGTGCTCGCGGGTGAACCCGTGGCAGTCCTCCAGGTGGAGGATGTTCTCCTCGAGCGTCTGCTCGGAGGTCGGCCGCCAACGGTTGCAGCCGTGCACGATGCGGGCACACAGCGCGGGATAGAGGATCCGGAGAGATCCGACGAGATCCACCCCTTCGTGCACGAGCCGTTCGGTCTGGCCATCCCACTGGCCAACGCAGGCGGTCGCGAGCGCCTCGCCGCAGAGCGCGGCCGACATCCGGACGCCGCCGTCCGTGACGACAGACGCGGGCTCAGGCATCAGGCGGATGCCCTCGGCGATCGCGTCGGACAACCTGGGGAACCGCGGGACCATGCCACCCCCCACCCCCGTCCATGCAAGCCGTGGACCCGTGGATCGCGGATGGCGGCGGTTCGGCGGTGGGCGTCAGGCGCTGGCCGGACGCTTGATTCCCTCGGCGAACCGTCGCTCCGCCGCCTCCCGGCAGGCCTCGACGAGCCGGTCGAGGTCCTCGGGGCGGGTGCGGTGGTTCGTGATGTTGACCCGGATCACGGACCGGCCGTGCACGCGGGTCGTCGACGGGACGGCGATCCCCGCCTCCTGCAGGTCCGCGGCGACGTCCTCGTTCAGCGCGTCGAGCGCGGCGGCATCCCAGCCGTCGCGCACGAACCGGTAGCAGACGATCGACAGGGTCGGGCGGTTCGCGACCTCGACGCCGGGCACGCCGGCGAGGCGCTCCGCCAGGTACTCGGCCAGGCTGCAGTTGACCTCGATCGACCGCGCGAACGCGTCGGTGCCGATCTCCTTCCACGCGAGCCAGATCTTCAGCGCCCGGAAACCCTTGGAGAGCTCCGGGCCGAAGTCGCACGGCCAGTCGCCGCCGCCCGCCAGCCCGCGGCGCGCGCGGCGCAGATACGCCGCCTGCACGCCGAACGCGCGCCGGTGCGCGTCGCCGTCGCGCACGAGGAGGCAGCCGGCGTCGTACGACACGTGCATCCACTTGTGAAAGTCGAACGCGATGGAGTCCGCTCGCTCGATCCCGGCGATGCGGGGGCGCAGCTTCTCCGACAGCATGACCAGCGCGCCGAACGCGCCGTCGGCGTGGAACCAGAGGCCCTCCTCGCGGCAGACGTCCGCGATCGCCTCGAGGTCGTCGATCGCGCCGGTGTTGACGGTGCCCGCCGTCCCGACGACGCAGAACGGCTGCGCGCCGGCTTCGCGGTCGGAGCGGATGCGCCGGCGCAGCTCCGCGACGTCCATGCGGAACTCCGCGTCGACGGGAATGAGCCGCAACGCCTCGCGGCCGAGGCCCATCAGCTCGAGTCCCTTTCCGACGCTGTCGTGGACCTCCGCGGAGGCGTAGGCCATGAGCTGCTTCGGCTCCTCCTTCACCCCGCGCTTGCGGATGTCGCCGTGACCGCGCGCGTTGCGGGCCACCGCGAGCCCGGTCAGGTTCGCCATCGACGTTCCCGTGAGGATCACGCCCGTCGCACCGACGGGCAGCTGGAAGACCTTGCGGCACCAGTCGACGACGGTGCGCTCGACGTAGATGCCGACGTGGTCGCGGCCGCCGCAGTTCAGGTTCATGGCGGCGGCCAGCATCTCCGCGACGATCCCCGAGGGGAGCCCGGAGCCGTGGACCCAGCCGAAGAAGCGCGGATGGATGTTATCGAGGGCGTACGGGAGGACGAGGTCGCGGAGGTCGCCGTACGCCGCCTCGATGCCCTCGCCGGTCGCGGGCGGCCCGACCGAGAGCCGCTCGCGCGCGTCCTCCGGCAACGCGCGCCACACCGGGCGGTCGCGGACGGTGCGGACGAACTCGATCGCGTCGTCGAGCGCGCGGTGCGCGACGCGGCGGAACTCCTCCCAGTCGGGAGGGTCGAGGCTGGCGCCGCCGGACGGCGCGACCGGCCGCCGGTCCGTCACGACGAGGCCCTCAGAAGATGCTGGCCGCCCGGCGCGACGCCCAGCGCGCGGCGCGACGCGCGAACTTCCCGGCGTTGCGGGCGCCGCGCTTCCACAGGGGCGCCTTGCGGCGCGCGAGCATGCGCTCCACCTCGCGGCGAAGCGCCGGATCCTCGACCCGCGCCGCGACCTCGCGCCACTGGCCGTGGAGCTCGTGCTGCACGACGTCGAGGCCGCGGATCGCCGAACGGAGAGACCGGCCGCGCGGGAACGAGTCGAGCCCGTCCGGCGCGCCGGAGGCGTGGAGCTGGAGACGCGTGCGCACGCATTTTTCGCAGATTCCGCAGTTCAAGTCCGAGGACTTGTTTTCCCAGCATACCCGCAGCCGGCCCCGGAGCGGCTCCCAGCGCGCGATCGAGGCCACGCGCTGGAGCCGGGAGAGCTCCGCGCTGAAGTTCTCGAGCCGCATCGAATCGGAAGACCACGCCGCGTCCAGCTCCGGCGCGGATCCCCACGGCGGCTGGACGTCGCTCGCCGCCAGATACATCGTCCCGACCACCCCGGCGAGCCCGTGGGCAACGGAGGCGAGTGCCGCTCCGTGAGTGATCTCCCAGCTGATGCTCCGGAACAGCGGATGGCTGCGCAGATTGGTCCGTACGATCGCGAACGCGACGCCGCAGGCCCGGGATGTGCGGGACAGCCACTCGCGGGCCGCGGCGAGGCGCTCGGCGTCGTCGAGCTTGATGTCGAAGCCCTCGGTGAAGACCGCGTAGCGGAGCCGGGGGTGGAGCTGCTGAAGAGCGTACGACGAGTCGGCGCCGCCGGTGTAGAAGACGCCCGCGTCGGGCAGCCGAGGCGCCTCCTCGCACGCCGCGGCGCGGACGCGGCCGGCGGACAGATGCGGCCACCACTGCTTGGCGCGGCGCCGGACGAACGCGAGGTTCGCGAGGAACACGTCGCCGAGAGGGCCCGCGACCTCCAGGTCCGCCCCGCGCGCCATGGCGGGAAGGAGAAACGCGCTGACGAGCGACTCCGATCTCGCCGCGAGCGGCAGGCTCGACTCGAAGAAGACCTCGGTCCCGTCGACGACGGCGGCGACGCGGTGGAGCCCGCCCGCCTGCTCGAGGCGCGGCTCCGGGATGAGGATCGTGGAGGGGGATGGCATCAGAAGTCCGAGGGGTCGAGATGGGTGGAGTACTTGTCGAGGTACGGCAGCGGCGTGTCGGGGCAGACGAAGGTCGTCACGACCTCCGCGTCCTCGTTGCGCAGGCCGTCGAGATCGCCGGCGTCGCGGCGCGCCTCGAGATAGCGGAGAAGGCCGGCGAGCGCGAAGCCGGAACTCGGCCCCGCCATGATGCCGCTGCGGCAGAGCTCGAGGCTCTTCTTGAACGACTCCCGTGTCCCGACCTCGACGATCGCGTCGGCGGACTCGCGCCACGGATGCGTGACGTCGCGCATCCTGGCCTCCGAGCGCACACCCGGCACGGCGCTGCCCGGGGCGCAGATCGCTCCGACGATGGCGACGCGGCCGCGAACGCGGCGGAAGAACCGGCGCGCGCCGACGAGGGTGCCGCTCGTTCCGATGCCCGTCGCGAACACGCTGAGTCGGCCGCCGGTCTGATCCCAGATCTGCGGCAGAACCCACTTCTCGTGCGCCGCCGGATTCGCCGGGTTGTCGTACTGCCCGGGGCTGAAGCGGCCCGGCGCCTTGCCCTCCTCGCGCGCCTGCGCGATTCCGCTCTTCTCTCCCTCGCCATCGCGCACGAGGCGCGGCTCGACGCCGCAGAGGCGCAGCAGGTCGAGCTTGCCGGGCGCGATGTCCCACGGGACGATCGCGACGACGCGGCGGATTCCGTAGAGGCCCGCGACGACGCCGAGCGCGAACGCCGTGTTTCCGGACGAGTTCTCGATCAGCTCCGCGACGCCTTCGAGGCGGCCCGCCTGGCTCGCCTCGCTCAGCATCTGCATCGCCGGCAGCGACTTCACGTTGAGGAGGGGAAGCAGATACATGAGCTTCCCGAAGATGCGCACGCCCTCAGCGCGCAGCGGGTTCAGGACGTCGGGAAGCTCGACGAGGGGGAGCGGGGGATGCTTGTCCGGGTCGAGGAAATCGCGGACCGACGTCGGACCCTCGAAAACGGAAAGACGAGTCCCCTCCCGCAGCTTCTCGGTCGTGACGGAAATGATTTCCTCCCGGCGCCCACGCGCCTTTCGCACCTTCCCAATCCCAGTACGATCCGGCTTGTCCATAAATTTCGAAAAACTACGGAAATGTGTCGGCCAGCGGGCATCGGGCGTGAGTGCACGATCCGGGCCGAAAGACCGACCCCTGCTTCTCGCCGGCATGTCCGTTGCTCTTCTAAGGGTAGCAGGAGAGGAGATTCGATGAGAGCTCGAGAATGGATTCGCATTTCGCTTCTGGGCGCCGCCGTCGGCGTGTTCGGCGCCTGCGCGACCGCTCCGCCGCCGCCGCCCGGCTACGTCTATGCGGAGACGGCCCCGCCCGCGGACCAGACCGAGGTGATCCCGGTCTCACCGGGTCCCGGCTACATCTGGGTCAACGGCTGGTGGGACTGGGCCCCGACCCGCACGTACGTCTGGGTTCCCGGCAAGTGGGATCGGCCGCCGCACGCGAACGCGCACTGGGTGCGGCCGCAGTGGAGAAAGGCCGAGCACGGCTGGTACCGCCAGGACGGCCACTGGAAGTAGCGGCGCTCAGGCGTCCTGGCGCAGCGCGATGGTCGGGTCGATCCGCATCGCGCGCAGCGCCGGGACGAGCCCGGCGAGCAGTCCCGCCGCGGCGAGCACCGCGGCCGAGGCCGCCAGCGTCGCCGGATCGCGAGGGCCGACTCCGTAGAGCATGCGGGCGATGAGACCCGTGAGCGCAAGCGACGCAGCGAGCCCGAGCGCCAGGCCCGCGCCGGTCGTCTTCAGCGTCTGGCCCACGACGAGCCAGAGGATCCGCGGCCGGCTCCCGCCGAGCGCCATGCGCACGCCGATCTCACCGGTGCGCGCGGCGACCGAGCACGCGACGACCCCGTAGATCCCGACGAACGCGAGCAGGAGGGCGACGCCCGACAGCGCCAGCGCGATCGCGGTCGCGAACCGCGTCGACTCGCGCGCGGACGCGACGTAGGAGCTCATCGTCCGGATCTTGGCGACAGCGAGATCGCGGTCGAGGGACGCGACGGCCTCGCGGACGGCGCCGACGAGCGCCTCCGGATCGCCGGAGGCCCGAACCGTGAACGCAAGCTTCTCGCGGGCGCTCTGCATGTACGGCGCGTAGACCTGCCCGCGCCCGTCCTCGGAAAGCGAGTGGTCGCGAACGTGGCGCACGACGCCGACCACCTCGGCCGTCGTCGGGTCGAACGAGCCCTCGTGGATGAAGGTGACGGCGAGCCGCTTCCCGAGCGCGCTCGCGCCGGGCCACGTGCGGCGCGCGAGCGACTCGTCGACGACGATGACGTTGGGTCGGCCGGGCTCGTCGTCGAAGGAGACGTCGCGGCCCTCGAGGATCCGGACCCCCGCGCTGTCGAAGTAGCCGGGCAGGATCGCGCGGTGGTCGGCCATGACCACGTTCTGCTCCGCGGCCGGCGCGCCCTCGCGCCAGTAATACTCGTACCAGTTCGGGTAGTCGTCGAGCGGAAGATGCGACACGGCGCCGGCCGCCTCCACGCCCGGGATCGCGCGGACGCGCTCGAGGAGACTCCGGAAGAGGCGCTGCGCCGAGGCGTCGTCCGGGTATCGGCCGCCGCCCCCGACGCCGACCTGGAACGTGAGCACGCGGTCCGCGCGGAAGCCCGGGTCGGCGCGGAGCAGCCCGACGAACGTGCGGAGCATGAGACCGGCTCCGGCCAGCAGCACGAACCCGAGCGCAACCTCGACGAGCACGAGCGCCCGCTGGCCGTGCGGGCTCGCGACGGCGGCGCCGCGCTCGCGCAGACCCCGCTCCATGCCGCGGCGAAGCGTCGCCCCGACGGGCGCGAGGCCGCTCAGGATCCCGGCGAGCGCCGTGACGCCGAACGTGAACGCGAGCACCGAGGGCGACAGTCCCGCCGACTCGATCCGCGAGAGGCCCGCCGGCCGCAGCGCCAGCAGCGTGCGCAGCGCGATCCAGCCCACGCCGAGACCCGCGACGCCGCCGATCAGCGCGACGAGGACGCTCTCCGTCAATAGCTGGCGCGCGATCCGGCCGCGCGTCGCGCCGAGCGCGGCGCGAACCGCGATCTCGCGCTCGCGGCGCGTTGCCCGCGCCAGGAGCAGATTCGCGACGTTCGCGCAAGCGATGAGCGTGACCATGCCGACCGCGCCGAAGAGCGCGAGGAGGATCGGGCGCGCGTCGCGGACGGCATCGCTCTGCAGCGGCGCGATCGTCAGCGCGAGCCCGGGCGTCGCGTACTCGCGAAACTCTTGCCGGAGCGAGGCGGCGATCGAATCCAGCTCCGCCTGGACGCCGTCGATCGTCGTCCCGGGCCGCAGCCGACCGATCATGCGCAGGAAGCCGAGGTCGCGGGGCCGCCTCGCCACGTCGTCGCCGAACGGGCGGAACACGTCGATGTCGCGCGGCACGCTCGCGTCGCGCGCGTACGCCACCTCGAAGCCGGCCGGCATGATCCCGACGACCGTCGTGAACCTTCCGTTGAGGCGCAGCGCCTTCCCGACGAGCGCCGGATCCGCGCCGAAGCGGCGCCGCCAGAGGCCGTCGGAGATCACCACGACGGGCGAGGCCGACGGGCCCTCGTCGGTGGGCCGCAGGAGCCGGCCGTGTCCCGGCCTCGCGCCGAGGACCGACAGGAAGTTGCCCGTCACCTGCCCGACACGCACCTGCTCGGGCTCTCCGTCGCCGGTGATCGCGCCGCCGCCCACCCAGATGCCGGCCACGCCGGAGAGGAGCCGGCTGCGGCGTTCGATCTCCCTCATCTCGTGCCCGGACGCCGGGACGCGCGCCTGGCCCGACGAGCGGAAGTCGGTCCAGAGGACGGCGAGCCGGGAAGGGTCGTCGTAGGGGAGCGGACGGATGAGCACCGCGTCGAGCACGCTGAAGATCGCAGTGTTCGCGCCGATGCCGAGCGCGAGCGTGACGACCGCCGCGAGGGTGAAGGTCGGGTTGCGCGCGAGGCCGCGAGCCGCGTAGCGGACGTCCTGGAGGAGCTGCTCGAGCCGGCGGCCGGGGCGCACGTCGCGGATCGCCTCGCGCACCTGTTCCATTCCGCCGAGCTCGATGCTGGCCTCGCGGCGCGCGGCGGCCTCGGCCATGCCCTTCGCGACCTTCTCCTCGACGAGCAGCTCGACGTGAGCGTCGAGCTCGTCCGCCGCGTCGCGCTCCTCGCGTCTCCGCCCGAACCAGTGGCGCCACACGCTCGCGAGGGTCGGGGACCGGCGCCGCGTCATGGCCGCTACGTCGCCAGAAGCGCCAGGCGGATGGCCGCCGCGATCCGGTTCCAGCGCCGGGCCTTGCCGGCGAGCTGGCGCCGGCCGGCCTTCGTCAGTGCGTAGTACTTCGCCCGCCGGTTCGTGTCGGAGCGTCCCCACTCGGAGGCGAGCCATCCCTCCTGCTCGAGCTTCTGCAGGGCGGGGAAGAGGGAGCCCGCCTTGACGTCGAAGGCGCCGCGGGTGATCTGCCCGATCCGCCGGGAGACGCCGAGCCCGTGGAGCGCTCCGGCGGAGAGAGCCTGGAGAATGAGAAGGTCGAGCGTGCCCGCCAGGAGGTCGTTCTCAGTCGCCATCTAGTCTACCTATATAGGCAGCCTATACGAAGCCGCAAGCACAAAGTTATGGGACCGTTGGTCCCTGATGCCGGACCGCCGCTGACCGGATGCCGTGCCCGGGGTCAGGTCTTCGCGTTTTCGGAGCGAAGACGCGAGATCGACCGCGCCACGCCGCAGAAGAGCGACGAGAACGAAAGACCTGACCCCATCGAAGCGCGCAGGCCCGACTTGCGGACTATTAAGTTTCATAAGCGACTGAG
>DATBBK010000291.1:0-12625 GCA_036271035.1 Thermoanaerobaculia bacterium | reverse complement strand
TCGCGGGGAACGTGGGCTACCTCGCGATCACCCTCGCGGTCGCGAGCGTGCTCGCGCTCGGCGTCGCGCTCGAGCACCCGGTCCGCCGGACGCGCATCCTCGCGGCGGCATGTCTCCCGGTCTACGCGGCGGCGCTCGTCGTCAACCAGAACCTCACCGCCCTCACGGCCCTCCTCGCCGGCGCCGCGGTCCTGCTCGCGCTGCGCTTCCGGGCTCGCGCGATCCTGCCGATGGCGGCGGCCGTCGTGCTCGTCGCCGGCGCCGTCGCCGCCTATCCGCCTCTACGCGCCCGCGCCGCCGAGCTCGGACGCGCCGCGCGCGCGCACGACTGGGACACCGTCCTCTCGTTCCGCGGCGGGCCGTGGGCCGCGGCGATCGAGATGGCTCGTGAGCGGCCGCTCGTCGGCTTCGGCCCGGGGACGTTCGCCGCGGAGTACGTGCCGCACCGGCTCGCCGCCGAGCTGCGCGCGCACCGCCGGTTCCTGACGCCGCTCCTCACGAGCTCCTACGCCGAGGCGCACAGCGACTATCTCCAGCTCTTCAGCGACGTCGGCGCGCCCGCCGCGGCGTGCGCGATCGGAGCCGCCGCCGCGCTCCTGGCCGCGATCGGCCGCCGCGCCGTTCGGAGCGGCTCGCGCGAGGCCGTCGTCCTGACCGCGCTTCTGGCCACCGGCGCCGCCGCGGCGTTGACGTGGTTCCCGCTGCAGCGGCCCGTCACCGCGGTGCCACTGCTGCTCGCGGCGGGCCGCGCGTGGCGAGTCTCGGGAGAGCCGGAAGCGGAAACCGAGCCGGAGGCGCGGGCGTGAGGCGGCTCGCGGCGCTTGGCGGCGCGGTCCTGCTCGCCCTGCTCGCGTGGCCGGAGCTGTCGCGCTATCGCGCCGAGCGGCGCCTCGGCGACGCGACGAACGCGTTCCGAGCATTGCTCGACCGGGCCTCGGAGCCCGAGACCGGACGGAACCTGCTCGTCGTCGGCGAGGCGGCGCTCGCCGTCGCCCCCCTGCTGCCCGGCGATCCCCGGCCGTGGATCCTCGGCGGCTCCGCCTTCCTGGTCACGAGCCAGCCGCAGCCCGCGCTCGAGACGTACCGCGAGGCGTTCGAGACCGGCGAGCGCGCGGAGATCGACCTGAACCTCGGCCGGGCCTACTCGATGCTCGGACGCCGTGACAACGCGGAGCGCGCGTTCGTCCGCGCCGGTTGGGTCAGCCCCGAGATGGTGAGCTCGATGCCCGACGCCTCGCGAGAGAAGGTCGCGGCGGAGATCCAGAAGCTCACGCGAGACCTGTACGGCGGCCGGATGACGGAACCGCCGCCGCTGCCGTCCGACGAGAGGCGATGAGCACGCGACGCATTCGCATTCGCGAATCCGTACGGCTCACGGCTTACGGCTTACGGCTCCCGGTTCCCTGAAGATCCGGCTCGACCAGATCCCCCAGGCGTGCAGCTTGTACAGCAGCATCGTCTTCAGGATCGCGAGTCCATAGCGCACCGAGGGGCCGAACGCGATCTGGGACGCCTCGTCGAAGTAGCGCGTCTCGATCGGGATCTCGACGATGCGCAGCCCCTTCGCCATCCCCTGCGCGATGATCTCGGTGTCGAAGACGAAGCCGTCGGAGTTCGCGTCGTAGTCGACGGACTCCAGGTAGCGCCGCGTGTACGCGCGAAAGCCGCTGTGGTACTCGGTGAGGTAGATCAGAAACGTCGCGTTCTCGATCGCCGTAAGAAGGATGTTGCCGAGGTACTTCCACTTCGGCATCCCGCCCTGAATCGGCCGGCCGCCGAGCATGCGGCTTCCAAACGCGGCGTCCGACCCCGACGCCCGGATCGCCTCGAGCAGGTGCGGGATGACGGTCGGATCGTACTGGTGGTCCGGGTGGACCATGACGACGATGTCCGCGCCGCGCTCGAGCGCTGTCTTGTAGCAGGTCTTCTGGTTCCCGCCGTAGCCGCGGTTTCTCTCGTGGACGACGACGTGCAGCCCGAGGCGGCGCGCGATCTCGACGGTCCGGTCGCGCGAGCGGTCGTCCACGAGGATGACGTCGTCGACCGCGTCCTTCGGCACGTCGGCGTACGTGCGCTCGAGGGTGAGCTCCGCGTTGTAGGCCGGCATGACGACCGCGACCCGCGGCCGGGCGCGCCCCGCGTCAGATGCCACGGCGCGTGAGGATGACCGGCAGGGTCCGGAGCAGGATCGAGAGGTCGAGCCCGAAGGACCAGTTGTTCAAGTACGCGAGATCGTAGCGCAACTTGATCTCCGGCTCGCTCGAGTACTCGCCCGAGATCTGCGCGAGGCCCGTCAGGCCGGGGCGTCCGGCGTGACGCAGCGAGTAGCCGGACACGGTCTTCGCGAAGCGCCGCGCGAACTCGGGCCGCTCGGGCCGCGGGCCGACGAGGCTCATCTGCCCCTTCAGCACGTTCCAGAGTTGCGGGATCTCGTCCACGCGCGCGGCGCGCAGCGCGCGGCCGATCGCCGTAACGCGCGGGTCGTCGGGAACGGCGAGCACGGCGCCCGTCTCGACCTCGGCGCCGCGCCGCATCGTGCGCAGCTTCCAGAGCTCGAACAGCGCGCCGTCGCGTCCGACGCGCGTCTGCCGGTAGAAGACGCCGCCCGGCGAGGTCGCGGCGACGAGCAGCGCCGCGACGGCGACGAGCGGGGACAGCGCGACGAGCAGCGCCGCGGACACCGCGGTATCGAACGCCCGCTTGACGAATGCGGACGCGCCGGCCAACGGCCGCACGCGCGCCTCGAGCAGCGGCAGATCGCCCACGATGCGGAACCGCAGCCGGCCGATCATGGTCTCGAACGGCGAGGGCCACACGAGCAGGTCGGCGCGCCAGCCGGGCGGGATGCGCTCGGGGATCTCGTCGCGCCACCACGCCGCCTCGGGCGTCAGGATGACCTCGTCGATCTCGCGGCTCTCGACGATGGCGAGCAGCTCCTCCACCGGGCCGAGCACCGCGACCTCGGACGGCCCGCCGTCGCCCTCGCCGACGATCCCGACGAGCTCGACGCCCGCCCAGGGATGCCGGCGGATGGTCTCCGCGATCAGGGCGGACGCCGCGCCGCCGCCGACGATCACCGCGCGACGCCGCGGAATCGGGAAGAGCCGGTCGAGCGCCGAGCGCCAGAGGACGAGCAGCGCCGCGTTGCCGAGCACGAAGAGCACGAGCACGGAGCGCGGGAACGAGTACGGCTGCGCGAGGAAGTAGATCGAGGCGAGCGTCGCGAGCTCGGCGAGCAGCGCGGGCAGGAGGCGCCGCAGCAGCGGATCGCGGAACCGCTCGTGCTCGCGGTAGAGCCCGAAGGACCAGAGCGCGAGGACCTGCACCGCCGCGACGATGACGATGTTCGCGAAGTCGAACCGCACGCTGCCGGCCGGCAGCAGCGCGATCGTGCCGGGGATCGCGATGCGCGTGCGTGCCTCGAAGGCCGCCCGGAGGACGAGGACGGCGATCGCGGCGTCGCCCGCGACCGCCACGTTGCGAAACGCCGAAACGGGGCGGCGCGCCATGCTCAGACGCTCAGCCCCTCTCCGTTCGGGTCCACGCGGGCCGGCGGGCGCCGCAGAGACCCGCGGCGACGCCCGCGGCCAGGGCGACGTTGAGCACGGCGAAATAATAGAGCCTGCCCGCGGCGCCCGACGCGCGGCGCACCAGCGGCGCCGACGCGACCAGCAGCACGGCGGCCAGGAGCGCCGCGGCCCCGGCGGCCCTCCAGGGCGTCGCCAGCGCCGCCGCCGCGGCGAGCAGCAGGAAGAGAGGCGCGAGCCAGCGCGCGGCCTTCCGCGACGCGTAGGCGAGCGCCAGCACCGGCCGCCTCCCCGGCGCGAGCAGCCACGGCTCGCGGCGCAGCACCTGACCGGCGCCGATGCCGATGCGGAAGCGGCGCCGCGTCTCCGCCGCGACGCCGCGCGCCGCGTCCTCCCGGGCCACCGCTTCGCCCGCGAACACGACCCGCGCGCCCGCGCGCGCCGCGCCGACGGGAATGAGGAAGTCGTCCATGGACGTCGTGTCCGGAGGCAGCGGCCGCACCAGCGCGCGCCGCGCCGCGTAGATCGCTCCGTTCGCGCCGACGCAAACGCCGAGGGCGCCCTCCGCCTCCTTCGCGCGCGTCTCGCGGTCCCAGAGCTTGCCCTCCGGCGTCGCGGCGTCCGGCGCTTCGAGGATCAGCCTCCCGCAGGCCGCGCCGACGGACGGATCCGCGAACGGCGCGAGCAGCGCCGCCACGGCGCCGGGGTCGAAGCGCGTGTTCGCGTCCGTGAAGACGAGGATCTCGGACTGCGACGACGCGACGAGGTCGTTCAGCACGGCGGCCTTGCCGCGGCGCGCCGGGAACTCGACGACGCGGATGCGGTCGCCTCCCGCCGCGCGCGCCGCCTCCGCGGTGCGGTCCCGGCAGCCGTCGCACCCGACGAGGATCCGGCTCGTCTCCGGCTGCGCGAGCAGGTCGCGAACGCGCCGGCCGATGACGCCCTCCTCGTCCGCGGCGGCGACCAGGATCTCGGCCGACGACGGCGGAGGCGCGCCGTCCGCTCGCGGCGGCGCGCCGCGGCGCCGCGCGATGCGCGCGATCAGCGGCGGGTACACGACGTAGGACCACAGGAACAGCGCGAGCGAGAGAGCGGCGAGCGCCGCGGTCAGGGCCGTCACGCTCGGCCCGCGCCTTCCGCGACAGCGCGCGCGAACGCGCGCCCGATCGCGTTCCAGTCGTAATGCTCCTCGACTCTCGCGCGCGCGGCCTCCGCCTGTCGCCGCGCGGCGGCCGGGTCCGCGAGCAGCGACGCGACCGCCTCCGCGAAACCGGGGGCGTCGTCGCGCAGCCGGATCTCCGCGCCGTCCCGCAACTCCAGCCCCTCCGCGCCGACCGGCGTGGCGACCACGGGCACGCCGGAGGCGGCCGCCTCGAGGATCTTCAGGCGCGTGCCCCCGGCGGCGTGCAACGGCACGGCGGCGACCGCGGCTCGCGCCCAGTGCGGCCGCGTGTCGCCTCCCTCGCCGAGCAGGCGGAAGCCGTTCGCCGACGCCGCGGGCGCGAGGTCCGGCGGCGCGCCGCGGCCCAGGATCTCCACGGACGCGCCGGGCCGGCGGCGGACGAGCTCCGGCCACACGCGGTCGCGGAGCCAGCGGACGCCCTCGGCGTTGGGCGGCCACGACAGGTCTCCGACGAAGAAGACGACCTCGCCGGCGGGCTGCGCCTCTCGCATCGCGTACCGGCCGAGGTCCACGCCGTTCGGCGTCACGCACGGAGCGGCACGCGCTCCCAGGGTGCGCAGCGCCTCCGCGTCGCGCTCCGAGACGCACGAGAGGCCGGCGGCCGCCGCCGCGACCCGCGCCTCGAGCGCCTCCACGCGCGGCGCCTGGATCCGGGCGAACAGCCGCTCGCCCGGCGAGGCCGCGGTCCCCGCGACGCGCCGCCAGATCTCCGCGTCGAGGTTGTGAAAGTCGATCCACACCGGCGCGCCGGCCGACAGCGCCCCCGGCGCCACGTGGTAAGAGTGCGCGAGCACCCAAGCGGGCCGCTCGCCGCGCACGGCGGCCGCGACTCGCGCCTCGAGCGCCCGTGAGCGGTAGAGGCGCGCCGAGTACGCGCCGCCCACGAGGAGGCTGCCCGCCACCGCCGCCGCGCGCCGCCGTCCGCGCCGCGTCTGCGGGACGGCCTCGAGCGCGACGCCGGGCGGCGCCTCCCCGCCGTAGTCGCGCTCGGGATCCAACAGCGCCAGGGCGAGAACGCGGAACTCGCCGGCCAGCGCCGCGAGCAGGTGGTAGTTGCGGATCGCGAGCCCGTCGCGCGTGGGGTGCGGCGGCCGCGGGAGGACGGAGACGAGGAACGGCTTCATGCGGCGGAGTCCGTCCCCTCGGGCGGAGCGCCCGGTTCGGGGCCCGCGAGCGCGGCCCGGTACCGCACACGCCGCCGGCGGCCGGCCTCCCCCGGCGTGACGAGCGCCGCGGCGTATCGCAGCGCCGCTCCGCCGGCGAGGACGGCGCGTGCGAAGGCGCTGGCGGAGGCGCCGTGGTGCTTCGCCGCGTAGCGCGCGAGCGACTCGTGGAGCCGGCCGAACAGCCGGTCGCCTCCCGATCGGCCTCCCTCGTGAACGACCTCCGCGTCGGGAACGAACAGGGTCCGCAGGCCCTCGGCCCGCCACCGCGCCATCAGGTCCGTCTCCTCGGCGTACATGAAGAAGCTCTCGTCGAATCCGCCGGCCGCCTCGAACGCGTCGCGCCGGACGAGGAGCGCGGCTCCCATGAGCGCCTCGACGGACTGCGCCCGGCGGTGGTCGGCGCGCGTCTTCGTGTGCCCCGCGAACGGCTCGCGGCCGCCGGCCAGGGCCGCGAGGCCCGAGCTCTCGAGGAAGATCCGGCGCGGGCTCGGCAGGCGGCGGATCGAGGGCTGCAGGCTCCCGTCGGCGTGGATCAGACGCGGTCCCGCGGCGGCCGCGGCCGGGTCGGCGTCCAGCACGCGGACGAGCGCGTCCACGGCGCCGGGCCGGACGTACGCGTCCGAGTTCAGGAAGAGCAGGAGCGGGCGCGCCGTCTCGCGTGCGCCGCGATTGCATGCCGCGCCGTAGCCGCGGTTGACCGGCTCGTCGACGACACGAGCCGCCGCGACGCGAGCGGCGAGGCGCGCGGCGATTCCGTCGCGCGACGCGTTGTCGACGACCAGGATCTCGGCGGCCGGGGCCGTCGCGGCGACGGCGGCGGCGCTGCGGACGGTCTCGTCGGGCGTGCGGAAGTGGACGATGACGGCCGCGACGCGCTCCGCGAGGGAACTCTCCGGCGCCTTACCCACCGAGGGTCAGTATAGGTTCCCGAGGAGAGCCGATCTCGAGACAGAACCTGGAGCCTGAAACTACCTACGGCTCGGGCGACACCAGCCCCACTCTCACCGCGTACCGCACCAGCCCCGCGATCTCGTGGATGCCGAGCCGATCCATCAGCTGGGTGCGATGCGTCTCGATCGTCTTGACCCCCACGCCGAGGAGGCCGGCGATCTGCTTCGTCGAGTAGCCCTCCGCGATGAGCTGGAGGACCTCGCGCTGACGGGGCGTGAGCGAGTCGAGCGGATGCGTGCCGCCCGACCGTCCCAGGTAGCCCTCGACGACCTTCTTCGACACGCCCGGCGAGAGGTACGTCTCGCCGCGCACGA
Organism: Thermoanaerobaculia bacterium; assembly: GCA_036271035.1. GTDB lineage: Bacteria > Acidobacteriota > Thermoanaerobaculia > UBA5066 > Gp7-AA6 > DAHUXD01. Next base: position 5,484 of record DATBBK010000291.1, on the reverse strand, counting down.
CCGCGCGGATCGCGCCCTCGAGCTCGGCCGTGCCGGCATCCTTGAGGAGAAAGCCGGCCACCCCGGCGCGCAGCGCTCGGAGGACGTACTCCTCGTTCGAGTGCATCGTCAGGATGACGACCTTCGTCGTCGGCGTCTCGTCCGCCATCCGCACCGCCGCCTCGAGGCCGTTCATCCCCGGCATCGAGATGTCGAGGATCGCGACGTCCGTCGGCTGGCGCTTCAGCAGGGCGAGCGCCTCGCGGCCGTCGCCGGCCTCGCCGACCACCTCGATGTCCGGGACGGGGTCGAGGAGCGCGCGCAGACCGGCGCGGACGAGATGGTGATCCTCGGCGAGCAGGACGCGGATCATCGGCTGCGGTCTCCATCGAACGGGAGGCGCGCGCGCACCGTCGTGCCCCGGCGGAGGGTCGAGTCGACGGTCACGCGCCCGCCGAGGAGCCGCGCCCGCTCACGCATGCCGAGCAGTCCCAGGCTCGCGTCGGCCCCGATCCTCTCGACGGCCAGCTTGACGTCGAACCCGCGGCCGTCGTCCGTCACCGTCAGCTCGAGGAGGTCGCCGTTTCGGTGCAACGCGACCTCGACTCTGCCCGCGTCGGCATGCCGCACGACGTTCGTCAGCGCCTCCTGGGCGATGCGGAAGCAGGCCGTCTGGACCTCCGCCGGAAGCGCCACCGAGTCGTCGGCGTCGAAGCGGCACTGAAATCCGCCTCGCTGCGCCTGGCGATTCAGGTACAAGCGCAGCGCCGGGACGAGCCCGAGGTCGTCGAGCAGCGAAGGGCGAAGGGCGATCGCCAGGTCGCGGACCCGGCGGATGGCCTGGTCGATGGAGTCGATGCCCTCCTGGATCTGGGGTGCGGATGACCCGACGACGCGGCGGATGGACTGGAGATTCATCTTCACCGCGGACAGCGCCTGACCGATGTCGTCGTGGAGCTCGCGGGCGATGCGCTGGCGCTCGGTCTCCTGGGCCTCGATGAGCCGGCGCGAGAGCTTCTGGAGCTGCTCGCGAGACCGCAGGACCTCGTCGACGGGACCGTCCGCGAGAGCCCGCGCTTCAGTCCGCGGACGCGACCCGGCACGCTTTCCCGGAGAGGGACGCGCGCGGCGTCCCTCGCGGTCACCGACGTTCGGCATCAAAGGGATTTCACCACACGCGGAACGCGGACTCGGGGCACGTGACGCCGGACATGCAAGAAAAGGGCCCCGGCTTGCGCCGGGGCCCGAAGAATTCCGAATCGGATCGGGAGCGTTCTCAGTACATCCCGCCCATGCCGCCCGGCATTCCGCCGCCGCCCGCCGGCTTCTCCTTCTCCTTGATCTCGGAGACGAGGGCCTCGGTCGTCAGCATGAGACCGGCCACCGACGCGGCGTTCTGGAGTGCGTTCTTCGTGACCTTGGTGGGGTCGATGATGCCCGCCTTGAGCATGTCCTCGACCTTCTCGGACGCAGCGTTGTAGCCGAAGTTGCCGCCCTTGGCGCGGAGCTCGTTGATGACCACCGAACCCTCGGCGCCCGCGTTGTTGACGATCTGACGCGTGGGCTCCTCGAGAGCGCGGATGACGATCCGGGCGCCGATCTGCTCGTCGCCCGCGAGCTCCTTCGCCCGCTTCTCGACGGAGTCGATCGCGCGGAGCAGCGCCACGCCGCCGCCGGGGACGATGCCCTCCTCGACGGCCGCCTTGGTCGCGTGCATCGCGTCCTCGACGCGCGCCTTCTTCTCCTTCATCTCGGTCTCGGTCGCGGCGCCGACCTTGATCACAGCAACGCCTCCGACGAGCTTCGCCAGCCGCTCCTGCAGCTTCTCGCGGTCGTAGTCCGAGGTCGTGTCCTCGACCTGCTGCCGGATCTGCTTCACGCGGCCCTGGATGGCCTCCTGCTTCTTCTTCGAGCGGTCGTCGACCACGATCGTCGTGTTGTCCTTGTCGACCGTGAGCTTCTTCGCGTCGCCGAGGTCCTCCCACTTGACGTTCTCGAGCTTGATGCCGAGGTCCTCGGAGATGAGCTTGCCGCCCGTCAGGATCGCGATGTCCTCGAGCATGGCCTTGCGGCGGTCGCCGAAGCCCGGCGCCTTGACCGAGCAGACCTGGAGCGTGCCGCGCAGCTTGTTGACGACGAGCGTCGCGAGCGCCTCGCCCTCGACCTCCTCCGCGATGATCAGGAGGGGCTTGCCCTGCTTGGCGATCTGCTCGAGGATCGGGAGCAGGTCCTTCATGTTGGAGATCTTCTTCTCGAACAGCAGGACCTTCGCGTTCTCGAGGACGCACTCCATCCGCTCGGCGTCGGTGATGAAGTACGGCGAGAGGTAGCCGCGGTCGAACTGCATGCCCTCGACGACCTCGAGGGTCGTCTCGAGGCCCTTGGCCTCCTCGACCGTGATCACGCCGTCCTTGCCGACCTTGTCCATCGCCTCGGCGATGATCTTGCCGATCTCGGAGTCGTTGTTGGCCGAGATGGTGCCGACGTGGGCGATGTCCTTGCCCTCGACCGGCTTCGACATCTTGTCGAGGTACTCGACGGCGGCCTTGACGGCGGCGTCGATGCCCCGCTTGAGCTCCATCGGGTTGCCGCCCGCGGTGACGTTCTTGATGCCCTCGCGATAGATCGCCTGCGCGAGAACCGTCGCGGTCGTCGTGCCGTCGCCAGCGACGTCGGAGGTCTTCGAGGCGACCTCGCGGACCATCTGCGCGCCCATGTTCTCGAGCGAGTCCTGAAGCTCGATCTCCTTGGCGACCGTCACGCCGTCCTTGGTGACGGTGGGCGATCCGAACTTCTTCTCGATGACGACGTTGCGGCCCTTGGGACCGAGGGTGACCTTGACGGCGTCCGCCAGCTTGTTGACGCCGTGGAGCACGCGCTGCCGCGCCTCCTCACCGTACAGAATCGTTTTCGCTGCCATTGTTTTCTGCTCCTTAGCGCTTTCTGGTTACTTCTCGACGACGGCGAGGACTTCGTCCTCGCGGAGGATCAGGTGCTCCACGTCGTCGATCTTGATCTCGGTCCCGGCGTACTTGCCGATGAGGATGCGGTCGCCCTTCTTGACGTCGAGGGGGAACTGCTTGCCTTCCTCGTTGACCTTGCCCTTGCCGACGGCGACGACCTCCGCCTCCATCGGCTTCTCCTTGGCGGTGTCCGGGATGATGATGCCGCCCTTCTTCGTCTCGCCGGCTTCGAGACGCTTGACCAGGATCCGATCGTAAAGTGGCCGAATCTTCATGAAACTCCTCCTTGAACTGTTTGCGGGTTGTCGCGAGCTCTTTCGGGGAGCTCGCGAGGAGGAGGATATTAGCACTCCTCCAGGAGGAGTGCTAGCAGCGCGCGCCGGGTCTGCTCCCGGACTTGGTAAGTCACTGCCAGATCGAAGCTTATATCAATCAAGACGCCGGCATGGTTAGACTTCGAGCGTGACTCTCGTCGGCATCCAGGCCCTCGCCGTGTACGCGATCGCGGCCGCCCTGATCCTCTTCGCGGCGAGCCGCTGGGTGCGGCCGATCCACGGGCGCGTCGCCCTCGCGCTCGCCGCCGCGCCGCTGCTCTTCACGGGGCGCGCGACGGTGACCGGCGGTGTCTACGCGCCGCTCGACATCCTCTACGGCGCCGCGCCGTTCTCGGCGCTGCTCGGCGGGCCGGCGCCCGACGCACGCACGCCGCTGCTCTCCGACGTCGTCTGCTCGTCGATCCCGTGGCACGCGGCGGTCCGCGACGCGCTAACCCACGGCCGCTGGCCGCTCTGGAATCGCTTCGTCCTCGCCGGCGAGCCGCTGCTCGCCGTGCAGCAGTCCGCGGCGCTGCATCCCGCCACCTGGCTCGGCCTTCTCCTCCCTCTGCCCCAGGCGTGGACGCTGCAGATGAGCCTGCGGCTCCTCGTCGCGCTGCTCGCCGCGTACCTGCTCGTGCGCGAGCTCGGCGCGGGCGAGATCGCGTCACTCGCGGGCGCCGCCGCGTGGGCGTTCTCGGACTTCATCGTCTTCTGGCTCGGCTTCTCCGTCGCGAACGCGATCGGCCCCTTCCCGCTGCTCGCGCTCGGGCTGCTTCGCCTGGCCCGCGACGCGGACTTCCGCGCCGCGGCGCTCACGTCGGTCTCGCTCGCCCTGATCGTTCTCGGCGGCCATCCCGAGATGCTCCTGTTCGCGGTCGCGGCGGGCGGCGTCTGGTTCCTGTTCCGCCTCGCGGAAGCGCCGCCCGCGCGCCGCCGCCGCGCGGTCCTGCTCGCCGCCGCCGCGGGAGCGGCCGCGCTCGGCGCGACGGCGATCCAGCTCGCGCCGCTCGTCGAGGCGATGCCGCAGACGTACGAGCGGGCATTCCGCGACGCGGTCTACGCGCCGATGCGGAAGTCCGTCGCGCCAATCGTGAGCGCGCGCCGCGCGGCGGTTCTCGCCCTACCGTTCGCCTACGGTGTGTCGGGACGCGGCCGGCTCGCGGACGGGTTCGGCCTTCCCGGCGCGTACGCGGGGGCGATCCTCTTCCCGCTCGCGTGGACCGGCCTCCTCGCGCCGGGAAGGCGCGCGCTGCGGGCCTCGCTCGCGGTCCTCGGATTGCTCGGCGCGGCGCTCTGGGCGCGCCTGGCGGGTCCGACCGACGCGCTCGCGGCTCTTCCGCTCTTCCGCATCGGAGTGCTCGATTACATGGTCTTCGCCGCCGTGTTCGCGCTCGCGATCCTCGCCGCGCTCGGGGTCGAGCGCCTGGCGCGCGGCGACGGCCGGGCGGCGTTTCTCTGGGCCGCGGCGGCGGCCGCGGCGGCGATCGTCTCGCTCTATCTCGCGCGCCGGCCCTGGATGCGGGAGCTCGGAATGACGGACGCCTTCACGGGCTCGCGCCTCGCGTGGGAGCTCGTCCCGCTCGCGGCCGGCATGCTCTTCGCGGCGTTCGCCGGCCGCCCCGCGCGCGGCGCGCTCGCCGCCGTCGGCTGCCTCGCGGTCCTCCTCGTCTCGCGCGTCGCGGAGGCCGGCGGCGTCTACCCGACCATGCCCGCGCGCGCGTTCTACCCCCCGCTGCCCGTGCTCGACGCGATCCCGCGCGGGACGCCGGACCGCATGACCGCGCTCGGCGCCATGCTCGTCCCCAACGCCGCCGCCGTCTACGGGCTCGAGGACGCGCGCGGCTACGAGTCGATGACCTTCCGACCGCTCGTCGAGACCTATCCTCTCTGGAGCCGCCAACTCGGCGCGTGGTTCAACATGGTCGAGGACCTCCGGCGGCCGTTTCTCGCCTTCCTGAACGTCCGCTGGGCGGTCGTGTCCGCGGGCACCGCGCCGCCCCCCGGGTGGACGGTCCGCGCTCGCACGCCGGGCGCCGACCTGCTCGAGAACAAGGGCGCGCTTCCACGCGCGTTCGTTCCCGCCTTCCTGCGCCTCGAGCCGGATCGTCTCCAGCGGCTGAAGCAGCTGGAGGGGATCACCGACTTCTGGCAGCGCGGCCTGGTCTCCGAGCTGATCGATCTCGGCACCGCCCGTGAGTGGTTCCACAACGGCGACGCGAGCGTGA
>DATBBK010000290.1:0-7921 GCA_036271035.1 Thermoanaerobaculia bacterium | reverse complement strand
CCGGAGAGCGGTTCGCGAACGACTGCCGGCGGCGCTTCATCGAGATGTATGGCGACGTCGTGCTCCGCGTGCCGAGGCACGAGTTCGAGAAGGCGATGAAGGAGGTCAAGGCGGCTCACGGCGCCGCCAGCGACCAGGACCTCTCGGCGGCCGACCTCGCCGAAGTCGTGCGCCGCGACGAGGCGATCGTGCGGCAGCGCACGGGCCACGACTTTCCCGACGACCCGCGCGAGCAGCTGTGGGGCGCGATCGGCGCCGTGTTCCGCTCGTGGGACAACGAGCGCGCGAAGACCTACCGCAAGCTCCACCACATCCCCGACGACTGGGGCACCGCGGTCAACGTCCAGGCGATGGTGTTCGGCAACCGCGGCGAGACGTCCGCGACCGGCGTCGCCTTCACGCGCGACCCCGCGTCCGGCGAGAGGAAGTTCTACGGCGAGTTTCTCCCGAACGCGCAGGGCGAGGACGTCGTCGCCGGCATCCGCACGCCGCGTCCGCTGAACAAGGACGGCTCGGGGACGTCGCTCGAGGAGACGATGCCCGAGGCGTACGCCGAGCTGCTGCGCGTGCGCGACCGGCTCGAGGCGCGATTCCGCGACATGCAGGACCTCGAGTTCACGATCGAGGACAGGAAGCTCTACCTGCTGCAGACGCGCAACGGCAAGCGCACCGGGTTCGCCGCGGTGCGGATCGCGACGGACATGGTCGACGAGGGACTCATCACCGAAGACGAGGCGGTCTCGCGCGTCGAGCCGGAGCAGCTCGTGCAGCTGCTCGCGCCGATCTTCCCGACGAAGGAGAAGGCGGCGGCGATCAAGGACGGGAGGCTCCTCGGCAAGGGGCTGCCCGCCGGACCCGGCGCCGCCTGCGGCCGCGTCGCGCTCACGGCGCAGAAGGCCGTCGAGATGGCGAAGGGAGGCGAGCCGGTCGTGCTCGTGCGCGAGGAGACGTCGCCCGAGGACATCGCCGGAATGCACGCGGCCGCGGGAATCCTGACGACGCGAGGGGGGGCCACGAGCCACGCCGCCGTCGTCGCGCGCGGCATGGGCAAGACGTGCATCGTCGGCGCGGGCGAGATCTCCGCGGACCCGGCGCACGGCGAGGTTCGCGCGCACGGCCTCGCTGCGAAGGAAGGCGAGTGGATCTCGATCGACGGCACGGCGGGCGAGGTCATCCTCGGCAAGCTGCCGACACAGCCGTCCGAGGTCCTGCAGGTCATGCTGCAGGGCACGATCAAGCCCGAGCAGTCGGCCGTCTACCGCGCGTTCAACCGGGTCCTCGAGTGGGCCGACCAGCGCCGCCGGCTCGGCGTGCGCGCGAACGCAGACTCGCCGCACGACGCGGAGGTCGCGGTGCTCTTCGGCGCGGAGGGCATCGGCCTCTGCCGGACCGAGCACATGTTCTTCGAGGAGAAGCGCATCGTCGCGGTGCGCGAGATGATCCTCGCGGAGTCGGCGGAGGAGCGGCGCGGCGCGCTCGCGAAGATCCTGCCGATGCAGCGCGAGGACTTCGCCGGGATCTTCCGCGTGATGGGCGATCGCCCGGTCACGATCCGGCTCCTCGACCCGCCGCTCCACGAGTTCCTCCCGCACGACGACGACACGATGCGGCGCACCGCCGCAGAGCTGAAGGTGCCGGTCGAGAAGGTCCGCGAGCGCACGCACGCGCTCAAGGAGGCCAACCCGATGCTCGGCCACCGCGGCTGCCGGCTGGGCATCACGAACCCCGAGATCTACGAGATGCAGGTCCGCGCGGTCTTCGAGGCGGCGGCGCAGGTCATGCGCGAGGGCGGCAAGCCACAGCCCGAGATCATGATCCCGCTCGTCGGCGCGCGGGGCGAGTTCGAGCGCCTGCGCGTCGTCGTCGACGAGGCGGCGAAGCGGGTCATCGCGGAGTCCGGCCAGTCGATCCCGTTCAAGATCGGCACGATGATCGAGGTGCCCCGCGCGGCGCTGCGCGCCAACCGCATCGCGCTCAACTGCGACTTCTTCTCGTTCGGCACGAACGACCTGACCCAGATGACGTACGGGTACTCGCGCGACGACATGGGCACGTTCCTGCCGGCCTACATCGCCGAGGGCATCCTCCCGGAGGACCCGTTCGCGAGCCTCGACCAGTACGGCGTCGGCGAGCTCGTGGCGCTCGGCACGCGCCGCGGCCGCGAGGTCAAGCCGAAGCTGAAGGTCGGCATCTGCGGCGAGCACGGCGGCGATCCGCGCTCGATCGAGTTCTTCCACACCGTCGGGCTCGACTACGTCTCCTGCTCGCCGTTCCGGGTTCCGGTCGCGCGTCTCGCGGCCGCGCGCGCAGCGCTCGCGGAGAAGGCGGGGGTCGCCCCGTCGTCGACCGCTTAGAACGTGTATTTGCTGCTGCTCATGGCCGCCGTCGCCGCCGCGCCCCAGACGGCGTCCGCGCCCGCCGATCTGATCGTGAAGTCCGCGAAGGTCTGGACCGGCGACCCGGCCCGGCCCGAGGCGGAGGCGCTCGCCGTCCGAGGCGGACGGATCGTCGCCGTCGGCTCGGACGCGGAGATCGCGAAGCTCGCCGGCCCGTCGACGAAGGTCGTCGACGCGAAGTGGCGCCGCGTCGTGCCCGGCTTCATCGACTGCCACACGCACATGACGAGCGGCGGCTTCGATTTGCTGGCGCTGGATCTGCGAAACACGAAGTCGCCCGCGGACTTCACGCGCGAGGTCGCGGCGTATGCGAAGACGAAGCCGGCGGGGCAGTGGCTGACCGACGGCACGTGGGACCACACGCAGTGGACGCCGCCCGAGCTGCCCGACAGGTCGATGCTCGACGGCGCGACCGGCGATCGTCCGACCTGCATCCAGCGTCTCGACGGGCACATGGTCCTCTGCAACAGCGTGGCCCTGAAGGCGGCCGGCGTCACGGCGGCGACGCCCGACCCGCCGGGGGGCGTCATCGTCAAGGACGCGAAGGGCGAGCCCACCGGCATCCTCAAGGACGGCGCGATGGAGCTCATCGACAAGGTGCGCCCCGCGCGCACCGTCGCCGAGATGACGGCCGCGGCCGAGGCGGCGATGAAGAACGCGGCGCGCTACGGCGTCACGTCCGTGCAGGATCTTCCGGGCGGCACCGACGATCTCCCGATCTGGGACGCGCTGCGCAAGTCGGACCGGATGATCGTGCGCGTCAACTCGCGCCCGGGCATCGCCCGCTGGGAAGAGGTGAAGAAGCTCCAGTCGTCGATGAAGCAGGACGAATGGCTGCGCGTCGGCGGCGTGAAGGGCTTCATGGACGGCTCGCTCGGCTCCGGGACGGCCCTGATGTTCGAGGGCTTCACCGACGAGCCCGGCAACAAGGGCGTCTTCGCGCCGGGGGCGATTCCGTTCTCGAAGATGGAGGAGCGGGTTCTCGCCGCGGACAGGGCCGGTCTTCAGGTGGAGGTCCACGCGATCGGCGACCGCGCCAACGACGAAATCCTGAACATCTTCGAGCGCGTCGAGAAGGCGAACGGTCCGCGCGACCGCCGGTTCCGCATCGAGCACGCCCAGCATCTGAAGGCGTCGGACATCCCGCGCTTCGCCGAGCTCGGCGTGATCGCGTCCATGCAGCCGTACCACGAGGCCGACGACGGCCGGTGGGCGGAGAAGCGGCTCGGCCCCGAGCGGTCGAAGACGAGCTATGCCTGGCGCTCGCTGCTCGACGCGAAGGCCACGCTCGTCTTCGGATCGGACTGGGACGTCGCGCCGATCTCCCCGATCCTGGGGATCGCGGCGGCCGTCACGCGCGCGACGATCGACGGCAAGCGGCCCGGCGGCTGGATCCCCGAGCAGCGGATCCGGCCCGAGGAGGCGCTGCGGGCGTACACCGTCTCCGCGGCCTGGGCGGGATTCGAGGAGAAGGAAAAGGGGAGCCTAGAGATCGGAAAGCTCGCCGATTTCGTAATCCTGTCGGATGACCCCCTGTCCGTCCGCCCCGAGGCGCTCGAGAAGATCTCCGTCGACGCGACCGTCGTCGGCGGCCGCGTCGTCTACCAGAAGTAACAGGCCGCGCCTCGTGCGACGCCTCGTCGTCGCCCTCGCGATCGCCGCGTGCCTGCTGGGCGCCGCGGGCGGCCTGACCGCGCACGAGCTCGGCTCGATCCGCGTCTCGGCGCAGTTGCGGAAGGACGGGACCTATCGCATCGATACGACCGTCGACCGCGAGCACCTGCCGCCCGGCTTCGGTGCCGGAAGGACGATCGATCCGCGGTTTCTCCCCGTCGCGCACCTGACGCCGGAGCGCGCGGCGCACGTCGCGGGCGTCGTCGCCGCGGCGATCGACGGCGTGGAGATCGCGTTCGACGGCGAGCCGGTGCGCCCGGCCGTGGACGTGCTGCCGCCGGAGGGCGGCGTCGCGGCGCTCGACGCGTCCGAGCTCTCGATCCGCTTCACGGGCGCCATCCCGCCGGGTGCGAAGACGTTCACGTGGCGAAACGCCGGCGCGCCGGGGACGAACATGCTGGCGATCCGTGTCGAGGGAGACGAGGAGGCCTCGCGCCAGTGGGTCGAGGGCGGGCATCGCAGCGAGCCCTTCGCGCTGCGGGCCGAGATCGTCCCGATGACGCGCGCGCAGGTCGTGCGGACGTACCTGAAGCTCGGCTACACCCACATCCTCCCCAAGGGAACGGACCACATCCTGTTCGTGCTCGGGATCTTCCTCTTGTCGACGCGCTGGAGGCCGATCCTCGCGCAGGTGACGGCGTTCACGATCGCGCACACGATCACGCTGGGGCTGACGATCTACGGGATCGTGTCGCTCTCGCCGCGCATCGTCGAGCCGCTCATCGCGGCGTCGATCGTCTACGTCGCGATCGAGAACGTCGTGACGCCCCAGCTGCGCCCGTGGCGCGTCGCGCTCGTGTTCGGGTTCGGTCTTCTCCACGGGATGGGCTTCGCGGGCGTGCTCTCGCAGCTCGGGCTGCCGCGGCGGGAGTTTTTGACCGGGCTGCTCTGCTTCAACGCCGGCGTCGAGCTCGGACAGCTCTCGGTGATCCTCGCGGCGTTTTTGCTCCTCGGGCTGCCGTTTCGGAAGAAGCCGTGGTACCGCCGCCGCGTCGTGATCCCGGGCTCGATCGCGATCGCGGCGGTCGGACTGTTCTGGTTCGTGCAGCGGGTGATCGGCTAGCGATCTCGGTCACGGCGTCGCGACGATCACGCCGTTCTTCTCGCACACGAAGGCGACGTAGCGATCGTCCGGTGAGAGCGCCAGGCCGTGGCAGCTCTCCATCGATGTCGTCCACCGCGTCTTCTCGGCGGATCCCGGCGCGGTCACGGCGAACTGGGTGCCGGTGCCGGTCTGACGCAGCTCGAGCCTGGTTCCGTCGCGCGTCGTGACGCTGCTTGCGTCGGACCGCGCGTTCTTTCCCCATTCCTCTGCGGTCCGCGCCTCCAAAGGCACGGTGGCGTTGACCGACGCGACCGTGCCGACCGGTTGTCCGCCGTGCCACGCGCCTCTCGCGAGCTCGAGGGAGTCGGGCTCGACGCCGACCCATCGGCCGCCGACCTTTGCGGCCACGTACTGCCCGTCCGGCGACCACACGGGCGCGCCGTCGACGGCCTGGCTTCCGATCACGAGCGCCTCTCCGACGCCCAGCCGGCTCATCTGGACCGACATCGGAGCGATGACGCGCGCGGCGGGCAACGCGCGGGAGGCGCCGGTCAACGCTGAGGCGCTCGCGTCCGCGCGGAAATACCATTTCACCGAGAACGCGAGTCCCGCGATCAGAACGAAGCCCGCCCCGACCGCAACGGCCGCGAACGAGCGGACCCCGCGGCGCGCGGCGAGCAGTAGCCCGGCCGCGCTGAGGACGAGGAAGGTCAGGGCCCCGGGGAGCACGTAGTACGCGCGGAAGTAACCGAGCGCGCTGCCGTCGCCGCCGCGGCCGCCGAGGAGCGGATCCAGCCCGATGGCGAGCTGGGGATACGAGAACACGACGACGGCGGTGGTCGCGAAGAGCACGAGCGTCACGGCGGCCACGGTGCCGACTCCGACGCGGTCCCGGCTCACTCCGACACCTCGTAGACGGCGTGCTCCTGGAGCGGATCGGCGGATCGGTGGAGATCCAGATGCGGAAGAACCCGATCCCATGCGGCGGGGCTGTGGAGCATCTGGTGCGATTTGAAGGGTCCGAAATCGATGCTCCATTCGAGATTCTCCGCGTACGGGTGCGTACGAGCCGCGGGACCGGTCTGAGGATTGCTGTCCCACTCGCCGCCGCCGCGAATCTGAACGTCGTCGAAGCGATTGAAGAGGTGGATCCACTTCCCGATGCCGCCGTCGCCGGTCAGCCGGTACGCCGGCACCGACGGCGTTCCCAGCGTCACGAAGTTGTCCACCTTGTGTTTCAGGCCGAGGTCGATCGCGGCGATCGCGACGTTTCCCGAGTGGCTGTGCGCAGCGATGTTGAGCTGCTCCCCGGGAGCGAAATGATAGTGGTTGATGAGGCTCCTCAGGGCGGCGGCCGCCGACATGCGCGCGGCATGGTTGTCGGCGCCCGACCAGCGGAACGAGACGATCGCTCGATCCGCGGCGGTCTTCGCGACGTAGTCGAAGAACCTGCCTCCCTGACGGAAGTCGGGGCTGTTCGCCGCCCACGTCCCGTGAATGACGATCGTGAGCAGCCCGTCGGGGTCCACGTGCTTCAGCGGATTCCCGAGCGTGTACGCGTAGCGGTTCCAGCTCTGGGGATTCTCGGGTCGGCCGCCGACCGAATCCGGCGAGAGGAACCGGCCGAGCCCGTAGTCGTGCGTGCGCGCGTGGTCGTAGAAGCGCGCCGCCTCGCCGTCCCGCTCCATCAGGCAGAAGGAGATCCTTTGCGATGGCGCGGCGCCGGCAGTGTCCTCGCCGTATGGCCAGTACTTGTGCGTCTCGACGAGCTGGCCGGACTGATCGAAGGCGGCGCGCGGGCTCCCCAGATGGTCGGAGACCGTGTACTGCCAGCCCGGCGGCGACGCCACGTAGGACGCCACGAGAAGATTTCCTAGAAAAACGTTATCACGCGCGATCGACAGCGACGCGGTCGACGCGCCCGTCAGCCCGCCGCTCGCCTCGGTGACGACGCGTCCGCGCTCGTCGCGCCACGTGTACGTCGTGCCGCGCGGCACCGGGTGATACGCGCTCCACAGGAGGGAACCCGGCGACGCGCCCGGCGCCTTCGACAGCCAGACCAGCACTTCCCATTCGCCGACCGTGTTGCCGGGGCAGTAGCGCAGCGGATTCGTCGCACAGCCGCCGGTCACGCCGTCGCGGTAGAGCTGCTCGATCCACGGCGCGAACGCGGCGTACGGTCCGCCGCACGCGACGTCCTGGAAGAGACCCTGGCAGGGCGGAGGCGTGAAGCCGTCCGGTTCGTAGCCCTTGACCACGAAGACCGCCATCTGCGCGCGGCTGAGCGCGGCGTCGGGGCAGAACTGGAGCGGGCTCGTGGAGCAGCCGCCCGTGACGCCGCGGTCGTACGCGAGCTGGACGTATCGCGCGTCCGGATCCGAGCAGGCCACGTCGGCGAACGAGCCCGCGCACGCGGGAAGCGTCCAGCCCTTCGCGATGACGTTCGCTTCGGCGACGTAGCGGGCCATCTCGCGCCGCAGCACGCCGAACTTCGCCGGGAAGCGCGCGATCCTCTCTCCGCCGCCGGTGCGCAGGTAGACCCAGTCGGACGAGGCATTGGTGTTCCGGTACTGCCGCCCGAGCCCGTCCCAGGCCATGGCATCCGCGCCCGACGCCGTCATGTCGCCGCGTGCGTCGTACGCGGCGCCGGAGCCCGAGACTCGGTTCGTCGCCGGGTCGATCGGGATGGATGTCGCGCCGTTCGACGTGAGGTTTCCCCAGCGGTCGTAGGCGAAGCTGCGGGTCGTCGCCCCGTACGTCGCCGAGACGAGCCGCGTCCGCGAGTCGTACCGGAACGAGTCGGAGC
>DATBBK010000289.1:0-31917 GCA_036271035.1 Thermoanaerobaculia bacterium | reverse complement strand
TCATCCAGTCGATGAGCATTGCCGTGTTCCTCGAGCGGCAGACGCAGATCGCGGGCGGACTTCCGCTTGTCTACAACCCTGGCTGGGGTTTCCGGTTGATGTGCGTGCTGACGCTCACGACCGGCACGATCTTCATCATGTGGCTGGGCGAGCAGATCACCGAGCGAGGGATCGGAAACGGCATCTCGCTGATCATCTTCGCCGGAATCGTCGCGGGGTTGCCGCGCGCGATCTTCAGCCTGTTCGGCCAGATTCGCAATCAGGCGATCTCGGTCATCACCCTCTTCGTGGTGCTGGCCTTCATGATCGCGATCGTGGCCCTCGTCGTCTTCGTCGAGCGGGCGCAGCGCCGCATCCCGGTCCAGTACGCAAAGCGGGTCGTCGGACGGCGCGTCTACGGAGGCCAGAACACGTATCTGCCGCTGCGTCCCAACACGGGCGGCGTCATACCGATCATCTTCGCGATCTCGATCCTGACGCTGCCGAATTATCTGGCCCAGATCTCGGGCGCCGAGTGGATGAAGCGAGCGGCGACCTCGCTCTCCATGGGCCACCCGCTCTACCTGCTGCTCTACGCGGTCGGCATCCTCTTCTTCTGCTACTTCTACACGTCCATCGTCTTCAACCCGACGGACACGGCGGACAACATGCGGAAGTACGGCGGGTTCATCCCGGGCATCCGGCCCGGCAAGAAGACCGCGGACTACATCGACACGGTGCTCTCGCGGATCACGGTCGTGGGCGCCGCGTACCTCGCGTTCGTCGCGCTGCTGCCGGACATCCTGAACAACGGACTCAAGGTCCAGGGTGTGCCGGGCATCGGCCCCTGGCTCGACTCCGCCCTTCCGAAGTTCCTGACCCAGGGCTTCGGCTTCAACTTCTACTTCGGCGGCACCTCGCTCCTGATCGTGGTCGGCGTCGCCATGGACACGGTCCAGCAGGTGGAGTCGAAGCTCGTCGAGCACCACTACACCGGCTTCCTGAAGAAGAGCCGGATCCGCGGACGCCGCAGCTAGCTCCCCACGGCGATGCGAATCCTCCTCCTCGGCCCGCCGGGCAGCGGCAAGGGCACCCAGGGCAAGCTCCTCTCCGAGCGGCTCGGGGTCCCGGCCATCTCGACGGGCGACATCCTCCGCCAGGCCGTCAGGGACGGCTCGGCGATCGGCCAGAAGGCGCAGGCCATCATGGCGAAGGGGGAGCTGGTCCCGGACGAGCTGATCGTGGACCTCATCCGGGAGCGGATCGCCCGGCAGGACTCGGCGGCCGGGTTCATCCTGGACGGCTTCCCGCGCACGGTTCCGCAGGCGGAGGCGCTCGAGGCGATGCTGTCCGGAAATGGAGACGGCCTCTCCGCGGTTCTCAACTTCTCGGTCCCCGAGCCCGAGCTCGTGGAGCGGATGCTGCAGCGCGCCAAGGCCGAGGGACGCGAGGACGACCGCCCGGAAACCATCCGGGAGCGTCTCCGCGTATATCGGGAGAAGACGGAGCCCCTCATCGGTTTTTACAAGAAGAAGAACCTCGTCGCCGACGTGGCGGGCGTCGGGACGATCCCCGAGATCACGGCCCGCGTGGACAACGCCCTGAGCCGCGTCGGGAGCGCCGCGTGATCACGATCCGCAGCCAGGAAGAGCTCCGCAAGCTCGAGGAGGCCTCGCGGATCGTGCTCGAGACGCTCGATGTCGTCGAGAAGGCGGTCGCGCCGGGCGTGACCACCGAGGAGCTGGACCGCATCGCCGAGGCGGAGATCCGCCGGCAGGGCGCGCGGCCGGCCTTCGTCGGCTACCGGGGGTACCCGAAGACCCTGTGCACCTCGATCAATGACGAGGTGGTCCACGGGATCCCTGGCAAGCGGACGCTGCGCGAGGGCGACGTGATCGGGGTCGACTGCGGGGCCGTCGTGGCGGGCTACTACGGCGACGCGGCGCGGACACTGCCGGTCGGGCGGATCGATTCCGGGCGCGAGAAGCTGCTCCGGGTGACCCGCGAGGCGCTCATGGCGGGCATCGCGGCGGCCCGTCCGGGCGGGCACGTCTCGGACATCGGCGACGCGGTCGAGCGGGTCGCGATCGTCCACGGGTACGGGGTCGTGCGAGACTTCGTCGGCCACGGAGTCGGGACGGCGCTCCACGAGGAGCCGCAGATCCCGAACTACGGCCCGGCGGGGAAGGGCAGCGTGCTCCGCGCGGGGATGGTCCTCGCGATCGAGCCGATGTTCAACCTCGGCCGCGCCGAGGTCTCGGTCGACTCGGATGGCTGGACGGTGCGGACGCGCGACAAGTCGGTGTCGGCGCACTTCGAGCACACGATTGCGCTCGAGCAGCAGGGAGCGGTGATCCTGGGAACCGGCGCCGTGGCGGCGGTCCGGGCATCCGCGGTGAACGCGTAAGGCGGGGAATGGCGAAAGACGACGCAATCGAAGTCATGGCAACCGTGGTCGAGCCCCTCCCGAACGCGATGTTCAAGGTGGAGCTGGAAAACAAGCATCAGGTCCTGGCGCACATCTCGGGCAAGATGCGGAAGAATTTCATCCGCATCCTCCCGGGCGACAAGGTCCTCGTGGAGCTGTCGCCGTACGATCTGACGCGGGGTCGGATCATTTATCGGTACAAGTGAGCGAAGCATGAAAGTCAGAGCGTCCGTCAAGAAGATTTGCGCGAAGTGCAAGATCGTGCACCGCAAGGGCGTCGTCCGGGTCATCTGCACGACTCCCAAGCACAAGCAGCGTCAGGGCTGAGGACCAGAGGGAACCGAAATGGCACGAATCGCTGGCGTCGACCTTCCGCTCAACAAGCGCGTCGAGATCGGCCTGACCTACATCTACGGGATCGGCCGGCCGAAGGCCAACTACATCCTGGAGAAGTCCGACGTCCGTCCCGACACGCGGGTCAAGGACCTCTCCGAGGAGGAGGTCGTCCGGATCCGCAAGGTGATCACGGACGACGTCAAGGTCGAGGGCGATCTCCGCAGGGACATCGCCGTGGACATCAAGCGGCTGATGGACATCGGCTGCTACCGCGGGACGCGGCACCGCCGCAACCTGCCGGTGCGCGGCCAGAGAACGCACACGAACGCCCGGACCCGGAAGGGCCCGCGCAAGCAGACCATCGCCGGCAAGAAGAAGGCGACGAAGAAGTAGTCGCGTCACGCAGACGCGTAGGACCCTGAGAGGAAGAGGAACGCATGGCTGAAGCCACACCGGTATCCGCGACTCCCGACAAGCCGACGGGCAAGGGCCCGAAGGGTAAGCGCCCGCGCGCCGGGAAGAAGGAAAAGAAGAGCGTCCCGCACGGGATGGCGACCGTCAACGCGTCGTTCAACAACACGATCGTTTCGATCGCGGACGCTGAGGGCAACGTCCTGGCGTGGTCGTCCGCCGGCCGGATCGGCTTCAAGGGCTCGCGCAAGGGCACGCCGTTCGCGGCTCAGCTCGCCGCGGCCAACTGCGCCGAGCACGCCAAGGAGCACGGCGTGCGCTCGGTCGACGTGCGCGTGACCGGCCCCGGCGCCGGACGCGAGTCCGCGATCCGGGCCCTCCAGGCGAACGGGATCGACATCAAGTCCATCAAGGACACGACCCCGATTCCGCACAACGGGTGCCGCCCGAGAAAGCGGCGTCGGGTCTAGATCGTCAGTCGTCCGTAAACCGGCTCATCGGTCCTGGCCGGGAGGAAGGACGTTAACCGCAACGAGGGATCGAGGAGGTTTTCGAATTGGCTCGCAACACCGAGGCCGTCTGCCGGCTCTGCCGGCGCGAAGGAATGAAGCTGTTCCTCAAGGGGGACCGCTGCTTCAAGGACAAGTGCGCCATCGAAAGGCGCAACTATCCGCCGGGCCAGCACGGCCGGCGGCGCAGCAAGCTGCTGGGCTACGGCATCCAGCTGCGTGAGAAGCAGAAGGTCAAGCGCATCTACGGGCTGCTCGAGAGCCAGTTCCGGCTCGCGTTCGCCCGGGCGGAGCGCCGCAAGGGAATCACCGGCAGCAACCTGCTCGAGGAGCTCGAGCGCCGGCTGGACAACGTCGTATACAGCCTGGGCTTCGCCGCCTCGCGCGCGCAGGCCCGGCAGCTCGTCCGGCACGGACACGTCTCGGTCGACACGCGCAAGGTCTCCATCCCGTCGTTCCGCGTCGGGAAGGGACAGGTCGTGTCGATCAAGGAGAAGAGCCGCGCGAACGAGCAGATCAAGGCGAGCGTCGAGACGGCGCGCGCCCGGGGCGTCCCGGCGTGGCTCGATCTGACTCCGGAGAGCTTCTCCGGGCGCGTCGTCGAGCTGCCGAAGCGAGAGGACATCAAACTGCCGATCCAGGAACAGCTGATCGTCGAGCTGTACTCGAAGTAAGGCGCATCGCGGTGTGGCACGCCGCGTCGCGTTTCGCGGCGCGCAACGCCGCGGGGTTTAGTTAGGAGAGACACACATGACCCTTTGGAAAGGATTTCAGAAGCCGAAGCGCCTGGAGATCGACTCCGAGACGCTCACGTCCACGTACGGAAAGTTCTACGCCCAGCCCTTCGAGCGCGGGTTCGGCACGACGATCGGCAACGCGCTGCGGCGCGTCCTGCTCTCGTCCATCGAGGGCGCCGCGATCACGGCGGTCAAGATCGAGGGCGTGCTGCACGAGTTCTCGTCCCTGCCGGGCGTCGTCGAGGACGTCACCGACATCATCCTGAATCTCAAGCAGATCCCCATCAAGATGCACACCAACGAGGAGAAGATCCTCACGATCGACGTCGAGCGCAAGGGCAAGGTCACGGCGTCCGACCTCCAGGGCGACTCCACGATCGAGATCCTCGAGCCGGATGCGCCGATCGCGACGCTGTCCGAGAACGGCCGTCTCCGCATGGAGATGCGCGTCTCGACGGGACGCGGCTACGTGTCCGCGGACAAGAACTTCGACGACGACATGGGCATCGGCTACATCCCGATCGACTCGGTCCACTCGCCGGTGCGGCGCGTGAACTACCACGTCGAGGCCGCCCGCATCGGGCAGGCCACCGACTACGACCGCCTCGTCCTCGAGGTCTGGACCAACGGCACGATCTCGCCGGCGGACGCGGTCGGCCTCGCGGCCACGCTGCTCCGCGACCACCTCACGATCTTCGTCAACGCCGAGCACGAGACGGCGATCGAGGTCGGCGAGGGCGAGCTGCCGGAGAACCTGGCCGAGTACCTCAACAAATCGGTCGACGAGCTGGAGCTGTCGGTGCGCAGCGCCAACTGCCTCAAGAACGCGGGCATTCGCACGATCCGCGACCTCGTGCAGCGGACCGAGAAGGACATGCTCGAGACGAAGAACTTCGGCCGCAAGTCGCTCAACGAGATCAAGGACATCCTGCGCCCGATGGGGCTGTCCCTCGGAATGGAGCTGGAGCCGGCCGAGGCGCGGAGCGAATAAGCCATGCAGCACAATCGCGCGGGGCGCAAGCTCCGCCGGACGACGCCTCACCGGCTGGCGATGTTCTCGAATCAGCTCGCGTCTCTGATGACGCACGAGCGGATCGAGACGACGCTCACCAAGGCCAAGGAGCTCCGGCCTCTGGCCGAGAAGCTCATCACCGCGGCGAAGTCGGACGGACTCGCCGCGCGGCGCCGCGTCCAGCGCTGGATCCCGGACCGCACCACGGTCAAGCGCGTCTTCGAGACGATCGCGCCGCGCTTCGTGGATCGGCCGGGCGGCTACACCCGCATCCTGCGTCTGGGCGCCCGCAAGGGTGACGCCGCGGAGGCGGCCATCCTGGAGCTGGTCGACTTCCAGTTCGAGCCCAAGGATCGCGCGCCGCGCAAGGAGTCCCTCGCGGATCGGGCGCGGCGGGCATCGGGCGGACGGGTCGAGACGGTGCGCAAGGACAAGGCCGCCCAGGGCGAGGAGGGCGAGGAGCCGGTGCGCGAATCCAAGCGCGCGAAGGCGCCGAAGGCCGACCGCTCGAAGGCGCCCGCCAAGCCGGCGCCCAAGAAGGGCCCGAGCCGGACCGGTCCGTCAAAGCGGGGAGCATAGAAGGTCAGCAGCTCACGGGTCTCAGGTTGCAAAAGCATTAGCCGCGGCTAATGCTTTTTGCTTCTGAGCCTGCAAGTGCGAACCTGAAACCTGAAACCTGAGACCTGAGACCTGAGACCTGAAACCTCTCGAACGAAGCCGATGAAACTCCTTTCGCTCCGCCGCGCGCGCATCCTCACGGCCGTCTGGGCCGTGTTCATGCTCGCCCTCACTTCCTGGCCGTCGCCGCCGGAGGTGCCGGTGGTCTCGTCGATTCCGAACTTCGACAAATTCGTGCACTCGGTCCTTTACGGCGTTCTCGGATTCCTCGCGTCCTTCGCGATCGCGTGGCCCGCGGGGAAGCGGCGGCCGCTCATGCGCGCCCTGTTCGTCGCCGGCGCGATCGCCGTCTGGGGCACGCTCGACGAGATCCACCAGGCGTGGATACCGGGCCGCTCGATGGAGCTGGGGGACGCGGTGGCGGACACGTCGGCCGGCTTCGTCGGAGCGCTGGCGGCGGGCCTCGTCGTGTCGCGGCGGCCGGCGCTCTCGAGCCTCGAATCGGAAGCCTCGACATGATCGACGCGAGACTCGCGGCTTCGACGTCCGGGAGCTACTTCTCCGTCACGGTGACGTAGCTCCCCGCCGGGACGTCGGCCAGCGTCTGCACGGTCCCGGACGGCCAGTACACCGTCAGCGTCCTGACGGACTTTTCCCCGCCGAGGCCGAACAGGGCGCGCGGGTCCGACGTCGAGAGATAGCTCGAGCCCGCGAGCAACCACCGCGTCTGTCGCTTCCCGTCCGCCGTCACCGCGACGATCCGCGCCCCGATGCCCTGCCGGTTGGACTTCGTGCCGACCAGGGCGACACCGAGCCAGTTGCCATGCGCGCCGTCGTTGCGCAGCAGCTGTATCGGACCGCCCGAGTTCGATACGGCGATGTCGAGGTCGCCGTCGTTGTCGAAGTCGGCGACCGCCGAGCCGCGGCCGACGAGCGCGGTGTCGAACGCGGGGCCGCACGGCCGCTCGGTGAAGTGTCCCTTCCCGTCGTTCCAGAGCAGCGTCGGCCGCTGCGCGTAGGTCATGCCCTGTCGGCGCGGGCGCTCCTGGGTGTGTCCGTTGGCCACGAAGACGTCGAGGTCGCCGTCGTTCTCGAGGTCCAGGAAGTTCAGCCCGAACCCCACGGCCCGGCGCGCCAGCGACCCGAAGCCCGACGGCACGCTGACGTCTTCGTACACACGCTCGCCGAGGTTTCGGTAGAAGCCGTTGGTCTCGTTCTCATAGTTCGTGACGCCCAGGTCGGGGCGGCCGTCGCCGTCCAGGTCACCCGCGTCGACGCCCATGCTGCCCTGGGGATTCCCCTCGGGGGAGAACCCGGTGCCCGATGAGACGGACTCGTCCTCGAACCGCATCTCGCCGGCGTTGTGGAACAGGAAGTTGATCTGCTCGTCGTTCGCGACGTAGATGTCGGGCCGGAGATCGCCGTCGAGATCCACGAACAGCACGCCGAGCCCCTTGCCGATCTTGCCGTCGAGGCCCGCCCGCGCGGTGACGTCCGCGAAGGTCCCATCGCCGCGGTTGCGGAAGAGGACGCCGGAGGTGCCGGGATACATCATCGGCGGGCAGTAGTCGCGCTGGCCCGTGCGCATGTCGCCGCAGAACGCGTCCTTCTCGCGGGCGTCGTCGACGTAGCGCGCGACGTAGAGGTCGAGACGGCCGTCGCCGTCGAAGTCCGCCCACGCCGCCGCCGTGCTCCAGCCCGACATGCCGACGCCCGCCCGCTCCGTCACGTCCCGGAACGTCCCGTCGCCGTTGTTGTGCCAGAGCGTGTTGCGTCCCCACTGCGTGACGAAGAGGTCGACGAAGCCGTCGTTGTCGTAGTCCGCCGCCCACGCGCCCATGCCGTAGCCGGTGTCCCTCAGTCCCGCCTTGTCCGTCACGTCGACGAAGCGCCCGTGCTCGTTGTGGAAGAGCCGGCCCCGGGAGGCGCCCGCGCCGGCACCGGCGGCCGCCGCTCCGGTCGGGAAGCGGCCGGACTGGACGACGTACAGGTCCATCCACCCGTCGTTGTCGTAGTCCAGCCATGCGAGACCGGAGCCCATCGTCTCGGGAAGGTGGTGGGCCTCCGTCCGGCCGCGGTCGTGCACGAAGCGGAGGCCGACTTCGGGCGCGACGTCCGTCAGCGTCACGGGGCAGTCTCCCGCCGCGGCGGGGCCGGCGCCGGCGAGCGCCGCGAATACGAGATTGCGAATCACGGCGCGTCTCTCGCGGCGTCCCGCTCGGCGACGAGGAGGGCCTCGATCCGCTGGTCCGCCGGAGCGAGGGAGCGCGCCTGCTCCAGCGCCGCGACCGCGTCGCGATGCCGTCCCAGGCGCGAGAGTGCGGACGCCTGGCCGTACAGCGCGGGCGCGGACTGGGGCATCGAGCGGAAGCGCGCGAGCGCGTCCGCGGCCTTGCCGGTCTGAAGCTCTCGCCAGGCCAGCGACATCTCGGCGCCGCGCTGCTCCGTCTCGGAGAACCGGGCCGAGGCCTCGTCGAACAGCGTCCGATGGATCGCGAGCTCGCGGGCGCCCTCCTCCCGGCGTCCGGTGCGGTTCAGGAGGCTGCCGAGCGCGAAGTGAGGACGCGAGAGCTTCGGCGAGAGGCGGATCGCGGCGCGATACGCCGTCTCCGCGTCGGAGAGGCGATCCACGCCCTCGCAGGCGCGGCCGAGGTCGAGCTGGACCTCGCCGTCGGACGGGGCGAGCCGGGCCGCCCCCTCGAGATAGGGGAGGGCCCGGGCCGGTTGCCCGTGCGCGACCAGGAGCCGGCCCGCGTCGTGCCGCGGAGCCGGGTCGGCGCCGTCGGCCGCGATGGCCGCGTCGAAGGCCTCGAGCGCCGCAGCGACGTCGCCCGACTGTCCGAGCGCGTTGCCGAGCAGATCGAGCGTGCCGGTGTCGGTCGCGCCGAGCCGGCGCGCCTCGGCGAGGCGGGCCGCCGCGTCGGTGTAACGCTCCTGCGCCGACAGCGCGCGTCCGTAGCGGCGGAGCAGGCCCGCGTTGCCGGGGAACGCCTTGATCGCGTCGTCCATCGTGCGGTTGCCCTCGTCGTACTTCTCCACGCCCCAGTAGTAGTCGGCGAGCTCGGCTCGCGCGTCGACGTCCTTCGGTGCCGCGGCGATGAGCCTCGCGTACGTCGCGGCGGTCCGCTCGTCGTCGGCGGCGGCGTACGCCGCGGCGAGTGCGCCGAGGATCCTCGCCTGTCCGGGTCGGAGCTCGTCGGCCTTCCGGAACTCTCTCGCCGCGTCGACGTGGCGGCCGTCGGCGGACAGCGCGAGGCCGTAGATGTAGCGGGCCTCCGGAACCTCCGGCGCGAAGACGGCGCCGAGGCGCCCCTCGGCGACCGCGTCCGCCTTGCGCTTCAGGCCGAGAAGAGCGAGTGCCATGTTCCCGTGGGCGCGCGCGTTGGAGGGGTTCTTCGCGAGGAAGTCGCGCAGCAGCGGCTCCGCGCGCTTGTAGTCCTTCTGCGCCATGAGCCGCTCGGCCTCGACGAGGGCAGGATCCTCGCCGGCCCGCGCGGGCATCGCGCTTGCGCACATCGCGCACACTCCGGCCAGCAGAATGGCCACGAGCCGCGTTTGCACTGAGCCGATTCTAAGGAAATTCTCGGGGGAGGGGGTCGGGAGAACTCGCGGTCGGGGGAGGGGAAGGAGCGAACATTCTGGAGTGCCGGGGACTCGGGCGAACCCGGAAGGTCAGGACGGGGGCGGGCTTAGAAAGGGATTCCTCGCTTTGCTCGGGGTGACGATTCGCGCAAACGCCCGCGTTTGCGCGAATTGATCACTTTTTGAAAAACCCGCCGCCGCCGCCGGCGCCGCCGCTCGCCTGACCGGCCGTCGCGCGGGGGCCGCCCTCCGCGAGCATGAGCCGCTGGTTGAGCTCCTTGATGCGGTCGTTGAGCTGCGTGATCTTCTGCTGGAACTCCCGGGTGATGCGCTCGTTGTCGGTCTTCATCCGCGTGTTCTCGCCCTCGATGTCGGACAGGACCTGATCGCGGCCCTCGATGACGCGGCGCTGGTCGCGCAGCTCCATCATGTACTTGTTGACCTCTTCGTCCTTCTCGGAGAGGCGGAGCTTGAACTTCTCCTCCTGCTCCTCGTACAGCCGCTTTATCTCGAGCAGCTGCGTGATCTGCGAGAAGTCGCTGTCGGACGCCATGAGGCCACCTCGCTGGTTCTCCTCGATCTGAGGGAAGAGCTTGCGGAGCTTGAGCGACAGGTCCTCGGGATCCGTCGACAGCTCCATCGCCTTCGCATACGTGATGCGCTTGTTGCAGAGCAGCGCGATGAGCGATTGGTTCATCGACTGCATCTTGTAGTAGTTGACGGAGTTCTCCATCTCCTCGTGGATCTCCTTCACCTCGCCCGCGAGGATGTGCTTCGCGATCTTCGGCGAGTTGATCATGATCTCCACGACGGGCGCGCGCCCCGAGCCGTCGGAGGTCTCGATGAGGTTCATCGAGACGATCGCCTGGAGCACGATCGACAGCTGCGAGCGGACCTGCGCCTGCTGCTCGAGCGGACACGAGTCGATGATGCGGTCGATCGACTGCGACGCGCTGTTCGTGTGCAGCGTCGAGAACACGAGGTGGCCGGTCTCGGCCGCCGTGATCGCGGTCTGCATCGTGTTCCAGTCGCGCATCTCGCCGACCATGATCACGTCCGGGTCCTGCCGGAACATGTTCTTGAGGGCCTCGTTGAAGCTCGGGGAGTCGGTCGAGACCTCGCGCTGGGAGACCGCCGCCTTGCCGTCCGCGAACAGGAACTCGATGGGGTCCTCGATCGTGACGATGTGGACGGGCCGCTTCTCGATGATCGATCGCATGATGCCGGCGAGGCTCGTCGACTTGCCCGACCCCGTCGGGCCGGTGACCAGCACGAGCCCCTTCGGGAGATGGACGAAGCTCTCCAGGACGTCGGGGAGATTCAACTCGGTGATGGACGGCAGCTTGAACGGGATCCGCCGGAAGACCGCCGCGTACGAGCCTCTCTGGACGAAGATGTTGCAGCGGAACCGCGCCACCCCCGTCAGGCCGTAGCCGACGTCGACGGACTGCGTCCGCTCCAGCCGCTCCCGCTGCGCCGGAGTGAGGATCTCGAGGAGCATCTCCTCGAGGTCCTTGGGCTGGAGCGCGTCGGCGTTGAGCGGGATCAACCTCCCCTTGATGCGAAGGAGAGGAGGTCTCATCGGCTTCAAGTGGAGGTCAGAGGCCTCCTTCTTGGCCATGAATTTGAGAAGTTCGGCGAGGGTCAATGTCCCGTAATTATAGCGGTTTACGGCCCTTTGACACCTGTACGGACAGCCAGTGTCGCGCATCTTTCCGGTTCGTCACGCGGCCGGCGGCGGCCGCGACCTGGAGCCCGGCGAGCAGCTCTCCGACGCGCGGTCCGGGAGCGAGACCGGTCCACTCCATGACGTCGCGGCCGCTCACCGAAACCCGCGCGGGAGCGCGCCGCGCGAGGCGCGCGAGCCGGGCGGCGGCCGCGCGGGAGCGAGGCGCGAGAAGCGTCGCGAGCCGTGCCGCGTCGCGCGCGAGCCCGCCCGCGTCGAGGACCCAGCGCCAGGCCGCGTCTCCCCGCGGCGCCGCCGCCGCTCGCGCGGCGAGCCCGACCAGCCGGGCGGCCTCGTCCGACTCGCGGCGCCCCCAGCGGCGGTCCGCCAGCCAGCGTCGGGCGCCGGCCTCGTCCGAGGCGACGCGAGCGGCGAGCCAGGCGAGCCGAAGCCGGCGGCGGCGGTCCCCGGGAAGCGCGCGGACCCCGGCCGCGTCGAGCGCCGACGCGGCGCGCGCGAGGGCAGCGGCGCGCGCGGGCCTGAGCGCGATCCACAGCGCTTCCGGGAGGATCCCGGCGCGCGCCGCCCAGCCCAGGGCGTCCGCGACGCGCGGCGCCGCGAGCAGCTTCGCGAGCTCGGCGGCGATGCGCTCCGAGGCCACGTGAGCCAGTCCCGGCGCGGCGGCACGCGACCACCGCAGCAGCCTCGCGTCGGGCGTCAGAGCGTGGGTCGCGACGAGGCGCGCGGCGCGCAGCGTCCGGAGCGGGTCGTCCCGAAAGTTGCGTTCGCGGACGCCGCGCAGCGTGCCGGCGGCCAGGTCCGCGGCGCCCCCGAACGGATCGACGAGGGCGCCGCCCGAGACCGGCAGCGCCAGCGCGTTGACGGTGAAGTCGCGCCGCGCGAGGTCCTCGCCGATCGTCGCGCCCTCGAGCGCGGCGAGATCGAGCTCCGACTGCGCCGCGGCGACGCGGAAGACGCGCGGGCCGGGGCGGTCCTTCGACAGGAACACGGCACGGCCGCGGCCGGCCGCCTCCAGCGCGCGCGCCGGCGGCTCCGGATCGCCGTTCACCGCCGCGTCGATCTCGGAAATTGGAAGGCCGAGGAGCGCGTCCCGGAGCGCGCCCCCGACGATCCACGCGCTGAGGCCTCGCGTCGCGCACGCCTCGGCGAGCGCCCGCACCATGGGACGCCGGCGCAGCGCCGCGAGGGCGCGTGAGCCGTGAGCCGAATGGATTCCTCGTGTCGCTCGCATCGATCCCTTCCGGTTGCGGCCTACGGCTTACGGCAGTGCGACTACTGTCCTACAATTCCAGAGTGCCTTCCAATCCGTCCATCGTCACGCCGGACGTGGTCCGGCGGATCGCGGAGCTCGCACGGCTGCGGCTGCCCGAATCCGAGCTTCCCCGCTGGACGGAGCAGCTGTCCCGGATCGTCGGCCACATCGACCTGCTGACGCAGATCCCGGAGGAGGCCTTCGGGACGCCGCCGCCGGAGCCGCCGACCCCGCTGCGGCTCGACGCGCCCGAGCCCGGCCACGGCGACGACGCCCTGAGGGCGAACGCCCCGCGGGAGCTGCACGGCTACGGCGCCGTGCCCCGGGTCGTGGGATCGGGCGGATGACCGTCGCGAGCTCGCATCCGGCCCCGGGCGTCCTCGAGACCGCCGAGGCGGTGTCGTCCGGCCGGCGGACCGCCGTGGCCGCCGCGGAGGAGGCGCTGGCCCGGATCGCCGAGGGCGACGGCCGGCTGCGCGCCTTTCTCGAGGTCACGCCGGAGGCGGCGCTCGCGGAGGCCCGCGCGGTCGACGCCCGGGTCGCGACGGGGGAGACGCTCCCGCTCGCCGGCGTGACGGTCGCCATGAAGGACAACATGTGGGTCGAGGGCCGCAAGACCGGCTGCGCGTCCCGGATCCTCGAGGGCTTCCGTCCGCCCGGCGACTCGACCGTGGCGGCCCGCCTGCGTGCGGCCGGCGCCGTGTTCGTCGGGCGCGCCAACATGGACGAGTTCGCGATGGGCTCCTCGACGGAGAACAGCGCGTACCAGACGACGCGCAACCCCTGGGATCTCGAGCGGGTCGCCGGCGGGTCCTCGGGAGGCAGCGCCGCCGCGGTCGCCGCGCGCTTCGTGCCGGCCGGGTTCGGCTCCGACACGGGAGGCTCGATCCGCCAGCCGGCCGCCTGCTGCGGCGTCGTCGGCTTCAAGCCGACCTACGGACGGGTGTCGCGCTACGGCCTCGTCGCCTTCGCCTCCTCGCTCGACCAGATCGGTCCGATGGCGCGCTCCGTGGGCGACGCGGCGCGGCTCTACCGGGTCATCGCGGGCGTCGATCCGCGGGACTCGACGAGCGCGGACGTGGCGGTCGGAGACCCAGAGGGCGCCCTCGGCCGGGGCGTGAACGGGCTGCGGGTCGGCTTCCTCCGCGAGGCGGAGGAGGAGGGCCTCGAGCGCGAGGTCGCCGTGAGCCTCGACGACGCGCGCCGGATCTTCCGCGACGCGGGCGCGCAGATCGTCTCCGTCTCGGTGCCGCGCACGACGGTCTCGATCTCGATCTACTACGTCGTCGCGAGCGCCGAGGCCTCGTCGAACCTCGCGCGCTTCGACGGCGTGCGCTACGGGCCGCGGAAGTCGGACGCCGACGTGGCCTCGCTGTACGTCGAGACGCGCACCGCGGGCTTCGGCCCGGAGGTGAAGCGCCGCATCCTCCTGGGCACGTTCGCCCTCGCGTCCGGTTATTACGAGGCGTACTACGGCGCGGCCATGCGCGCCCGCGGTCTCCTCCGCGAGGACTTCGACCGCGCGTTCCGCGAGGCGGACGTGATCGTCTGTCCGTCGATCCCGGGCCCGGCGTTCCGCGTGGGCGAGAAGACGGACGACCCGCTCACGATGTATCTGTCCGACGTCTTCACGGTGCCCGCGTCGCTCGCCGGCCTGCCCGCGATCTCCGTGCCGTCCGGGCTGACGGCGAGCCGCCTGCCGCTCGGGATCCAGGTCATGGGCCCGCGGTTCGGCGAGGAGGCGGTCTTCGCCGCGGCGCGCGCGTACGAGCAAGGAGCCGGCTTCCCCGATGACCTTCCTCCCGCGTCGGCCGGCTAGGTTCGTTCGCGTCTCGGCGGCCGCGCTCGCGGCGGCCGGGGCTCTCTGCGTCTCGAGGTCCTCGGGTCTCCCCCGGAAGAAGGCGCCCGAGGAGCGCACGGTCGTGGTGTCGCCCGAGGTGCGGGTCGCGATCACCTCCGAGGGCTCGATCTGGCTTTCCGCGCGCGCGCTGCCCGGCGAGGGCCTCGACGCGTTCGTGCAGCGGCTCACGTCGGATCCGAAGTCGAAGCGCGAGATCCTCTCGTCCAATGAGAACCTGCGCCGCGTCCGCCAGGACCAGTACATCCGCGTGCCGTATCGCCTGCTGACCGGCAGCTTCCGGAAGGTCGCCATCGAGGCGCTCTTCCCGCAGGACCGCGCGACCGCGGAGGGCTGGGAGCACCCGATCGCCGGCGTCGGCGGCCGGCCGGAGAGCCTCTGGGAGATCGCCGAGTGGCTGACCGGCGACGGCGCGAACTATCGCAAGATCCGGGAGGCGGGCGGGATCGCCTCGCTCGAGACGAAGCAGGGACAGGTCGTGCGGGTCCCGGCCGATCTCCTGCTGCCGCCCTTCCGCGAGGCGGTCGCCGCGGCGGCGCCGGCCCAGGCCGTGCCGGCCGAGCTCGAGTTCGCGTCCGATGACAAGGGGCCGTACGCGATCTATCGCCTCAAGAAGGGCGAGGCGCTCTACTCCGGGGTCGTCGTCCGCTTCACGGGCCGCGTCCACGCTGAGGACGTCAACGCCAAGGCGCGCGAGATCGCGGCGCGCAGCGGCGTGACGGACGTCCATTCGATGCCTGTCGGCTTCGCGGTGAAGATCCCGGTCGCCGACCTCGCGCCCGAGTTCCGTCCGCCGGGCGACCCCGAGCGCGTCGAGGAGGAGCAGGCGCGCGCCGAGACGGCGCAGTTCGCCAACACGGTTCTGAGCGCGGATCTGTCGGGCGTGACGCTCGTGCTCGACGCGGGACACGGCGGGCGGGACACCGGCGCCGTCGTCGATGGGCTCCAGGAGGCGGCTCACGTCTACGACATCGCGTGCCGCGTCGAGCGCATCGCGAAGGCCAAGACGCGGGCGAAGGTGGTCCCGACGGTCGGCCGCGACGTCCCGTGCCCGGCGGCGTCGTCCGAGTCGGTTGGCGACTCGCGCAGCGCGCGCGTGCTGACGTCCCCGCCGTACCCGATCGAGGACGCCGCCGCCGGCGTGAACTTCCGCTGGTACCTCGCGAACTCGGTCTACAAGAAGTCGAAGGAGGAGGAGCGCGAGGGCCGCATGGTCTTCGTCTCGCTCCACGCCGACTCGCTCCACCCGGCGGTGCGCGGCACGATGGTGTACGTCCCGGGCGAGAAGTTCCTGACCGGCAGCTTCGGCAAGGACGGCGAGCCGTACACCTCTCGGCGGGAGGTGCGCGAGGCGTCCCGCGTCTCGTTCTCGCGCAAGGAGCGCGTCGAGGCGGAGGGCGTCTCGCGCGATCTCGCCGAGCGGATCGTGGCCTCGTTCCGCACGGCGGATCTGCCGCTCCACGAGTTCCAGCCGATCCGGCGCAACGTGATCCGCGGCGGCCGCGAGTGGGTCCCGGCGATCCTGCGCTACAACCGGATCCCGGCGCGGGTTCTCGTCGAGGTCTGCAATCTGAACAACCCCGAGGACCGGAGGCTGCTCCGCTCGCGGGCCTATCGCGAGAAGGTCGCGGAGGCGCTCGTCCAGGCGCTCGTGGACTTCTACGGCGGCGGCAAGGACGAGCGGCGGACGGGGAGATACCAGGCGGCCGGCTCCAGAAAAAACTAGAATCGCTCCGAGGCTCCGGCTCGGGGCGCGCGCTCGAGACGGGAGTCCGAGGAGGACCGGCACCATGCGGATTCGAAGCGGCCTCGCGGCCCTGGCACTCGCCTCTCTCGTGGCCATGCCCGTGCTCGCGCAGGAGTGGCGCGGCGGGAAGGCGCGGATCGACGGCGTCGTCAAGAACGACAAGGGCGAGCCGATCTCGGGCGCGAAGGTGTCGCTGCGCTGGGGCAAGAGCGGGCACGGCGGCCCGGACCTGACCACGGACAAGAGCGGGAAGTGGGCGATCTTCGGCCTGCAGGGCGGGACGTGGGACGTGGACGTCGAGGCGAACGGCTACGCGACCAAGAAGGTCCAGATCGAGCTGCAGGAGGGCGGGCGCAACGACACCGTCAGCACACAGCTCGAGCCCCAGAAGCAGGCCGCGCCGTCCGGCGCGCCGGCCGAGCCCATGACCATGGTCGACGGCAAGAAGATCTCCAAGGAGGCGGCTGCCGCGATCGAGGCGGGCAACGCGGCGATGGTCGCCAAGGACTGGGCCGGGGCGCAGGAGAACTACTCGAAGGCGCTCGCGGAGATCCCCGACAACTCCGCGCTCCTGCAGCGCATCGCGTTCGCGTACCTCGGCGAGGGGAAGAAGGACGAGGCCGTCAAGTACGCGCGGATGGCGGCGGAGAAGTCACCTGGCGACTCCGCGCCCTGGCAGCTCATCGCCGAGGTCGAGATCGAGCGCGGCAACGCCGAGGCGGGCCTCGAGGCGCTCTCGAAGGTCCCGCCCGAGAAGATCGTGGACTCGGGGCTGTACACGAACGCGGGCGTGGCGCTGTACAACAAGAAGAAGCTGCCCGAGGCGGAGGCGGCGTTCGACAAGGCGATCGCCGTCAAGCCGGACGCGACCGCGCACTACTACCGGGGCCTCACGCGCTACGGCGAGAAGAAGACCAGGGAAGCCAAGGAGGATTTCCAGAGGGCGCTCGAGCTCGCGCCCGACGGCCCCGACGCGAAGGAGATCAAGGATCTGCTGAAGTCCATGCCCTGAGAGGCAGTCCGCAAGGCGCGGGTCGGGCCGGGCTCATGACGTGCATGAGGCGGTCAGCGGCCGGCGCCCCGGAGGTTCCCGGATGAAGGCGTCCGCCAGCCTGCTGCTTCTGGCCGGCGCGGCTCTCGCGGCCGGGCCGGCGCGCGCCCAGGACGCCCGCGGACCCGTGCGCGAGACGGCGGAGGTTTCCCTCGTCGAGGTCCCGGTGCGGGTCGCCGATCGCGACGGCAAGCCGATCCGCGGCCTCTCCGCGGGGGACTTCACGCTCCAGGCGGACGGGCGCCCGCAGGAGATCGTCGGCTTCGACGCGATCGACCTCGCGGAGTCGACTCTCGAGCCGGGCGCGTTTCCGTCGGCCGCGCGCCGCCGGTTCCTGTTCCTGTTCGACCTGTCGTTCTCCCGGCCGCGCAGCATCGTGGGCGCGCGCCGCGCGGCGGCCGACTTCGTGACCCGGCGCCTGGGCGCCGAGGATCTCGCGGCGGTCGCCACGTTCTCTGTCGAGGGCGGGTTCCGCCTCCTGGTCACGTTCTCATCGGACCGCGCGCAGCTCGCGCGCGCGATCGAGACGCTCGGCGTCGACTCGCGGCACGAGCCGGCGGACCCGCTGGCCTTCGGCTTCGAGCCGAAGGCGCTCGCTCGGACGGCGATGGAGCGCGGAGCCGAGGCGAGCCGCACCGAGAACTCGGCCAAGGCGATGGTGGACGCGCTCGAGACGATGACCTCGATGCAGAGGACGCAGTCCGACGAGTACAGCCGCGGCCGCGTGCGCGCGATGATCGCGTCGTTCGGCGAGCTCGCGCACGCGCTCGACTCCGTGGAAGGCCGCAAGGACGTCGTCCTGCTGTCGGAGGGCTTTCAGAGCCGGCTCCTCGTCGGTGCGACGGATACGACGGAGGAGCAGAACTTCGTCGTGAACGGGCAGATCTGGAAGGTGGACGGGGACCGCCGGTTCGGAAGCGAGCCCCTGCGCAACGAGATCTCGGACATGACGTCGCTGTTCCGACGCTCCGACTGCGTGATCCACTCCGTGGACGTCGCCGGGCTCCGGCTCGATCTCGAGGTCGAGACCGACGTGAGGGACCAGCGTGAGCCGCACCTGCCGGGCGGGGACCGGGACTCGCTCTTCGAATTCGCGGAGGAGACGGGCGGCGAGTACTTCCGCAACTCGAACGACCTGTCCGCGGCGCTCGAGAAGCTGCTCGTCGACACGAGCGTCGTCTACGTGCTCGCGTTCAAGCCCGAGAGGCCCGCGCAGGAGGGGCGATTCCACGAGATCAAGGTCCGAGTCGGGGCGAAGGGCGCGCGCGTGACGGCGAGGCCCGGGTACTTCGACCGAAGCGTCTTCCGCAGGCGCACCGCCCTCGAGCGCAGCCTGGCCGCCGCCGACGCGATCGCGACCGAGCGCCCCGTTCGGCAGATCCCGATCCGAATGCTCGCGGTCCCGTTCGCCGTGGCGGGCGGCCCGGCGTCCGTCCCGGTCCAGATCGAGATCCCGGGGGCCGAGCTGCTCGACGGTGTCGAGGGCGACAAGACCGGTCTCGAGGTGTACGTCTACGCCCACGGGCCGGAGAACCGGCTCGGTGATTTCCTGACGCAGTCCGTCGGGCTCGACGTCGC
Organism: Thermoanaerobaculia bacterium; assembly: GCA_036271035.1. Taxonomy (GTDB): domain Bacteria; phylum Acidobacteriota; class Thermoanaerobaculia; order UBA5066; family Gp7-AA6; genus DAHUXD01. The sequence goes on along the minus strand of DATBBK010000289.1, from coordinate 13,132 downwards.
ACGCAGCGGCGACGCGCTGCGCCGCGGCGGGATTCGATTCTCGGGCTCGCTGCGCCTCGCGCCGGGCGCCTGGAGGCTTCGCGCCTTCGTCCGCAACAGCGACACCGGGCGCGCGGGCCTCGTGGCGGCGACGCTGCGCGTGCCGGACTTCGAGGAGCGGAAGCCCGAGCTGCTTCCTCCGATCTTCCTCGACGCCGCGCCCGATTGGATCCCGCTGACGGCGCGGCCGCGCGGGGACGTCGCCGGGCAGGCCGCCTCCTTCCCGGCGTGGTCCGTCGCGGGCGAGAACGTCGCGCCCGCGGCGCTCGCGGCGGTGCCCGAGAGAGGCGAGCTGCTGCTCTGTCTCGTCTCCTACCACCTCGCGGCCGAATCGCCCGAATCGGCGCTGCGCCTCGCCGGGCAGGTCCTCGACGCGGACGGCAAGCCGCTCGGGGCGGGCGCGCTCTCCGTGGTCTCGCGCTCCGCGCCGGACGCCGCGGGCGGACGGGCGACGCTGCTCCGCTTCGAGCCGCCGCGGGAGCTCCCGCCCGGCCGCTACGGGCTGCGCGTGTTCGCCGAGGACGCCGAGACGGGAGAGCGGCGACAGGCGGTCGCCGCCTTCCGCGTCCCTTGACCCGCGGACCGAGCGGGCTGCTCGCGGCTTTCGCCCTCGCGCTCGCCGCGGCCCCGGCCCGGCCGCCCGGACCCGCCGACCGGCAGGCCACGATCGCCGCCCTTCACCGGCGCGCGTCCGCCTCCGCGCCGGGCACGCCCGAGGCGCAGGCGGTGGCCGGAGCCATGGCCGCGCTCGCGCGCGAAGATCTCGACGCGGGGCGGCCCGGTCCGGCGGCCGAGCTCCTCGGCGAGGCCTACACGCTCGACGAGGACAATGGCCTCGTCCTCGCCGAGCTCACCCTGGCGCATCTCGCGCTCGGCGACGCGGAGACGTCGCGCTTCTACCTGCGGCGCGCCGAGGGACGGGTGTCGGCGGGACCGCCGGAGGTCTTCGCCGTGCTCGGCGACGCCTACGAGCGACTCCACCGACTCGACGACGCGATCGCCGCGTGGGAGGCGTTCGCGCGTTTCGGCGGCCAGGACCCGGAAGTCCTCACCCGCCTTCGCCGCGCGCGCGACGAGCTCGCGGCGGCGCGCGGCCAGAGGTCTCGCGACGCGGGGCCGTTCCGCATCTTCGCGGATCCGGCGGTGGACGAGGAGACGGTCGCGGCGGCCGCCGACGCGCTGTCGGCGGCGTACGCCGCGCAGTCGACGTTCTTCGAGACCGAGCTGCCGGCGCCGCAGATCGCGGTCCTGTACGCGGGCCGCGCGTATTTTTCGCTCGTGTCGGTCCCCGACTGGGTCACCGGCGCCTATGACGGCAAGATCCGCGTGTCGGCCGATCCCGGAGGCGCCGACGGGCGTGGCGTCCTGACGCACGAGCTCGCCCACGCGTTCGTCCGATACGCGTCCGGCGACCGCGCGCCCGCGTGGCTACACGAGGGCCTCGCGCAATGGCTCGAGGGGCGGCGCATGCCGCGTTCGCGTCTGGCCGCGCTTCTCGGAACGGCTGGCCCCGCCCCGAGCCTCGCTTCGCTCGACGCGCGCTTCGCCGTGCGCCGGACCCGCGAGGAGGCGCGCGTCGTCTACGCCCAGGCGCTGTCGCTCGTGGAGCACGTCGTGCGGGTGCGCGGCGAGGGCGCGCTCGTCTGTGTCGTGAGGCGGCTCCGCGGCGGCGAGGGACTCGACGAGGCGCTGCGTGCCGAGACCGGGATGCGGGAGCGGGAGCTTTTCCGCGAGTGGATGACGGAGAGCGGGTCGCCCCGTTGACATATTAGCCGTCGCTAATATGTTTGGCCTCTTCGGCCGATTCCCCTACCGCTTGCCGGCCGTCTCGTCGAGGAATCCGACCCAGACCGGGTCGGTCGCGATCGGCAGGTAGGCCGGATCGGACCGCAGCGCGGCGCGATCGAGCCCACCCGAGGCCTCGAGCGGGCGCAGCGCCGCGACGCATCCGGCGGCGTCGCCCGTTCGGGCGTGGATCTGCGCGCGCAGCTCCGCGCGGCGGACGCCCTCCGGCAGGAGCGCCGCGGCCGCGTCGACCGTACGGACCGCGGCCTCCGCCTTGCCGAGGTTCGTCTGCGCGACCGCGAGCGCCGCCAACGCGTCCGGGTCGGGACCGGTCTGCGCGACGTAGCGCTCCAGCAGCTCCCGCGCCTCGTCCCAGCGTCCGCGGCCCAGCGCGATCAGGCCGAGCTCGCGGGCGGCGCCGGGCGCCGGCGGCGAGGCGTCGAGCGCCTTGCGGAAGTCCTCCGCGGCGGCGTCGAGCTCGCCCCGGCCGCGCGCGGCGACGCCGAGACGATAGTGGATCGAGCCCGCGGGCGCGCCCTCCTCGACCGCGCGGCGCCACGCATCGCGCGCCGCATCGGGCCGGCCCGCGTCCTCCGCCGCGAGCGCCTCCTTCTCGCGCTCGCGCCAGGGCTCCGCCGCCCGCGTCGCGAGCGTGTACGCCTCGCTGCGGGCGCGGTGGATCGCGAGCGCGCCGTCGACGGCGAACAGCAGCGCCGGAACCGACGCCATCAGGATCAGGAGGTGCCGGCGCGGCTTCGTCAGCCGCGGCGCGGCGACGGCGACGACGGCGCCGATCGCGAGGAGCGCGAGGATCCGAGGGATCGCGCGGGCCCGCGCCTCGCGAGACGTGTCACGGGGCACGAGCGGGTGCGGGCCCAGCGCGGCGCGGATCTCGTCGGCGAGCGAGATCCCGGGATCCACGAGAACGACGTCCTCGATCAGCCAGCCCCGCGGCGTGCGCCGCGTCAGCCACCGCGTCTTCAGGGACGAGGCGCCGTAGGAGAGGCCGAGGGTCACGGGAAACGCGCCGTCCGCCGCCGGCTCACCCACCGAGATCCACGAGACGTCGGAGGGCGTGCCCGGGACGCCGGCGAGCGCGTCGAGGAAGCGGCCGCGCAGGAAGTCGCGGAGTCCGTCGCGCTGACGCGTCGCGAGAGCGCCCCAGGCCTCGTTGCCGACGGCACGGCGCAGAATGCCGTCGGCGTCGAGCGCGTCGAGGAGGGTCTTCGGCGGACCGTGGACGGCGCCGAGGGCCGCGCGCCGAGCCGACTCGGCGGCCTCCTCGGCGTCGGGGGCGGAGGGCGCCTGGGCGCGAAGCGACGCGGCGAGGACCGCGAGCACGAGACCCATCCTCTGTGGAGACACGATGCGCGAAGTCTAAGGGATGAACGATCCGGCCTCGATCCGTCGCCGCATCCGGCCGCGCCCGGCCCTCGCGATCCCCCTGGTAGAGGGACCTCAGTAACCGGTCGCCGTCTCCGTCGAGCTCGGCTTCGTGTAGACCTTCAGCGTCATCGGTACGTTGCCGATGCGCAGCTCGTCGCCGTCGCGGAGCGCGATCGGCGAGGCGAGGCGGATTCCGTTCACGAAGGTGCCGTTCTTCGAGCCGAGGTCCTCGAGCGTCGCGAGCCCGGACGCGACCATCACTCGCGCGTGGCGGCGCGAGACGCTCTGCGCGTCGATCCAGACGAGAGAATCCGTGCCGCGGCCGAGGACGTTCTCGCCCTCCGAGAGCGCGACCTCGCGCTGGCCCCACAGGAGCCGGAAGACCTGGTCGCTCGGAACCGCGAGCCGCCCGTCGCGCGACATGGCGACCGCCGATCCGCAGAACGCGTAGCCGTAGCCGTACACCGTGCGGATGAACTCGGGAGCTCGCGCGCCGTCGCCGATCGCCTGGCGGATCTCGGCGATGAGCGTCGGAAGGTTGACCTCCGAGACGACGGTGTCCGGCCAGAGCCGGCGATGGAGCTCCGCCTTGGGAATCGCGCGGGGCCGCTCCTCGAGAAGAATCTGGAGCAGCTTGAACGCCTTGGGGGAGATCGCGATCGGCCGCCCGTCGCGCGTGAGCGCCCGGCTCTCGGTGTCCAGCGTCAGATTTCCAAAGCGGAAGGTCATGGCGAAGCCTCCAAGAAGAAGGCTAGCCGCGTCCGGGAAGTCCACAATGCATCTTGGGACGAAATGGGGAAAAAAGAGGACAGACTTGCGGACTGGTCATTCACGGATGCCGTGCTCGGGGTCGGTCCTTTGTTTTTCGGAGCGACGACGCGAGCCCGTCAGAGCCCGACTCGTCCTGAGCTCCGAAAAATTGAGGGCTGACCCCATCGAAGCGCGCAGGCCAGACTTGCGGAGTGCCGCGTTCCATAAGCAACTTAGTCGCCGCGGGACTTGCGGGCCGGTCCTCCGAAGCTTGGTGACCGTAGCCGCACTCCTCTCGCAGCGCGCCAGCCTGGCGGGCGGTTGTCTGTCGGATGCCGTAGGATGATGGAAGCGAACACGCTCGGAAGCCAGGGCGCGCCCCTCTCGCTTTACGCGATCGGTTCCAGTTTCTCGACGCGCGGCGAGAGTGATTCCGCGCCTCTCTCGGTCACCACGATGTCGTCCTCGATCCGCACGCCAAACCGCCCCGGCAGGTAGATGCCGGGCTCCGACGTGAAGGTCATGCCCGGCTCGAGCACGGTGCGGTCGTGTCCGACCATGTACGGCGGCTCGTGGACGTCGATGCCGAGGCCGTGGCCGAGGCGATGCGTGAAGTACTCGCCGTAGCCGGCCTTCTCGATGACGCGGCGCGCGGCGGCGTCCACCTCGTGGCACGGCACGCCCGGCGCGGCGCGGTCGATCCCCGCGGACTGAGCCTCCAGGACGATCGACCAGATCGACCGGTACTCGTCGGTCGGCTTCCCGAACCACGTCGAACGCGTGATGTCGTAGTAGTAGCCGTCGGGACGGTCCCACGCGTCGATCAGCACGGCCTGGTCGCGCGCGAGGCGCGAGGGGCCGGACGCGCCGTGGGGAAGCGCCGAGGACGGCCCGAACTGCACGACGTTCTCGCCTCCGAAATAGGTCGAGATCTCGGCCTCGGTCTTTCCCGGCTCGAGCGACGCGAACGCGCGCTGGAAGCGCGGCACGGCCACGGTGATCGCGTGCCGCATGAGCGCGAGCTCGTCCGCCGACTTGACCATGCGCAGCGCGCCGAACATCGCGGCCGCCGAGCGGGCGCCCCATCCGGAGCGCGCCGTCAGGAGCCGCTCCACGTCGTCGAAGGCGGTCGAGGGCTCGATGCCGAGCGTGCCGGAGGCCGAGGGAAAGAGCGCGGCGGCCTTCGCGAAGGGATCCTCCGTCTCCTGCCACGTCACGACCTTCTCGACGGCCGACATGCCGCGCAGCCGGCGCTCCTCGAACGCGGGGCAGATGACGACCGGGTCCGCGTCGCGGAAGAGGAGCAGGGCGGTCAGGCGTTCACTCCGGTGGAAGTCGATCCCGGTCAGGTAGTAGAGGTTCGAGGACGGCGTCGCGTAGAGTCCGTCGGCCGGGATGGACTTCAGGCGCTCGCGGACGCTGTCGAGGCGGCGGAGGTAGATTTCGCGCGATGTCGGCATGGGTCGGATGCTAGCAGAAGGGTTCCAGAAACCCGGGGCGGCCGGCCTCGCGCGCGTCCGCCGCCTCCTCGTGGGCGTCGGCGCCGCCGCGCTGGCCGCCGCGACTCTCGTCCTGTCGGCGTGCCGGCCCGGCACGCCCGCGTCGTTCCGCGGCGCGCCGGTCGTGCTGATCAGCGTGGACACCCTCCGGGCCGACCACCTGCCGGCCTACGGCTACAAGGCAGTGGACACGCCGAATATCGACGCGCTGCGCCACGACGGAGTGCTGTTCGAGAACGCCTACTCGCACGTCCCGCTGACGCTGCCGTCCCACACGACGATCTTCACCGGCCTCCTGCCGCCGCAGAGCGGCGTCCGCGACAACCTCGGCTACGCACTCTCGGCGACGCCGCCGACCCTCGCGGGAACGCTGAAGGCGGCGGGCTACGCGACCGGAGGCGCCGTGTCGTCGATCGTGCTCTCGCACGCGACGGGAGTGTCGCGCGGGTTCGACTTCTGGGAGGACTCGGTCGAGCCGACGAAGGCGAGCCAGACGATCTCGCGCGTGCAGCGCTCGGGCGCCGAGACGGAGCAGCTCCTCGCGAGCTGGGTCTCGGAGCACGAGGGCGCGCCCTTCTTCGCCTTCCTCCACCTCTTCGAGCCCCACTCGCCCTACGAGCCCCCCGAGCCGTTCGCATCCCGCTACAAGCTCAAGTACGACGGCGAAATCGCGCGCGCCGACGAGATCGTCGGCTCGTTCGTGAACTTTCTGAAGGACCAGGGACTCTACGACCGCTCGATCGTGATCTTCCTCTCCGACCACGGCGAGGGGCTCGACGAGCACGGCGAGGACGAGCACGGCGTGCTCCTCTATCGCGAGGCGATCCACGTGCCCCTCATCGTCAAGCTGCCGAAGCAGGCGCGCGGCGGAGGGAGTGTGGCGTCGCCGGTGGCACTGACCGACGTGTTCCCGACGGTCGTCGCGCTCGCCGGACTGCCGCCGGTCGCCGGGCTCGCGGGACGCTCGCTCGGGTCCGACCTGCGCGGCGAGCCCGCGGCGCCGGCCGAGGCGGCCCGGCGGATCTACGGCGAGACGCTTTACCCGCGGCTCCACCTCGGGTGGAGCGACCTCTCCTCGCTCATCGATTCGCGGAACCAGTACATCGAGTCGCCGCGACCCGAGCTCTACGACATCGTCGCCGACCCCGGCGAGAAAAACGACCTCGCCGCCGGCCTGCCGCCGGCGTTCCGCTCGATGCGCGCGGAGCTCTCGCGGATGGGGCACCCCTACCAGGCGCCCGGCGCGAGCGACGCCGAGCAGGTCAAGAAGCTCGCCTCGCTCGGCTACATCAGCGCGTCGCCCGCCGACGCGGACGCGAAGGACCTGCCCGCCCCGCGCGACCGGATCGGCAACGTGGCGAGCCTCAAGCGGGGCTTCGGCGCGCTGCAGGCCGGGAGGTACGCGGAGGCGAGGGAGGTCCTCGGCGATCTGTTGAAACACGAGCCGCGGATGCTCGACGTCTGGCAGATGTACGCGGACGCGTGCATGGCGCTCGGCCGCGAGGACGAGGCGCTGACCGCGCTGCAGACCGCCGCCCGGCTCTCGCCCGGGAATCCGCAGATCCTGATGGCGCTCGCGGACTACTACGTCGCGGTCGGCCGCTTCGACGAGGCGCGCAAGCACGCCGAGGCGGTCGGCGACGCGGGCACGGCGAGCCCGCACGAGCTGCTCGCGTCCATCGCCCTCGCGAAGGGGGATCTCGCGGAGGCCGAGCGCGAGGCGCGGGCGGCGCTCGAGCGCTACCCGCAGAAGAGGGTGCCGCGGATCATCCTCGCGCGCGTGCTCCACGACCGCCGCGACTGCGCCGGCGCCCTCGCCCAGCTCGACGCGGTCGCGCGCTCGCGCGCCAGCGAGGCGTCGCCGTTCCAGAACACGAGCTTCCTGCGCGGCGACTGCCTCGCCCGGATGGGGAGAACCGCCGAGGCGGAGGCGGCGTTCCGCGCGGAGATCCACGCGTTCCCGACGAACACCCGGGCGCGCGCCGGGCTCGCCATGCTGTATGCGAGCGAGGGTCGCGAGGCGGACGCGCGCGGGGCGCTCGGCTCTCTCGTCGCCGACGTCGCGACGCCCGAGGCCTACTTCGCGGCGATCCGGACGTACGAGATCCTAGGCGATCCGGGCACGGCGAACGAGCTCAAGCGGGACCTTCAGCGGAAGTTCCCCGGCGCGAAGGAGCGAAAGGGGTGACGCGAGGAGCGAAGCCGTCGCGCGTGATCCCGAGGAGCGCAGCGACGAGGGATCCCCGAGTCGACGAGCCGAGACCGCTCTAAAGCGACTTCTCTCTCAGATCCCTTCCGGTCATCTCCGTCGTTCGCTCGATCCCCTGGATACCGAGCATCGTCGGCGCAACGTCCGCGAGCGTGCCCCCCGTCGCGAGGCGCCCCGCGCTCCCGAGGACGACGAACGGGACCGGGTTCGTCGTGTGCGCCGTATGAGGGCCGCCCGTCTCGGGGTCGGTCATCTGCTCGGCATTGCCGTGATCGGCGGTCATCGCGAGGACCACGCCGGACTCCCGGCAGGCCGCCTCGAGGATCCCGAAGCAGCGATCGAGCGTCTCGACCGCGGAGATCGTCTCCGGCAGCTTCCCCGTGTGGCCCACCATGTCGGCGTTCGCGAAGTTGATGACGTAGGCATCGGCCGCGGACGCGCGGACGGCCTTCACGGCCTCCTCGGTGATCTCGGCCGCGCTCATCTGAGGGTGGAGGTCGTACGTCGCGCCCTTCCACGACGGCACGAGGATGCGCTCCTCGCCGGGGTAGGCCTTCTCGACGCCGCCGTTGAAGAAGTACGTCACGTGCGCATACTTCTCGGTCTCCGCGAGGCGCAGGTTCTTCAGCCCCGCGCCGGCCCAGGCGTCGGCGAGAATGCCGTTCAGCTCCTGGGGCGGGAAGGCGGCGGAGAGGCCGAACTCCTTCTTGTACTCCGTGAAGCTGACGAACTTGATCCGCGGCGGCTTCGGTCGCGGGAAGTCGGCGAAATCCGGCTCGGTCAGCGCGCGCGTGATCTGCCGGGCGCGATCCGCGCGGAAGTTGAAGAAGACGACCGCGTCGCCGTCGCCGATCGGTCCGACGGGCTCCTCGCCGTCCATGATGACCGTCGGCTGGATGAACTCGTCCGTCTCGCCGCGCGCGTAGGCCGCGTCGATCGCGGTGCCGGCGTCGGGGGCGCGCAGCCCCGACGAGAACACGAGAGCCGCGTAGGCGCGCGCGACGCGGTCCCAGCGCTTGTCGCGGTCCATCGCGTAGTAGCGCCCGGAGACGGTCGCGATGCGGCCGCCCGCCGGCTCGAGCGCCTTCTCGAGCGCCGCGACGTACTTCCTGGCGGACTGCGGCGGCGTGTCGCGCCCGTCCGCGAAGACGTGCACCCGGATCCGCCCCACCTTCCGGCGGTGCGCGAGCTCGATGAGCCCCTCGAGGTGCCGGAGGTGAGAGTGGACGCCGCCGTCTGAGACGAGTCCCATCAGGTGGAGCGTCGTGCCGCCCTTCCGCGCGTGCTCCGCGGCGGCGACGAGCGCGGGGTTCTCGAAGAGGGACCCGTCTCGCAGCGCCAGGTCCACGCGCAGCAGGTCCTGCGGGACCATCCGGCCCGCACCGAGCGTGAGGTGGCCGACCTCGGAGTTGCCCATCACGCCGGCGGGGAGACCGACGGACTCGCCCGAGGCGTCGAGCAGCGTCCACGGGCTCTCGGCGAGCCAGCGGTCGAAGATCGGCGTGCGGGCGAGCGAGATCGCGTTGCCGTCGGACGGCGGCGCGTACCCCCAGCCGTCGCAGATCAGGAGCAGGACCGGCGTCATCGCGCCGCGATTGTGCCACCGGAGGGCTTCGCCGGAGTGAGCTCCCGGTAGATCGCCGCGCAGCGCGCGCCCGCGGCGCGCCAGGAGAGCCCCCGCGCCTCCGCCTCTGCGCCGGCCGCGGCCGCGTCGCGGAGGCGGGGCAGCTCGAGGATCGCGAGGATCTTCCCCGCGAGCTCCTCGAGGTCTCCGAAGTCGAATCGCAGCGCGCGGCGGAGGACCTCCGTGACGCCGGCGGAGCGCGAGACGATCACCGGCTTGCCTCTCACGGCCGCCTCGAGCGCCACGAGGCCGAACGGCTCCGAGCGGGACGGCATCACGACGACGTCCGCTCGCGTGTAGAGCCGCTCGAGTGCCGCGCGCGCGGCGAAGCCGGTGAAGCGGATCCGGCCGGCGAGTCGCAGGGCCGCGGCCTCGGCGCGGACGGCGTCCAGCCGGTCGCCCGCGCCGGCGACGACGAAGCGCACGTCGGGCCGCTCGGACGCGACGAGCGCGGCCGCCCGGACGAACTGCTCCGGACCCTTCTGGCCCGTCACGCGGCCCACGAAGAGGACGACGGGCGCACGCCTCCTCGAGCTCGGCGCGGCGCCGCCGCCGCGCGGCGAGAGGCCGGGCGCGTCGACGCCGTTGTGAACCACGCGGACGCGATCCGCGCAGACGCCGTACCGTTCCCTCAGCACGCCGGCCGTGTAGCCGGAGACCGCGACGACGCGGTCGGCGAGTGGCAGCGCGCGACGTTCGATCCCGAACGCGGCGGATGCGGCCGGCAGCCCGCCCGAACGGTCCAGCTCCGTCGCGTGGACGTGGGCGACGAGGGGCCGGCCGGACGCCTGCTTCGCGGCGATGCCCGCCGGAAACGTCAGCCAGTCGTGTGCGTGGATCAGGTCGAAGCGGCGGCGGCCCGCGATCCGCTCCGCGCCGAGGGCATAGCGGCGCACCGCGCCGGCGAGATCGCCGGCGTAGAGCGATTCGCCGCCGCGCCCGCTCCGGAAGGGCGCATATGGATCGGGCGACTGGCCGCGGGGGCGGCGGCCCGGGACCGGGACGACCTCGAGCGAGCCGACGACGCCGCGCCGCCGGTGCTTGAGGGCCCGCGCGCCGGGCGGCAGGACCAGGATCACGTCCACGCCGTTCTCGCGCAGGCCGCGCACGAGCCCCTCGCACGCGGCGCCGAGGCCTCCCGCGACGCGCGGCGGGTATTCCCAGCCGAGCATCAGGACGCGCACGCTCGGGCGGCTCCTATTCGCCGCCGCGCAGGTGCGTGTAGAGGATCCGCGCGATCTCGCCGACGCTCCACGCCTGCGCGAAGCATCCTCGCGGCGCGTGCGGCGGGTCGCCGTCGAACATCTCGGAGATCGCGCCGAGTCCGGCCTCGCGGACGTGCGCGCGCAGCGGGGCGAGGAGCGCCCGCATCGTGCGCCGCGAGTCCTCCGTGTTGCCGAAGACGCGGAAGTGCGCGTCGGCGAACGGGCCCATGAGCCACGGCCACACGGTTCCCTGGTGCGCCGCGGCGAGCCGAGCGCGTTCGTCGCCGTCGGCGCGGCCCCGGTACCGCGTGTCGGCGGGGTCGAGGGTCCGCAGTCCGAAGGGCGTCAGCAGGCTGCGGCGCACGGCCCAGTAGACGGAGCGGCCGCGGTGCGGCGGGAGCAGATCGTCCGTCAGCGCGACGGCGAGAATCTGGTTCGGACGCAGGCTCGCGTCGGCGCCGTGGTCGCCGACGACGTCGTAGAGGTAACCCTTCTCGGAGCACCAGAACGTCTCGTTGAACCTCTTCGCGTGGTGCCAGGCCTCGGACTCGAGCTCGCGCGCGCGGCCGGTCTCTCCCGCGACGCGCTCGAGGCGCGCGGCGCTCTTCAGGGCGGCGTGCCACAGCGCGTTGAGCTCGACCGGGCGGCCGGAGCGCGGCGTGACCGGCTCGCCGTCGATGACGCTGTCCATCCACGTCAGCGCGCGCCTCGGAGCCCGCGCGGCGAGCAGGCCGTCCGGACCCACTCCGATCTGCAGGCGGGTGCCGCGGCGGTACGCCTCCATGACGGAGCGGACGGCGCCGAGCAGCGGCGAGGCGCGGCCGGGGCTCCGCCGCACGCGCGAGAACCACTCGACCGCGAGGACGAACCAGAGCGAGGCGTCCGCGGAGTCGAAGTCGGGCTCGCCCTGCTCGCCCGAGAAGTGTCCCGGGATCAGCCCGTCGCGCCTCGCGCTCGAGAACGAGTTGAGGACGCGCGCGACCGGCCCGTAGCGGCCCTGCGCGAGCGCGATGCCGGGCGCCGCGACCATGGCCTGGCGCCCCCAGTCGGCGAGCCACGGGAAGCCCGCGAGGATCGACGCGCTGCGGTGGTCCGGCTCCGCGAGAAACGCCTCGGCGCGGCGCGCCATCTCGTCGAAGACGACGTCTCCGGTCGGCGAAAAGGCGTGGCGGCGGCGGCGCTCCTGCTCCATCAGATGATCGGGATCGCTGGCGGACTCGTCGAGGGAGAAGAGCGTGAAGGCCTGCGCGTCGGGCCTCAGGGTCCACTCCCACTCGAGGGGGCTCCACAGGTCCTCGTCGGCGTCGTAGCCCCGCGCCGCGTCGGCGGCGTAGTAGAAGTGGCGGTACCAGAGCGGGTCGACTCGCGTGGTCGCGAAGACGCCGCGCAGATAGAGCCGCGGCAGGTACGGGAACGGGTGCACCCACGAGGTCTCGCCGCGGACCTCGACCGCGGGATCCCACTCCGACGTCTCCTTCTGGAGTCGGTGCAGACCCCGGAACGCGAGCAGCGGACGGACGCGCAGCGTCAGCTCGGCGGCGCCGCGGTTCACGTAGCGGACGACGGTCATCGAGCGGTCCCGTACGAGACACACCGAGCGCTCCAGCGCGAAGTCGGCGGTCTCGTGGTGCCAGACCGGGAACGGGTCGAGGGCGAAGCGGGCGACGGTGTGCGATCCGTCGGGGACGGTCGCGTCGCGATAGACCTGAGTCGAGATGCCCGTCGTCGCGCCGCGCGACGTCACGAACTCCTCGCAGCCCGCGACCATCATCCAGCGGCGCCGCGGAGGCGGGATCGCCGGCGCATAGAGGCCGTGGTAGCGGCGCGTGCGCTCGCCGCCGACCGTGCCAGACGCGAAGCCGCCCAGGCCGTCCGCCTCGAGCCACTCGAAGCCCAGCACGCGCTCCGTCAGCTCGGAGCGCGTCCATTCGAGCGGCTTTTTCGTGCCGCGCACCGCTTCTTGGGAAATTGACACGAGAACGTCGCCTTCTTTTTCGAATTCTCTCATCAGTGAGCGGTCGCGGTCAGCCGGAAGCCGCGGCGGACCGCTCATTCATCACGCCGACTTCGCCTCATTGCGACGTAATAAGATCGGAAAGGGGGAGGGTCTCTTGAGCACCGTCAAGAAATCTCTCGACGAGTTGTGCGTGGACACGATCCGCACGCTGTCGATCGACATGGTCCAGAAGGCGAATTCCGGCCACCCCGGCCTGCCGCTCGGCGCGGCGCCGATGGCCTACGTGCTGTGGATGCGGCACCTGCGGCACAACCCGCGTGACCCGAAGTGGCCAGACCGCGACCGCTTCGTGCTCTCGGCGGGCCACGGCTGCGCGCTGCTCTACAGCCTCCTCCACCTCACCGGCTACGACCTCACGCTCGACGACCTAGAGCATTTCCGCCAGTGGGGCAGCCGCACGCCGGGTCACCCGGAGGTCCACGCCACGCCGGGGGTCGAGGCGTCGACGGGCCCGCTCGGGCAGGGCACGGCCAACGCGATCGGGATGGCGATGGCCGAGCGCGTCCTCTCGGGCCGCTACAACCGTCCCGGCCACGAGATCGTCAACCACCGCACCTTCGCGCTCGTCTCGGACGGCGATCTCATGGAGGGCATCTCGAGCGAGGCCTCGTCCCTCGC
>DATBBK010000288.1:0-5597 GCA_036271035.1 Thermoanaerobaculia bacterium | reverse complement strand
CCGACTGAGCGCGGGACTCGGGACTCGAGCTAGCGGCTCGTCTCGCTCTCCGTGCCACTCGCGGCCGACACGGCCACCGGCGCCGACTCCGGCTCGATCCGCACCCGATAGACGCGGCGGCGATCCGCCTCCTCGACCGTGAACCGCAGGTCGAACTCGCGATAGGTCTCGCCGGGCCGCGGGATGTGACCGAGGCGGCTCGCCAAAAAGCCCGCGAGGGTCGTGAACTCCTCCTCCTCGGGACCGCGCCCGAAGAGGTCGCGGATGACCTCGATGTTGGCCTTGCCCGAGACCGAGAACGTGTGCTCGCCCGCGCGCGTCACCGGCTCCCGCTCGTCCTCGTGCTCGTCCGAGATCTCGCCCACGATCTCCTCGAGCAGGTCCTCGACGGTGACGAGCCCCGAGACGCCGCCGTACTCGTCGACGACGATCGCCATCCAGAGGTGGCGGCGCTGGAACTCGCGCAGCAGCTCGGAGACCTTCTTCGTCTCCGGCACGAAGTAGGCCTCGCGCATCAGCTCGGCGATGGACCGCGCCGTGCCGGAGCGGATCGCCTGCAGGACGTCCTTGACGAGCACGACGCCGAGGACCGTGTCGATCGAGCCGCGCACGACGGGGATGCGGGAGTACTTCGACTCGACGAAGAGGTCGAAGAGAACGGTCGGCGAGGCGGCGACGTCGATCCAGACGACGTCGGTGCGCGGGGTCATCACCTCGCGCACGCGGGTGTCGCCGAAGTCGACGATCGACAGGAGGAGCTTCTCCTCGTCCTTCTCGAGTATGCCTTCCTGGCGGCCGACGTCGATGTAAGCCTGGACCTCCTGCTCGGTCGCCTCGGGCGGCTTCTCCTGCGCGACGGGCCGCGATGCATAGACGCTCCGGATCAGGAAGGCGATCGGGAGCAGCAGCCAGGAGGTCCCGGTGATGATCGGCAGGAGGCGCGCGACGATCTGCTCGGGATCGCGGTGCACGTCGCGCTTCAGGAGCGCGATCTCGGTCAGGAGCCAGCCGACGACGAAGAATACGCCGCCGACCAGCCACGGGTGCGGCGCCTGGAACGCCTCGAGGGCCGACACCGTGGACAGCAGGCCGGCGAGCAGGAGGACCTGGACGACGACCTTGGTCGTGACGCGCACGATCTCGGCCTGGCCCGCTCCCGACAGAATCCTGGCGCGCTCGGGGTGCTCCTCGAGCAGCCCGCTCAGCTTGATCGGCGAGAGGCGGTCGAGCGCGAGCGCGAACGTCTCGAACAGGAGGAACGCGGTGTAGCAGACGGCCGCGAGGAGCAGCGAGATCATCGCCGCGGCCTCCGCCGTCCCCCGCGCCCCCGCGCCGGTTCGGCGCGATGCGGCCCTCCATCCGACGCGCGCCGCCGCTCGGCGATCCCCAGGCGACCGCGCACGCGGGCCTCCAGCGCGTCCATCTCGCCGTGGTCGATCTCGTGGTCGTAGCCCGCGAGATGCAGGAGCCCGTGCACGAGGAGCCGGTCGATCTCACGCGCCGGCGGCTCCTCGCGGCGCCGGGCCGAGCGCGACGCGTACGGGACGGAGATGACGATGTCGCCCAGAAAGCCGTCCTCGGAGGCGCCGCCCGAGCCCACCGGGAAGGACAGCACGTCCGTCGGACGATCGAGCCCTCGCCAACGGCGGTTCAGCGTCCGCATGCGCCCGTCCGCGCAGAACAGCACGGAGACCTCGCGCGCGTCGAGCCGCGCGGCTCGCTTCGCGCGCGTGAGGATGCGGCGCACGCGGGCGGGCGCGGGCGCGCCCGCGACCCTCCCCTGGATCTCGACGCGCACGCTCAGACCGCCCTCGGTCCGGCCGCGCGCGGGACCCCGGCCTCGCTCGTGCGGCGCCGCGACTTCTCTCGGTTGAAGTCGAAGCCCGGGTAGTCGATCCGGTGGTGAAACATCGTCGCCACGGAGCGCTCGAGCGCCTCGACGATGATCGCGAGGTCGCGCATCGTCAGGTCGCACTCGTCGAACTGGCCGTCGCGCAGGCAGTCGTCGACGATCGTCTGGATCATCGCGCGGATCTTCGCCGGCGTCGGCTCGATGAGCGTCCGCGACGCGGCCTCGACGGCGTCCGCGATCATGAGGATGCCGAGGATGCGCGTCGAGGGCTTGGGCCCCGGATAGCGATAGTCGGTCTCCTGCACCGCGCCCTGCGCCGGATCGGCCTTCGTGACGGCCTTCTGGTAGAAGTAGCGAATCAGCTTCGTGCCGTGATGCTCGCGGATCGCGGTCACGATCGGCTCGGGCAGCCTGGCCTTCTTCCCCATCTCGACGCCCTCCTTGACGTGGGCGGCGATGATGAGCGCGCTCATCGAGGGCTCCAGGCGGTCGTGGCGGTTGAAGCCCTTGACCTGGTTCTCGATGAAGTAGTCCGGCATCTTCGTCTTGCCGATGTCGTGGTAGTAGCCCGAGACGCGCGCGAGCAGCGCGTCCGCGCCGATCGCCTCGGCGGCGGCCTCCGCGAGATGGCCGAGCATCAGCGAGTGCTGGTACGTGCCGGGCGCCTCCAGCGCGAGCGTGCGGAGAATCGGGAGGTTCTGGTTCGAGAGCTCGAGCAGCCGGATGTCCGTGACGACCGAGAAGAGGTGCTCGAAGATCGGCAGGAACAGGCCGACGACCATCGCGACCGCGAGGCCGCCGGCGATCCCGGCGAGCCCATCCCACAGGAACTCCCAGCCCCACGGACCCGCGTTGAGGAAGTGGATCGCCGCGATCGCGACCAGATTGCCGACGCCGACGACACCGCCCATCGCGAGCAGCACGCTGCGCGCGCGGAGCTTGCCGAGTCCGTAGATCCCGGCGAGCGAGCCGACGACGGCGAACAACGCGAACGGGAACGACAGCCCCATGAGGACGCCCGCGCCGACGGCGTGGACCAGCGCGACGAGGAGCGCGGGCCCCATTCCCGCCACGAGACTGACGACGATCGGCCCGGCGGCGAACGGGATCGCATAGTTCACGGAGCCCGACGCCGCCTCGAGGCTCGGCGATAGGGCCTGCGCCACCGCGAATCCGCCGCGCGTCACGAGCGCGAAGAGGATCCCGGTCGCGATGACCGACCCGAACACGACGCCGGTCGAGCGCTCCCGCTTGCGGCGCCGCTGGCGACGCGCGTCCACCCAGTACGCGGCGACCGCGAGCACCTGGAGCACGAAGACGCCCATCATCTTGATCCACGAGGACGGGTCGGAGGCGCTCGCCTGGACCGCCGCGATCCACTGCGCGGTGCGCGGGGTGATCTCGTCGCCGCGCCGGACGATCGCCTTACCGCGCGGAATGCGAGTGAAGACGCTCTCGACGGAGCTCGACGCCGCCTGGCGCCTCGCCGCGGTCTGGCCGGGGTCGTAGGTCAGGTTGGGCCGCAGGATCGCGGCGAGGAACGCCGCGACCTCGGCGCGCTCGCGGCCCGTGAACGGGCTCTCCGCGAGCTTCGCGGCGACCGCGGCGCGCGTTTCGCTGCCGTACTCGATCGCCCCCGCGTCCGCCCGGCGAGCCTCGCGGCCGGTCGCCGCTTCCCGCGCGATGATCCCGCGGCTGCGCGCCTCGGGCGCGAGGTCACGGTGGTCGACGATGCCGCCGCGATACAGGTCGAGGCCGATCGCGGCGAAGCGGTTCTCGAGGTCCTCGGAGAAGCCCTGGCGCGCGAGCGCGGTGAGCGCCTCGTCGCCGATCGGCAGGGTGAACGCGTCGCGCAGCTCCTGCGTGAGCGCCCCGCTGCGGCGCGCACGGAGCGCGGCGGGACGCGCGCGGCCGAACGAGTCGCGCAGCTGCTGTTCGTAGCGGCCCGGCGCCGCCGAGTCCCAGTCGTAGACGGGCAGGACCTCGGCCGCGGCCTCCGTCCGTCGGCGCGCGGTCGCGTCCGGGTCGGGCACGATCAGATCGCGCGGCGCGACGACGTCGCGGGGCGCGACGGAGCCCGAGGCGGGCTTCGTGTCGCGGAACGACGGCGTCGGGGAGAACGAGAGCGTCGTGACGATCACGTACGCCGCCGCCCAGAGCGCGTGCTTCACGCGATTCGCGGCGGCCACGGGCGCCACCTGCCCGGTGGCTCTCGCGGAATGCACTGCATCGCGCCCGGGGGGCGCTGTGTCGGGCATGGCGCGCCTCAGCGGGAGACGGCGGGCGGATCCGCCGGACGGCGGTCCGGCCGCGCGGCTCCCGAAGCCGGGCCGGAGGGGCGTGCCGGCGCCGCCTGCGCCGCCGCCTCTCGCTCGCGGTCCAGCGCCTCGTACGCCGTGATGATCGACTGCACCAGCGTGTGGCGGACGACGTCCCGCTCGTCGAAGAGCACGAAGCGGATGCCCTCGATCTTCGAGAGCACCTGCTGCGCCTCCCGCAGGCCCGACGTCCTGCCCTGCGGCAGGTCGATCTGCGTGATGTCTCCCGTGACGACCGCCTTCGAGCCGAAGCCGATGCGCGTCAGGAACATCTTCATCTGCTCGGATGTGGTGTTCTGCGCCTCGTCGAGGATGATGAACGCGTCGTTGAGCGTGCGGCCGCGCATGAACGCGATCGGCGCGACCTCGATGATGCCCCGCTCGAGCAGCTTCGCCGTCTTTTCGTAGCCGAGGATGTCGTAGAGCGCGTCGTACAGCGGGCGGAGATACGGATTGATCTTCTCGACCAGGTCGCCCGGCAAGAAGCCGAGCCGCTCGCCGGCCTCGACCGCGGGCCGCGCCAGGACGATGCGCTTCACCTTCTTCTCGATCAGGGCCGCCGCCGCCATCGCCACGGCGAGGTAGGTCTTGCCGGTTCCGGCCGGGCCGATCGCGAAGACCAGGTCGTGGCGGTCGATCGTCTGGACATAGACGCGCTGCTTCGCGTTGCGGACGGTGACGACCGACTTGAGCGTCGGCCCGAACGGGCTGTCGGTGAAGAACTCGACCAGCGAGATCGACGGGTCTTCCTTCGTGACCCGGATCGCTGTCGCGACGTCGCTCGTGCGGAGGGGATAGCCCGAGGCGAGCAGGTCGGACAGGCCCTTCACCAGGCGGCGGGCGGCATCCTCTCTCTCGCCCTCACCGAGGACGGAGATCTCGCTTCCCCGCGACTGCAGGCGCACGCCGAACGCATCCTCGATGGCCCGGAGATTTTCGTCGGCGATGCCGAAGAGCGCGGTGAGTCCGGATTCGGGGAGAGTAACGGCCTGGGTGGAGTCGGAAATCGGCACCCCTCCTTGGAGGGGTAAAACGGTACCACGAGAGAGGGGCCTGCTCAGGCGACCCCCCTCTCGTGGGCTAACGGATTTGGATTCAAGAGCTTAGGTCGCTCAGCGCCCCTTGGAGATCGACTTGGACATGTCCTCGAGGCCGTTCTCCACTGCGTCGCGGACCGTCGAGCCCTTCGCCTTGTGCCGGAGCTCCCCGACGACCTTGCCGCCAGCCTTGCAGACCAGCTCGAGGCCGACCCCCGGATTGGCCGCCCAGCCGCCCCAGTAACGGGCCGCGCCGCTCGGCTCCCATGCGTTGAAGATGTTGCCTTCGACCTTCATGTCGCCGCCGGACTTGACGACCTTGAAGCCTTCCTTCTCGAGCCACTGCTCCATGTAGTCCTTGCCGTCGCGGGCGGCGTCGCGGGACTCGGT
>DATBBK010000287.1:0-14059 GCA_036271035.1 Thermoanaerobaculia bacterium | reverse complement strand
GCAGCGCCACGCCCTCGGCGGTGTGGGCGACGGCGAAGCGGCGCGCTCCCTCCGCCGCGAGCCGCCGGGCCACCTCGGCGGCGCCGTGGCCGTACGCGTCGGCCTTGACGACCGCGATGACCTCGCGCGGCGCGACCCGGTCGCGGATCCAGCGGTAATTCGAGGCGACGGCGTCGAGATCGACGAACGCGACCGCGGGGGCGGGCAGGGGAAGCATCGCGGCGGAAAGTATCAGCGGAACGCCCCCCTGTCAGCCGCACTGCTGTTCGCCGGATGCCGTGCTGCCGCTGACCGGATGCCGTGCTGCTGTTCACCGGATGCCGTGCTCGGGGTCAGTCCTTTGTTTTTCGGAGCGACGACGCAAACGCGACAGAGCCCGACTGATTCTGAGCTCCGAAAAATTGAGGGCTGACCCCATCGAACGCAGCCACGCCATCCCGCCGGGCTGGCCTGGCTGCGATCTCTAGGCGCGCCTTTTGCGGCGCGACGCGCGCAGGCCGGACTTGCGGGCTGCCGCGCTCCATAAGCGACTCAGTCGCCGCGGGACTCGTTGGGCTCGTCCTCCGAGCCTGGCGACCGGAAGCCGGCTCTCGATTGGCGCCGGGCCCCGGTCGTGCCCGTCCCCTAGAAGGGCTGCCCCTCCATCGGCGCGGCGCCGCCCGCGTAATTCGCGAACGTCATGTGGTCGCCGAGAAAGACGAGCGGGAAGTCGCCGGTCGGGCCGTTGCGCTGCTTCGCGATGATGACGTCCGCGATCCCCTTTCGCTCCGTCTCCTTGTCGTACAGCTCCTCGCGGTAGAGGAAGACGACGACGTCGGCGTCCTGCTCGATCGATCCGGAGTCGCGCAGGTCGGCGAGCATGGGCTTGCGCAGATCGCCCTTCCGCTGCTCGGGCGAACGCGAGAGCTGCGACAGCGCGATGATCGGCACGTGCAGCTCCTTCGCGAGAAGCTTCAGCCCGCGCGAGATCATCGAGACTTCCTGGGTGCGGTTGTCGAACCGGCCGTGGCCCGCCATGAGCTGCATGTAGTCGACCATGAGGAGGTCGAGCCCCTTCTCGCGCTTCAGGCGCTGGGCCTTCGCGCGCATCTCGGGCACGTTCAGGGCCGCGCTGTCGTCGATGAAGAAGCTCGCCCCCGAGATCCGAGTCTGGGCGGTGACGAGCCGGACCGCGGCCTCTTTCGAGGCGTATCCGTCGCGGACCTTCTTGGCGTCCACGTCCGCCTCCGAGCAGAGGACGCGGAAGCCGATCTGCTCCTTCGACATCTCGAGCGAGAAGAACCCGACCGCCCGGCCCTCGCGGAACGCGACGTGCTGGGCGATGTTCAGCGCGAACGAGGTCTTGCCGACCGACGGGCGGGCCGCGACGATGATCAGGTCCGTGGACTGCAGGCCCGACGTCATGCGGTCGAGCTCCGTGAAGCCGGTCGCGAGCCCCGACAGCATGCCCTGCCGGCTGCGGGCGTCCTCGATGATGTCGAGGTTCTTCTTGACGATCGGTCCGATGGCCGTGAAGCCCTGCGCCACCGAGTCCTCGGCGATGTCGAAGATCTCGCCGGTGGCGTCCGACAGCAGCGCCTCGGCGTCCCGCTCGCCCGCCAGGCCGTCGCGCACGATCTTCTGCCCCGCACGGATGAGCCGCCGGAGGGTGGACTTCTCCTTGACGATCCGCGCGTACTGCTCGACGTTGCCGACGTCCGGCACGCCGTCGAGCAGCGACGTCAGGTACGCCGATCCGCCGGCCTTCTCCGTGGCGCCGGTGCGGTCGAGCTCATCCTTGAGCGTGAGGACGTCGATCTCGTTCGACCGCTGCGAGAGCTCCAGCATCGCGCCGTAGATCCGCCGGTGGTTGTCCGTGAAGAAGTCGTCGGCCGTGATGATCGGCACGACGAAGTGCAGCGCCGCGGAGTCCAGCAGGATGGCGCCGAGCACACTGCGCTCCGCGTCGAGATTCGTCGGCAGAGCCCGGTCCGCAGTCGTTTGTTCCAGCATCGGGAGAGTGGCGGCGATTCTCGACGCGCTCTCGTCGGCTGTCAATCGGCTCCACGATTTCCGCATGCGATTTCGGGGCGAGTCCATCGTGGCTCCCGAGCGAAAATTTTTCTTTTCCGCAATCGCGCAGTTTTCCGCAGACGATCCGCTCGCGATCCGAGCTCATCGTCGCCGCGGCGCACGGACAGTTGATGTCCGAGCGGCAGGACGCGGGACGCGAGACGCCGAGGAGCGATCGCCGAGAGCGGGAGCGCCGCTGACATATTAGCGATCGCTAATACGTTGCGCGGCCGGACTTCTCGTGCCTACGGCTCTCGGCTCACGGCTTACGGGCGCGCCACGCCCGGCCGCCGCCTCTCCAGCGCGTCGAGCATCGCCGCGTCGCCATAGACGCCGCCGGGGCGCTTGCGACCCTCCGGTGAGCCGTGGAAGTCGCTGCCGGCGGTCGCGGCGAGACCGAGCGCGCCCGCCAGCCCCTCGAGGATCTTCTCCATGTCCGGCGTGTGATCGGGGTGCTGGATCTCCAGGGCATCCAGGCCGCGCGCCGCGAGCGCGCGAATGAGCGCGTCGGACTCCCGATACCAGACGGAGTGCGCGAGCGAGGTCACGCCGCCGGCCCGGTGGACGGCGTCGATGACCTCCTCCGCCTTCCACTTCTCGTACGCGACGTACCAGGGGTGCTCGCGTCCGAGGAAGCGATCGAAGGCATCGTCGTTGGAGCTCGCGTGCCCGGCGCGGACGAGCGCCCGCGCCAGGTGAGGCCTTCCCCAGACGCCGTCGCCGACGTCGGCGCGGATCGCGTCGAGATCGAGCGGGAATCCGTGCTCGACCAGGCGCGCCGCCATGCGCTCGCCCCTCGAGCGGCGCTCCTCCTGCCGGCGCTCGAGCTGAGCGTGGAACTCCGCGTTTCCCTCGTCGACGAAGAGCGCGAGGATGTGGATGTCGTCCTGCCCGCCCCACTCCGCCGAGATCTCGGCGCCCGAGAGGAGCCTCACGCCGCGCCGCGTCGCCTCCGCGCGCGCCTCGGGCAGGCCCTGCAGCGTGTCGTGGTCCGTCAGGGCGAAGACGTCGAGCCCCGCGTCGGCCATGCGCCCGACGAGCTCCGCCGGCGAGTCGAGGCCGTCGGAGACGGTCGAGTGGGAGTGCAGGTCGACCTTCACGGCGTGCGGGATCGTACACGACGATCCGTCGCCGGCCGGCACGCGTCCCGCAATACGATCCGCCCGTGGACCGCAAGCGCTTCGCCCAGATGCTCTCCGAGATGGCCGACATGCTCGAGCTGTCGGGCGCCAACCAGTTCAAGGTCCGGGCGTACGAGAACGGCGCGCGGGCGATCATGGAGTTCCCGGGCGAGCTCGCGGACTCGGTCGCGTCGGGCGCGCTACGGAAGGTGCCTGGGGTGGGCGACACGATCTTCTCGCACGCCGGAGAGCTCGTCCGCACGGGGCGCATCGCCTATTACGACGAGCTCCGGGCGCTCTATCCGCCGACCCTCACGGACTGTCTGCGCATCCCTGGACTCGGCTCGCGCAAGCTGCGCACGCTGCACCATGAGCTCGGGATCGACTCGCTCGAGGCTCTCCAGCTCGCGTGTCTCGACGGCCGCGTCGCCGCGCTCAAGGGCTTCGGGCCCAAGAGCCGCGACCACATCCTGCGCGGGATCGCGATGGTCCGCGCGGCGGCCGGTCGCTTCCTATACCCCGCCGCGGTCGCCCGCGCCGAGCGCCTCGTCGAGTCGCTCGCGGCGACCGGCCTCGCGTCGGCCGTCGCGGCCGCGGGCGGCGTGCGCCGGCGCTCCGAGGTCGTCGACGGGCTCTCGCTCGTCGCCGCCACGGAGCGGCCGGTCGACCTCGCCCTCGCGTTCTCCACGCTGCCGGAGGTGGTCGACGTCCTCGAGTCGGCGCCGCCCGCTCCCGGCGTCCGGTTCCTCGACGGCCTCCCGGCGACACTGGCGATCGTCGCCCCGGAGGAGCTTCCGGCCGCGCTGCTGCACGCCACGGGCTCGGCCGAGCACCTCGAGGGCCTTCGCGCCCGCGCCGTCCGGCGCGGCATGCGCCTCGAGCCCCTCGCGCTCGTCGGCGCGAACGGCCGCCCGATCCCGCTCGCCGACGAGGACGCACTCTATGCGGCGCTGGGGCTGCCGCCCATCCCGCCCGTCCTGCGCGAGGGACTGGGCGAGATCGAGGCGGCGGAGTCGGGCGCGCTTCCGCGCCTCGTCCGCCGGGAGGATCTGCGCGGCCTGATCCACGTGCACACCGACGCGTCCGACGGACGCGAGTCGCTCGAGACGATGGTGACCGCGACACGCGACCTCGGGTACTCGTGGGTCGCCATCACGGACCACAGCCGCACGGCGGGGTACGCGGGCGGCCTCACGGAGGAGCGCGTCCGCGAGCAGCGCGAGGCGATCCGCGCGCTGCGACGTCGGTTCGACGGCTTCCGGATCTTCCACGGCACCGAGGCCGACATCCTGAAGGACGGCTCGATCGACTTCGGCGACGAGTTCCTCGGCGAGCTCGACCTCGTCGTCGCGTCGGTGCACTCGCGTTTCGGCCTCTCGCGCGAGGAGCAGACCGAGCGCCTGATCCGCGCGGTCCGGAATCCCCGCGTCGCCGTCCTCGGGCATCCCACCGGGCGGCTGCTGCTCGCGCGGCCCGGGCTCGACGCCGACATGGAGGCGGTGATCGACGCGGCCGCCGAGTCCGGCTGCGCGATCGAGGTCAACGGCTCGCCGAGGCGGCTCGACCTCGACTGGCGGCTCGTGCGCCGCGCGGTCGCGAAGGGCGTCCTCATCTCGATCGACCCGGACGCCCACGCGACCCGGGAGCTGCGCTACGCCGAGTGGGGAGCGGGAATCGCCGCGAAGGGCTGGACGACGCCGGACGGCGTGCTGAACGCGATGGACGCGGACGGCCTCGCGGCCTGGCTCGAGGCGCGCCGGGGCGGCCCGATCCCGGAGTCGCGCGACCGGGAAGGATAGAGACGACGCGCGACCGTGCCGGGAAGGAGTGCCCGCCGTCGAAGGACTGTCTTACAATCCCCGGCCCGACGCGGACCGTCCGCGACGGTCCCGCGGAAGACGCAGCGCAGAGACGAGACGAAGAGTCCAGACGAGAAGAGTCCAGAAGGAGTCCGCCACATGGCCCTGCAGCCCGGAGACACCGCCCCCGACTTCACGCTCCCCGCCACGGTCGGCGACAAGGTCACACTCTCCGACTACCGAGGCAAGAAGAACGTCCTGCTCATGTTCTACCCGCTCGACTTCTCGCCGGTCTGCTCCGTCGAGAACCGCGAGTGCACGGAGATGCTCCCGACGAAGGGCGCCGACGACGTCCAGGTGCTCGGCATCTCCGTCGACTCCCTGTGGTCCCACAAGGCGTTCGCCGCCCAGAACGGCATCACGTACCCGCTCCTCGCCGACTTCCATCCCAAGGGCGCGGTCGCGGAGAAGTACGGCGTCTACCTCGCCGAGAAGGGCATCTCGGCCCGCACGGCGTTCGTCATCGGCAAGGACGGCCGGATCCGCGACGTCATCGCGTCCGACATCCCCGTCGCGCGGAACATCGGCCAGCTCCTCGACAAGGCCCGCGCGAGCTGACACGCAAGGTACGAGCGGCAGGCAGCACAGGACCCGCGAGGCACGAGCGGCGGGGACCGCAGCGGCTCGTCCCGGGGGAGAATCCAACCGGCAGGAGGACCGAATGAAACGGGACAGGCGCGGGCGGCTCAGCGAAGCGAGGCCGAGGCCGCCGGTCGAAGCGAAGCGCGGGGAGGACGCGGCGGCGCACCCGGTGCTCCCGACGCCGGAGCGCGTCGCTGAGATCGCGGATCACTTCCGCCGGATCATCGAGCTGCTCGGCCTCGACCTCTCCGACCCGAACCTCGTCGAGACGCCCGAGCGCGTCGCGAAGATGTACTTCGAGCTGTTCCACGGTCTCTCCGAGGGCGCGGAGCCGAAGGTCACCTTCTTCCCGAACGAAGAGCGCTACACGGCGATGGTGATGGAGAAGGAAATCCCGTTCTATTCGCTCTGCTCCCACCACTTCGTGCCGTTCTACGGCCACGTCCACGTGGCCTACATCCCGAACGAGTCGATCGTCGGCCTCTCGAAGATGGCGCGCATCGTCGATTTCTACGCCCGCCGGCCGCAGCTGCAGGAGCGGCTGACCGAGCAGATCGCCGGCTACATGAACGAGAAGCTGGATCCGCAGGGCGTGATGGTCGTCGTCGAGGCGCGCCACCTGTGCGTCGAGATGCGCGGCGTCCAGAAGCCCGGCGCGCTGACGGTGACGTCCGCCATCCGCGGCATCTTCAACACCCAGTCCGTGCGCGAGGAGTTCCTGAACCTGCTGGCCCGCAGCGGACGCTGACGCGCGCGGCAGCCTGAGCGAAGCGAAAGGTCCGACGCAGCGGGGGCGGGGCCCGTGTGCGTCATCCTGAGCGAAGCGACCGACACCGTCGATCGGAAGCGCCTGTCGGGCGCGTCATCCTGAGCGAAGCGACGGATCCCCGACTCGACGAGCCGGCCGGTCAGTGCGGGGATCCTTCGTCGCTTCGCACCTCAGGATGACGGCCGGGATGACTGCCCAATGATTCACGCGGGGATCTACCTGCCCGCCTGCTTGTAGACCTTCCCGTCCTTCATGACGAAGACGACCTTCTCGAGATTCTTCACGTCCGCGAGCGGGTCGCCCGATACGGCCACGATGTCCGCGTAGGCGCCGGGCGCGACGACTCCGATCTCACCCGTCGCTCCCAGCATCTCCGCCGCGCGCGACGTCGCGGCCTGGATGGCCGCCATCGGCGTCATTCCGAACTCGACCATGTAGCCGAACTCCTTCGCGAGCGGCTCGTCCCACGAGAAGCTTCCCGCGTCGGTGCCGAAGACGATCTTGACGCCGGCCTTCAGCGCCTTGCGCATCGACGGCATGTGCACTTCCATCCGCTTGCGATCCTTGTCGCCGGCCGGCGTGCCCTCGGGCGCCCACTCGTAGTAGTACGGCATCATCGTCGGGCACAGCCACGTGCCCTGGCGGACCATCTGCGCGACGTCCTCGTCGCTGAGGTCGAGGCCGTGCTCGATCGAGTCGCACCCGCCGTCGAGCGCGCGGCGCATCCCGATGCCGTTGTAGGCGTGGCAGGCGACCTTGCGGCCCCAGCCGTGCGCCTCGTCGACGATCGCCTTGAGCTCGTCGAGCGTGAGCGTCGGCTGCGAGACGAGCCGGCCCTTCGCGTCCACCCAGGAGCGGTGGTTCATGTAGACCTTGATCCAGTCTGCGCCGTACGCGAGCTGCTCGCGCGCGGCCTTGCGCGCCTCGATCGGACCGTCGACGAGCTGCGCGCCGGCCGGGATGTCGCGCTCGGGCGAATAGCCGTTGGGCTCGTAGCCGCCCGTCGAGGAGATCGCGCGCGTCGAGATGTACATGCGCGGCCCGACGACGTAGCCCGCCTCGACGGCCTGCTTGAGGCCGACGTCCGCGTACCCGGCGCCCTCGGTCTCGACGTCGCGGACCGTCGTGAAGCCCTGGTCGAGCATCCGCCGGGCGAGCGCCGTCGCGCGGACCGCCCGAAACTCGTTCGTCTGCTTGAGAAGCTGCGTGTCGTAGTCCCCGCCCGCGGGGTCGAGCATCAGATGGGTGTGCGCGTCGACCCAGCCCGGCGTCACGGTCGCGCCGGAGAGGTCCACGACGCGAGCGCCGGCGGGCGCGGCGGTCCACGGTCCGACGCTCACGATGCGGTTGCCGCGCACCACGATCGCCTGGTCGCGGCGAGGCGTCGGCGAGGTGCCGTCGATGAGAGAACCGGCGTGGATGACGATCGTCTCGGCCGGCGCGGCGGGCGTGGCGGCCAGCAGGGCGGCGCCGAGGATCTCGAGGATCATGCGTCTTCCTCCGAATTAAATTAGGTAGTCAGGCCTGTATGCCAGAGTTCATTAAGGTACGGACCGCCTTGATGCCGTCGAGCGTTCGGGCCCCGTGCCAGCAGTAGTCGTCCCCGTCCACGAACGCCTTCCGGATGCCCGGGCCGAACGCTCGTGCGATCGCCGCGCCGTGGCGTTCCTCCGAGAACGGATACGGCTCGCTCGGAAAGACCTGGACGTCGGCACGGCGGGCGAGGGCGTCGGCGGGCACCGCCGTCGGATAGCGCACCGTCTCGTCGCCGAACACGTTGATGCCTCCGGCGAGGCGGATCAGATCCGCGACGTACGTGTCGTCGGAGACGGTCATCCACGGGTCCTTCCAGATCCAGTAGGCGTATCGGAACGGCGCGGGCGCCGGCTCGGAGGCGATCTCCTCGAGCCGCGACTCGATGCGCACCGCGAGCGCGTCCGCCTCGCCCGCGGTCCCGAGGCGCTCGCCCCACTTCCGGATCGCGGACGGCACCTCCGCCACGCGCCGCGGCAGCGTGACGTCGACGTCGACGCCCGCCGCGCGCAGCGCCTCGACGTCCTCCTGCCGATTCTCCTCCGCGTTGGCGAAGACGACGTCGGGCTTGAGATCGAGGATGCGCGCGACGTCGGGCGTCTTCGTGCCGCCGATCCGGGGCACGCTCCAGAGCAGGCCCTTGGGGCGCGTGCAGTACCGGGTCACAGCGGCCAGCGACGGAAGGCCGCCGATCGCGACGAGCGTCTCGGTGATGGAGGGGCAGAGGGAGACGACCCGCATTGAAGCGAAGTATGTCACTGCGGCGCGAGCGCGATGAGGTTTCAGGTTTCAGGTTGCCGAGCTCCGACCTGAGACCCGGGACCTGAACCACCCCGGTTACACTGATAGTACTTGGACCTCGCATCAAAGGATCTCTCGCTCCTCCTCCGCTCGCGGCACCCGCTCATCCTGTGCGAGACGGTCGAGGAGCAGCGCTTCGAGGCGCTCGTCCGCACGGTCTCGAGCGAGCTGACGATCCCCTTCTGGAGCTGGAGCGCCGCGAGCGGGCTCACGCCCGCGCATCCGCAGGACGCCGACAAGTCGGCCGACCTCGCATTCGCGCTCCGGCTCATCCGCCGGACGACCGGGGACGGGACTTGGCTGCTCAAGGATCCCATGCCGCATCTCGATGTGCCCGCGACGCTCCGACTCCTCCGCGAGACGGCCCAGGAGTTCGCGGGCTCGTCCCGCACGATCGTTCTCGTCGGGCCGGCGATGCTCTCCAAGCCCGAGCTCGAGGACATCCAGGTGCGATTCGAGTTCGCCCTGCCCGGTCCCGACGAGCTCCGCGATCTCCTCACGCGCGTCGCGCGGCGCTACTCGCGCGAGAACGCCAAGGTCGCGCTATCGCGGTCCGACGCCGAGGGGATCGTCGGCGACCTCCAGGGCCTGACGATGTTCGAGGCCGAGCGCGCCCTCGCGCGCGCAATCGTCGAGGACAACGCGCTCACCGCGGACGACCGCCCGCGCATCCGCGAGACCAAGAAGACCCTCGTCGAGGGAGGCGGCCTGATCGAGTTCGTCCCATCCCCCGGCGGGCTCGACCAGCTCGGCGGGCTCGACAAGCTCAAGCGGTGGATCGGGACGCGGCGCGTCGGCTTCCTGCCGGAGGCGGGCGAGCGCCCGCTCGATCCGCCCAAGGGCATCCTGCTGATCGGCGTCCAGGGCTGCGGCAAGAGCGTCGCCGCCAAGGCCATCGCGGCGACCTGGGGCCTCCCCCTGCTCGCGCTGGACGCCGGCAAGCTCCTCGCCCCCTTCATCGGGGAGTCGGAGCGGAACCTGCGCGACGCGCTGCGGCGCGTCGAGCGGATGGCCCCGTGCGTGCTCTGGATCGACGAGATCGAGAAGGCGTTCGTGTCGTCGGGCTCCTCGGAGTCGGACGGCGGCGTGTCGAAGCGCCTCGTCGGCTCCCTCCTGACGTGGATGCAGGAGCGCGCATCAAAGGTCTTCCTCGTCGCGACCGCGAACTCGGTCGCCGAGCTGCCGCCCGAGATGATGCGCAAGGGCCGCGTCGACGAGGTCTTCTTCGTGGACCTGCCCGAGGCTCCGGCGCGGAAGGAGATCTTTCGCCTCCACCTCTCGCGCCGCAGCGAGGATCCCGCGCGCTTCGACCTCGACGTCCTCGCGCGCGAGTCGAAGGGCTTCTCGGGCGCCGAGATCGAGCAGGCGATCGTGTCCGCGCTCTACGAGGCCCGCTCGGGCCGCTTCCCGATCGACACGAACGCGATCCTCGTCACGATGCGGTCGACGCGCCCGCTCTCCGTGCTGCGCGCCGAATCCATCGACTCGCTGCGCTCCTGGGCGGCGGGCCGCTGCGTCACGGCGGGGTGAGCGGGGTGTGGTGTCTGGAGCGGCCCTCGACGGGCCGACATGAGAGGGGAAGTTATTCTTGGGCGGCCCTCGACGGGCCGACATGAGAGGGGAATTCGCGAACAGCTCCCTCTCCCTCAATTCCGCGCCACCCTGAATCATCCCGGGGCCAACGGCATTCTGCTGCTCAGGAAAAAATCTCGACTCGCCTTCCCAAAACGCTCTCTGGTTTCGGTATAACCGAATCGTGCGAGGACGGAGAGCCACCCGGCTGCGCTCCGAGTCCGAACGCGCCTCCCGGCCCCGGCCGGTGTCGAGCGCGTCCGCGGTCCCGAAGGCGCAGCGTCCGGCCAGGACGAGAGCGGAGCTGAGCGCCGCGCGCCGGCCCGCGCGCACGCGGACCGAGCTGAAGGACCGAGACTACGAGCGTCTCGCCCACTTTCGCTACGCGCTGCGCCGCTTCCTTCGGGACTCGGAGATCGCGGCCCGCAAGGCGAGGATCACGCCGGGCCAGTACCAGCTCCTGCTCTTCGTGCGCAGCTTCTATCCGGAGACTCCTTCCGTCGCGGCCCTCGCCGAGCGGCTCCAGGTCCGGCATCAGAGCGCCGTAGGCCTGATCGATCGATGCGCGGCGGCGGGCCTCGTGAGGCGGCGGCGCGACGAGCGCGACGCGCGGCGCGTACGCATCCACCTCACGAGCGCCGGCGACCGGCGACTCGCGGAGCTCGTCCGGGACCACTACACCGGGCTCGACGAGCTGCGGCGGGCGATGCCCACGCGATCGGGATCGGGCTCGCGACGGTCCGCGCGCTGAGGTACCCTCTTCCTCGCCGATGAATCTGCGGGCGAAAGTATCGTGACGCGATACGTCCGAAGGGCCGAGGCCGCCACCGCGGCCCCGGCCCCCCCGGGCGGACGGCGCCTGGGCGACTACTCGACCGACACCCGCGTTCTCATCCTGTCGGCGGCGGCCGTCATCATCGGCGCGATCGGCGCGCTCGCCGCACGCGCGCTCGACCTCCTGATCGCCCTGATCACGAATTTCGCGTACGGCGGACGGTTCTCCGTCGAGCGCATCCCGCCGGCCGCGTACCACCCGGGCGCCCTCTCGGTTCTCGTCCCGGTCATCGGCGGCCTCCTGATCGGTGCGATGGCCCGATGGGGATCCCCGAAGATCCGCGGCCACGGAATCCCCGAGGCGCTCGAGGCGATCCTCATCGGCCAGAGCCGGCTCGACGCGAAGGTCGCGGTCCTGAAGCCCGTGTCGTCCGCCGTCTCGATCGGCACGGGCGGGCCGTTCGGTGCGGAGGGCCCCATCATCATGACCGGCGGCGCCGCCGGATCCCTCTTCGCCCAGATGTTCCACTTCTCGTCGGCCGAGCGGAAGACGCTCCTGGTCGCCGGCGCCGCGGCCGGCATGGCCGCGATCTTCGCGACTCCGGTCGCGGCCGTCCTGCTCGCGGTCGAGCTGCTGCTCTTCGAATGGAAGCCGCGCAGCTTCATCCCGGTCGTCGTCGCGTCCGTGATTGCCGCGGTCCTTCGCGTGCCGCTCTTCGGCTCGGGGGGTCCGATCTTCCCCGTGCACACCCACCCGACCGGCGTGTCCCCGGACCAGCTGCTCTTCGCCCTCGCGCTGGGCGTGGCGGGCGGAATCGCCTCCGGCGCGCTGACGTGGGCGGTCTACTTCTTCGAGGACGTCTTCGAGCGGCTGCCGATCCACTGGGCGTGGTGGCCCGCGATCGGCGGCGTCATCGTCGGCATCGGGGGACTCCTGAACCCGCTGGTGCTCGGCGTGGGCTACGGCACGATCCAGGATCTGCTCCTCGGAAAGCTTCCTGCCCACGCCACCGCGAGCCTCGCGGTCACGAAGGGCCTCGTGTGGGCCGGCGCGCTCGGCTCGGGGACCTCGGGCGGCGTGCTCGCTCCCCTTCTCATGATGGGCGCGTCGCTCGGCTCGCTCGCCTCGCACCTGCTCACCCACCCGGATCCGGGGCTTTGGGCCATGGTCGGCATGGCCGCGGTGATGGGCGGAACGATGCGCTCGCCGCTGACCGCGACCTTCTTCGCCGCCGAGCTGACGCACGACTGGAACCTGCTGCCGGCGCTCCTCGTCTCCTGCGTCGCCGCCTACGCGTTGACCGTCCTGCTGCTGCGGCGCTCGATTCTCACGGAGAAGATCGCCCGGCACGGCCATCACATCTTCCGCGAGTACTCGGTGGATCCGTTCGAGATGCACCGCGTCGGCGAGGTCATGGACCACCACGTGATCTCGGTCCCGACGGCCATGAGCGTTCGGGAGCTCTCCAGCAAGATCGCGGGCGGCGATCCGGATCTGGCGCGCCGCCAGGGCACGCCCATCGTCGACAACTCCGGCCGCCTCGTCGGGATCGTCACGCGCAGCGATCTGATGCGCGCGCTCGAGAAGGAGCCGTCCGGCTCGACGGCGGTCCTCGACGCCGGGACGCGAAGCCCCGTGGTGGCGTTCGAGGACGAGCCGATCGCCGACGCGGTCGCCCGCATGCTCGACCGCGACATCGGCCGCCTGCCCGTGGTCGACCGCGCGGATCCGACGCACCTGATCGGCTACCTCGGGCGGTCCGGCGTTCTCGCCGCGCGCCAGAAGCTGCTCGAAGAGGAGAACGTCCGGGAGCGGTGAGACGTTTTGAAGCGCGCTCGACGCGCGCACGAGAGAGAGATACCCGGCGAGAGGAACGGCGTTCCTTCTGCTCTGATGGCGAGCGGCCGGAATGTCGGAAGCGATAACGAGGGATCCCTCGTTCCGTGACGGATCCCTCGGCCTTCGGCCTCGGGATGACGCGCGCGCGTTTATCCGGCGCGCGTCACTTGGTCCAGCTGTATGCCGTCTCGAGCGCCTTGGGGTCCGCCGGATCGCCGCCGATCCAGCGGTGCAGCCAGTCCATGACCACGTTGTGCCAGAGCGAAGAGTTGCCCGGCTTCAAGACCCAGTGCCCCTCGTCGGGGAACGTCAGCAGCCGCGACGGCACGTTCTGCATCTGGAGCACGTTGAAGAGCTGCAGCCCCTGGCCGAACGGCACGCGGAAGTCCCTCTCGCTCGTGACGATCAGCATCGGCGTCTTCATGTTTGCCGCCGAGAGCATAGGGTTCCACTTCTCGTAGAGCTTCGAGTTCCACGGCCAGCCCTTGAACTCCCAGTTCGGGAACCAGAGCTCCTCCGTCTCGAGGTTGGCGGACGCCGTGTCGAAGGTGCCGTCGTGGGTGATGAGGGTCGCGAAGCGGTTCGAGTGGCCCGCGATCCAGTCGATCATGTAACCGCCGTACGACGCGCCGGCGGCGGCGATGCGCTTGTCGTCGACGAACGGCAGCCCCTGCAGGTCGTCCGCCTGTCGCATGAGGTCGTCGTAGACCTGGCCGCCCCAGTCGCCGCTGATCGCGTCGAGGAAGTCCTGCCCGAAGCCCGTCGAGCCGCGCGGGTTCGCGGCGTAGACGACGTATCCGTAGGCCGCCCACACCTGCGGGTTCCAGCGCGTCGACCACGAGTCGATCCACGCGCCCTGCGGTCCGCCGTGGATGAAGAACACGGCCGGGTACTTCTTCGAGGGGTCGAAGCCGGGGGGCTTCACGATCCAGGCGTGCAGCTGGCGGTTGTCCGAGGACGCCGTCCGTCTCTCCGAGACCTCGCCTAGAGAGAGGCCCGCGAAGACGGAGTCGGCGGCGTGCGTGATCGGAGCAGCGCCGCGCCCGTCCTGTCCGACCGTCCAGACCTCGGGGGCGCGCGACAGCGTCGAGGAGACGAAGACGATCCGCCCGCCGGAGAGCTCGAAGCCGGCGATGCCGCCGCCGGTCCAGATCGC
>DATBBK010000286.1:0-19758 GCA_036271035.1 Thermoanaerobaculia bacterium | reverse complement strand
TATGACGGCGAGCTCCTCCTCGCGCCCGGTGCGCAGGCCGCCGTCGCCGAGGTCGAGAGTCTCCCGGAACTCCGCGCCGAGTATCTGCGCGGCGTGCGCGGACTCCTTCGCGCGGATCTCCGCGGAGCCGCGCGTGCCCATCTCGCCGCGGGTCAGGTCCAGGATGCCGAAGCGATAGCCGCGCTCGTGCATCTGGATGAGCGTGCCGGCGCACGTCAGCTCGACGTCGTCGGCGTGCGCCGATATCGCGAGGATGTCAACCGCCATGGTCCCCTCCCGCCGCTCCCGCGCCGACGTCCACGATCGCGGCGCCGCTTCGCCATCCGCCGGCCGCGTCGCGCAGCGCGGCGCGGACCTCGTCGCCGTGCGCGAGCATCGCGACGAGCAGCGGATAGACGCGCTCGGCGGGCACGCCGCCCGGCGCGAGCGAGACCTGCAACCTGCGGCGCTTGCCGGCGACGACGTCATCGCGCCGCTCGGACGCCTTGCGCGCCTTCTCGGCGAGCTGCTCGAACTGGTACGCGATCTTCTTGCGTGCGGTGTCGAGCGCGCCGGACAGCGTCGGGTCGATCGCCAGCAGCGTGGGCTCGAGCGCCGCGAGCGCGGCGTCCGCCTGCTTCGCGGGCGCGTCGAGTCCCGCCGGCGCCGGCTCGTGCGACGCGGCCTTGCCGGACACCGCCGCGACGAGCAGGTCGCGGTCGGCGATGCCCAGCTTCTCCTGGAGCCGCCGTTCGACGGGCCCGCGCAGCACGGCGTGGGTGCGCGGCACGAGCACGGGCCGCGGCGCGTCCAGGATCGGGAAGAGCGGGAGGCTCTGCGAGTGGTAGGCGATCTCCGCCGCGCCGAGCACGCTCACCGCCATCGGAAAGAGGTACGACTTCAGGACGGGCCGCGTTACGACGTCGGCCGACACCGTCGCCTCGCCGCTCTCGACGCGGGCCGCGGCAGCGGCGACGTCGGTCACGCGGCGCCGCCCGTCGGCGTCGATGAGGAAGAACGAGAACCCCTCGGGCACCGGCGCCGGCACCGCGCGGCCCGTGCGGCGCAGCCTCTGCTCCGTCTCCGAGAGCGCGCGGCGGACGTCGCTCTCGCGGCGGCACGCGGTGAGGAAGAGCTCGGCGCTCGGAGCGCGCAGTGGCTCGGAGAGCGGGTCGAGCACGAGCAGGGGATCGGGTGCAACGAGATCCAGCAGCGTCTCGATGAACGCCTCGGCGTAGGAGACGCCCGGCGCGCTGCGCCTCGCGAACGAGTCCAGGATGCGCGCGGCCTCCTCCGTCTTCGCGTCGGGCCGGAATGCCTCGACGATCTCGCGGACGCGATCGGGGATCGGCAGCGGGCCGACGGGCCGCCGATTCTGCCGGTCCGCCCCCTCGAGGACGAGCTCCTCCGCGCCGTCGGCTCCTGGGCGCGCGGTGCGCGCGATCTCCTGGAGGTCGTGGTCGTCGGTGAGAGCCCAGAAGACGGGAACGGCGGGCACGCCGCGCTCCGTCATCTGCCGCGCGATGGCGATCGCGTCGAATGCCTTCGCGATCGTGAAGAACGGCCCGGTGAAGAGGCCGAGCTGCTGTCCGGTCGAGACCCCGACCGCGCGGCCCGCCGCGAGGTCCTCGGCCATGCGGACGGCGTCGCCGCCGCGGTGACGAAAGGCCGACGCGGGGAATCGCGGCTTCCGTCCCTCGGCGAAGATCTCGCGTCCCCGCGCGAGCGCGGCGTCGAGGGTCGGCGGATCCGGGTAGAAGTCGCGGAGCCCGCGCAAAAAGTCGTGGAACAGCGGCGCGAGGCCGGGATACTCCGAATACGGGATGACCGGATGTGTGGCAGTCACGTGCGGCGTTTCGACCTACGGGGTTTCAGCTTCCAGGTTTCAGGCTGATCTTGGGAACGTATTAGCCATGGCTAATACGTCGCGAGGGACGCGTCGGTTCACGACTCTATGCCGCCTTCCGTGCCATGACGATCAGGCGCGGCGACTCCGGTCCCGCCGGACACCCGTCGAAGCCGCCCCAGGCGTCCTGGACGGACAACCCCGCGCCGGCGAGCAGGCCGGCCAGCTCGGAGGCGGTGTATGCGCGGACGCTCTCGCGGAACGTCTCGGTCGAGCCCTCGCGCCGCACCTCGATTTCCTTCTCGAATCGCGAGGTCTCGGCGTTCCACCAGCGCCGGATTCGGTACTCCTTATCGCCGCACTTGCGGCTCTCCTCCGGGACGAGGCGCGCGAGCGCCCACTCGCGGCCGACCGTATCGCACAGGAACACGCCGTCGTCGCGGAGGACGCGCTCGATCTCCGCGACGACCGCCAGGTTCTCCGTCTCCCTCAGGAAGTATCCGAAGCTCGTGAAGAAGTTCACGACGCTGCGGAAGGACTCGTTCGGGAACGGCAGCGACCGCATGTCGCCGCGCACGATCCGGATCCGCGGATCGCGGCGCCGCGCGAGCTCGAGCAGCGGTGCCGAGTAGTCGAGCGCGACCGGCGCGATGCCCGCCTCGCGGAAGCGGAGCGAGTGCCTTCCGGAGCCGCAGCAGAGGTCGAGCAGCGGCGTCGGGTGGGGGGAGAGCCGGGCGAGCGCGAACGCCGCCTCCCGGCGGGCGGACTCGACGTCGCGGTGGGGGTAGAGGTCCAGGTACTCCTCGCCGAACCACGATTCCCACCAGCTCATGGCGCGGCGGATTATGGCAGACGGAATCCCGCTGCTAGAGTCTCCGCGTCATGATCGCAACCGTTTTCGCCGCCACGCTCCTCCTCGCCCCTCCGCAACGCACGCCCGCCCCCACGCCCAAGCCGGCCGCGCCGGCGGGTTCGCTTCGCGAACGCTCGCGCAAGGAGCGGATCGACCGCTACCTGATGCCGGCGATGCGACGCGCCAACGTCGATATGTGGCTCGTGCTCACGCGCGAGGGCTCCATGGACCCGATCGCCTACGACGTCGCCGCGGAGCACGCCGTGGGACGGGTCGCGTGCATCTTCGTCGACCGCGGCGAGACGCTCGAGCGCGTCGCGATCGTCGCGGGCTTCGACAAGAGCGCGTTCGAGCAGTCCGGGCTCTACAACCGCGTCGTCACGTACGGCAAGGACGGGCTCGGCCCGCAGCTCATCGAGGAGCTCGGCAAGTACAGCCCGAAGGCCATCGCCGTGGATCAGTCGAAGGACGTTCCGCTCGCGGACGGACTCACGGCAGGCAACCTGCAGTGGCTGCGCGAGACCGCGCCCGACTACGCGAAGCGGCTCGTCTCGGCGGAGGCGCTGCTCGTCTCGTTCCGGAGCCGCAAGACGCCGTCCGAGATCGCGAAGATGCGGGAGGCGGTCGCGAAGACCGAGAAGATCCTCGCCGAGGCTCTGTCCCCCGAGGTGATCAAGGCGGGCGTCACGACGGAGAAGGACGTGGCGGACTACATCCGCAAGCGCCGCCACGAGATGGGGCTCGGCGCGTCGTGGGGCGATGAGCAGGATCCAAACGTCACCGCCGGTGTCGCCCGCGGCCACTCCGCGTCGACCGACAGCATCATCACTCCCGGCGCTGTCATCCGGATCGACGCGGGCGTCGACGACGAGGGCTACAAGACGGACATCCAGCGTCTCGCCTACGCGCTGAAGCCCGGCGAGACCGAGGCGCCGCCCGAGGTGCAGAAGGCGTTCGACACGGTCAAGGCGGCCAACCGCGCCGCGTCCGCCGTGCTGAAGCCAGGCGTGAAGGGGATCGACGTCGACCGCGCGGGCCGCAAGGTGATCGCCGACGCCGGATATCCCGACTACGTCTTCGCGACCGGGCATCCGATCGGCTTCTACACGCACGACCTCGGTCCGCTGCTCGCGCCCGACTGGCCCGACTACGGCAAGACGGGCTCGTACACGATCGAGGCGGACCAGACGTACGCCGTCGAGCCCGGGCTCCGCACGGAGCTGCCGTGGGTATTCGGCGGTCCGGTCGGGTTCGGCCTCGAGGAGGACTACCTCGTGACCGCCACCGGCAA
The DNA here is from genome assembly GCA_036271035.1 of Thermoanaerobaculia bacterium. Classification (GTDB taxonomy): domain Bacteria; phylum Acidobacteriota; class Thermoanaerobaculia; order UBA5066; family Gp7-AA6; genus DAHUXD01. The sequence continues at coordinate 15,789 of DATBBK010000286.1, read as the reverse complement.
CGAGCCGCTCGGCAAGCCGCAGGAGACGCTCATCCTGATCCCGGCACCGCCCGCGACGCCCGGCGGTCAATGAGGGCGCGTCGGGGCCGGTCCCTCGCGGCGGCGCTCCCGCTGGTCGCCGCGTGCGTGCTCGCGTCGCGGTGCGGCGGCGGGCTCAAGACGATCTCGAAGGATGGCTACGAGGCGATCCTCTCCTTCTCGAAGGAGGAGCGGTTCTCGGTCGCCGTGCGCGGCGAGTCGAAGCGCATCGAGGCTCCGGTCGGCGGCGCGCCGATCGTCAAGGTCATGCGGCCCGACCTCGGCAAGGTCTGGCAGTACCGTCCCACGACGAAGAAGCTCCTCGAGACGGCGTGGTCGCCGACCGACGAGATCGTGCCCGGCTATCCGCTCGAGCCGAAGTTCGACCCGCAGGCGTACGCGGACCGGTTCGGCGCGAAGATCCGCCGGATCGGCGACGCGGCGCACGGGCTCCATCCGTGCGAGCGCTGGGAAATGAGCCTGCCGTCGACCGACGCCGTCGTCGTCTGGGTCGCGCGAGACCTGGAACGGCTCGCGGTGAAGGTCGAGCACATGAAGAAGGATGCGTCAGACGAGTACCAGCCGTTCACGACTACGGAGCTGCTCGACGTGCGCGTCGGCGCGGACCCGGACCTGTTCGAGAAGCCGAAGGGCTACACGGCGGTGAAGGATTCCCAGGAGCTGCTCAAGTAGCTCGTCGTCCTGGACCCGGTTCGTCGGGGCGGTGGGTGCGGCCGCCCTTCTTCGGGCGCGCTGGCGCGGCGGATCAGTCGACGAGAGGGGGCGGGGGCGAGCCCCGCCCCTACGAACGGGACGACGGGGCCGCGGTTTAGGCCGCGACTCTCTCGCGTCCGCGAATCGGCTCGAGCGGCTCGAAATCCCTGAACAGGATGTGGTCGTAGAAATAATGAATCAGCAGGAACGACAGCACGACCGTGTAGTAGCTCTTGTCCTGCGCGAAGCCGAGGCCCTTCCACAGGATCAGGTAGATGACGCCGGCGGACACCGTCGCGCCGATCATCGCGAAGTAGAAGCGCTTCGTCTTGTCGGGTCCGGCGAGCGCCTTCGCGAAGCGGCTTCCGATGCGCCCGCTGTCCGCCTCGCGGCCCATGATGAACCACGTCAGCGCGAGGTACTGCAGCGAGTGCCACGTGTTGAATCCCTGGAACGAGACGTCCAGGTTGTCGAACAGCGGCACGATGAACGCCATCGCGACGGTCATCGTCATGAAGAGCAGGCGTGGCAACGACGACTGGCCGCGGCGCACCTCACGGAGCGTGCGGGCGACGTAGAAGAGGAAGAACGCCGCGTAGCCGACGGTGAACGCGATCGCCACCCAGCGATGCTTCAGAAACGGCGGGAAAAACAGCACCGCGTCGCCGAGCGCGAAGCGTCCCTCGACGAACTTGTACATCGCCATCGTGTAGAGCGCGCCGAGGATGACCGCGCCGTCGAGCCAGCGATCCAGCGCGCGGATCGGTCCGCCCGCACGCATGCGGTACGTCTCGGAGATGTATTGCGCCTGGTGCGTCACGTGGAGCGACGCCCAGAGGAAGAACCCGGTCAGGAGAACGATGAACGCGTACATCGACCCGAGCACCACGAGCGTCGGGATGAGGACGAGCGGCAGGTACGCCAGGAATCCCCAGCGCCGGCGGAAGCGGGGCTCCATCGCCGTGCGCAGGTAGGTCGAGTACATGTGCGGGCCGCCGACGAGCAGCGTCACCGAGAGGCCCACGATCAGGCTGGACGTCGCCTCGGACATGCCGACCCTCTGCAGCAGGCCGTACGACAGATAGGGGAAGAAGACCAACGCCCCCGAGAGGGTCAGAAAGAGGAGATCGAATTTCCGATCACGGATCCACAGGCCGGAATCCTGTGCGGGAGCCGCCATGGTCGGGGACGCCATCTCAACCTCCACTGAACGAATCCTTTGCACGACCCGGGCCGGTTTCTGGGCGGCTAGGCCTCGGCCTTGGACCGGTAAGATTATCAGCCAGATGCTGGCTCTTGGAACCCTCCGGATCGACCCGCCCCTGGTGCTCGCCCCCATGGCGGGCATCACGGACCACGTCTACCGGCTGATGCTGCGCCGGATCGGGGGGGTCGGTCTGGTGACGATGGAATTCATCTCGTCCGAGGCGATCACGCGCGGCAACGCGCGTCAGCTGCGCAAGCTCGTCTTCTCGGAAGAGGAGCGGCCCCTCTCGATTCAGATCTACGGGTCGGACCCGGTCCGCATGGCGGCGGCGGCGGACATCGTCGAGCAGCTCGGGCCGGACGTGTGCGACATCAACATGGGCTGCCCCGCCAACAAGGTGCTCAAGGGATGCGCCGGCGCCGCGCTGATGGGAGACCTGCCGCTCGCGCGCGACATCGTGCGCGCGGTGAAGTCGCGGCTCTCGATCCCGCTCACGGTGAAGTTCCGCCTCGGCCTCGACGAGCGGCGCGAAAACTTCATCGACCTGGGCCGCATGTGCGAGGACGAGGGCGTCGCCGCCGTCGCGATGCACGCGCGGACCGCGAAGCAGATGTACACGGGCCGCGCCGACTACTCGCGCATCGCGGCGCTGAAGGCCGCGCTGGCGATCCCCGTCGTCGGCAACGGCGACGTGCTCACTCCGGACGATGCGCTGGCGCTCTTCCGGCAGACCGGCTGCGACGCCGTGATGGTCGGCCGCGCGACGATGAAGAATCCGTGGATCTTCCGCCAGATCTCCGACGCGATGGCCGGCCGCCCGACGCTCGAAGCGACGCTCGAGGAGCGGCGCGACCTCATGCTCGCCCACTTCACGGCGATCGAGGAGGCCGCGGCCGAGCCGAAGGAGGCGCTCCACAAGCTGCGGACGATGACCGGCTGGTACACGAGCGGCCTGCCGCACGGCAAGGAGCTGCGCGTCCGAATCTCGGAGCTCGCGACGCCGGCCGACTTCCGCGAGGCGGTGGTGGAGTTCTTCGGGACACAGACCTCTCGCGGTCCGCTTTGCGGACCGTGGACATGGGAGGGGAAGTCGCTCGGGGATCCTCTCCCTGAACATGAATGACCGGCTGACGCGTCGAATGTAGGCGCGTCGCACGATCTCAGCACGCCGGTCCGTTCCCGGGAATTTCTCCGTGTTTCTCCCCGGTTCGTCCCTCGCATGAGATCTCTCGTTCTTCGGCGACTTCTTGGGATCGCGGCGGTCGGACTGTTCGCGGCAGTGTGGCCGGCGGCCGCCCAGCAGGGCCAGCAGCTCTCGACCCAGATCGACACCCCGGGAGGGCAGTTTCCCCTCTACGTGACCGTCGAGTACCTCGGCATGTCCAACCAGAAGACGGTCGTCCGGATCCGGCTCCGGGCCCCGGAGCTCTCCGTCGCCGCCGCCAAGCGCGGCCTCACCAGCTTCACCGGCGAGCTGCAGGGGACGTTCCTGAAGGGGGACGACGCGGTCCAGGCGTTCAAATATCCGGTCTCCGGCGAGGTCGGGCAGAAGACGACCTTCGGCTATGCGTTCCTCCGCTCGATCGAGCCCGGCTCCTACAAGCTCAAGCTAATCCTCTCCGCCCCGGGCGGCCGGCAGGTCGGCGAGGCGACGACGGAGATCTCGGTTCCGGAGGTCGGCAATCCGTTCACGGCCGACATGGCGCCGGGGGAGGCGGGCACGATGCCGAGCGCCGAGGCCGTCGTCCTCGCCGACGAGGCCGAGTCGACGAATCCGGCGACCGCGGGCTCGAAGCTGAAGATCATGCCCCCGTCGCGCGAGGCGCCGGTCGGGCTGCTGCGGCTCGAGGCCGACGTCGAGCCGCCGATCACGCGCGTCGAGTTCTACCTCGAGGACAAGCTCGTCGTGAAGCGGACCAAGCCGCCGTACTCCGTCGAGATCGATCTCGGCGAGGTGCCGCGCCGCCAGACCGTCCGCGCGGTCGGCTACGACGCGTCGGGCAAGGTGATCGACGAGGACGCGTGGTCCATCAACCAGGGCAGCGCGCGCCTCGCCGTGAAGATCCTTCCGCGCGAGGAGCCCGCGAAGAACGTCGTGCACGTCAAGGTCGCTGTGCAGTCGATCGGCGGCGGCGTTCCAAAGCAGGTCGACCTGTTCCTGGGCGAGAAGAAGCTCAAGACGTGGAACACCGAGTCCGGCCCGTACGAGGTCGCGCTTCCGATGAACGAGTACTCGAAGGCGGACTACGTGCGCGCGACGGCGGTCACGGAGGACGGCAAGGAAGCCAACGACATCCACTACACGAAGGGTCCGAACACGACGATCGAGAACGTGCGCGTCGACGTCGTGCAGCTCCACGTCTCGGCGCTCGACAAGGACAACAAGTTCGTCCACGGCCTGACGGAGTCCGACTTCAAGATCCAGGAGGACGGCCGCCCGCAGGCGATCACCGGCTTCGAGCTCGCCGAGAAGCTGCCGCTGACGATCGGCCTGGTCGTCGACGGATCCGGCTCGATGGACAAGTCGATGCCGTTCGTGCACGACGCGTCCGCGGAGCTCTTCCGCGGGCTGATCCGCGACAAGGACAAGGGGTTCGTCATCGAGTTCCGCGAGCAGCCGCGCATGATCCAGGAGCTGACGGCAGACTCCGCGGCGCTCCAGCGCGCGGCGCGCGAGCCCGAGGCGCGCGGCGCGACGGCGCTGTACGACTCGATCGTGCTCGGCCTGTACCAGTTCCGCACGCTCCAGGGCCGCAAGGCGCTCATCGTCGTCACGGACGGCGCCGACAACCACTCGCACGTCGACTTCGACACGCTGCTGCGCTACTGCCGGTCGGCGGGAGCGCCGATCTACTTCATCGGGATCGGCATCTCGCCGCTGGATTTCGGCGTGCGCAAGGCGATCAACGAAGTCGCGCACGAGTCTGGTGGAGAGGTCTTCCACATCAACAGCGCGCAGAAGGTCGCCGAGGTCACGAAGCGGATCGAGGAGGAGCTGCGCTCGCAGTACATCGTCGCGTTTCGCACGGACTCGCAGAAGCCGGACGGCCAGTACCGCGCCTTGCAGGTCGCAGTCGACAAGGCCGGCGTGACGGCGCGGACGATAAAGGGATACATCCCGTAAACGCCGCAGAGTCGCTGACCGGATGCCGTGCTCGGGGTCAGTCCTTTGTTTTTCGGAGCGACGACGCGAACGCGATAGAGCCCGGCTCTTTCTGAGCTCCGAAAAATTGAGGGCTGACCCCATCGAAGCGCGCAGGCCTGACTTGCGGAGTGCCGCGTTCCATAAGCGACTTAGCAGCCGCGGGACTTGCGGGCCCGTCCTTCGGCATCCGTCCCGGTCACCAGTTCACAACGATCGCATGTCGCCCGCTCCACTTCACGACGCGCGCGGGCGGGGTCGCCGTCATCATCGCGACGAGATCCTTCATCCGCACCAGAGCGACGACCGGCTTCCCGCTCGCCCACAGATCCCAGAACTTCTCCTTCGGCCAATAGAGGGCGTCGCGCACCTCGGGGCGCATCTCGAACCACGGCTCGAGCTCGCCGGCGTAGTCGGCGACGGGGATCGGCGTCTTCAGCTCCCACGACAGGCCGTTCAGGTAGTCGCGGTAGCCGACGATCGGGGCGCCGCGCTCGCGTGCCGCCGCCTTCGCCGCGGTCGCGAGCTCGCCGTTCATCCTCGCCTGCGGCATGCGCGGCCAGCCGAGCGACACGCCGGCGCAGAACGCGGCCCAGCCGATCGCCACGCAAGCGACCGCGAGCGGCCGCGCGTTGCGCGCGAAGAGGACCGCCGCCCAGCTTCCGAGCACCAGGATCGCGAGGGCGGGAGCGAGAATCCCCGCGACGTCGGGCCGCGAGACCTCGGAGCGCACGGCGGGGACGAGAAACACGGCGGCCGTGAACGCCGTCGCGAGCGCGGCCTGGGCGAGCCACGCGCCCCTCCGTCCCTCCGCGGGCAGCCCGCGCGCCGCGAGCACGGCGGCCGCGGGGATCGCGGGGAAGAGATACGGCGGGAGCTTGCTGCCGGAGAGCGAGAAGAACACGAAGACGATCGCGAACCAGAGGAGGAAGAAGAAGCTCTCGTCGGACGGGCGCAGCGACCTCGCGAGACCGCGCAGGAAGAAGACGAGCCCGGGCAGAAACCCCAGCACGAAGACCGGCACGAAATACCAGACCGCGCCCGTGCGCTTCGCGGACCCGGTCGCGAAGCGCTGCAGGTGCTCGTGGATGAAGAAAAACTGGATAAAGCCCGGATGGCGCCCCTCCGCCAGGATGAGCCACGGCGCGACGAGGACGGCGAACACGAATGGCGCGGGCGAGAGAAACATGACGCGAACCGCCGTGACGAGGCGCCGCGTCGCGGCGGCCCACGCGACGACGATCGCGCCGGGCAGGACGATCGCGATCAGGCCCTTCGTCAGGAAAGCAGCGGCCGCGCAGCCGCCGGCGAGCGCGGCGAGGCTCGCCCAGCTCCTCCCGTCCTCGCGGCGGCGCACCGCCCCCCGGGCGGCGAGGAGCGTCGCCGTGAAGAAGAACGTCAACAGGCCGTCCGTCAGGTTCGTTCGCGCGAAGAGGAAACCGATCGGCGCGGTCAGAAAGAGGATCGCGGCCGCGGCGGCGGACGTCGTCGCGAGCCCGGCGCCTAACGCGGCGACGAAGACGAGCGCGGCGGTGCCGGTCCCGGCGAGCCGCGTCGGCAGCCGCGCGGCCCAGGGTGTCTCGCCGAAGATCCGCAGCGACGCCGCGTTGACCCAGTAGAGCAGGGGAGGCTTCTCGAAGTACGGCAGGCCGTTCAGCCGCGGCACGACGAGGTCGCCGGCGGCGAGCATCTCCCGGGGAATCTCGGCGTAGCGCGTCTCGTCGGGCTCGGCGAGCGAGGAGCCGAACGGCTCGATCCAGACGACGGCGAGGAGCACGAGGAGGGCGACGACGAGCGGACCGCGCCGCCCCGCCAGGCTCTCGTTCGCCGCATTCACGCGATGCCAGTCTAGACGAGGGCCGGCCGCCGCGCCTCGCGGCTCACCGCCCTGCCGCGTTGTAAGATCCCCCCCGCTTTGACCGCAGAACCCCGCTCCCGCTGGGCCGTCGTGCTCGGAGCCTCGTCCGGTTTCGGCGAGGCCTGCTCCCTTGCGCTCGCGAAGGGCGGCTGGAACGTGTTCGGCGTCCACCTCGACCGCAAGGCGACCCAGGCCAACGCCGACCGGATCGCGGGCGAGATCCGCAACTCCGGCCGCCGCGCCGAGTTCTTCAACGTGAACGCGGCCGACGACGAGAAGCGCGCGGAGGTCGTCGGCAAGATCAAGGAGACCTGCGGCGGCGACGCGCCCGAGTCGCGCGTGTCCGTGCTGCTCCACTCCCTCGCGTTCGGCACGCTGAAGCCGTTCTTCGCCGAGCCGCGCGAGAACGCGATCTCCAAGCCGCAGATCGAGATGACGCTCGACGTGATGGCGAGCTCGCTCGTGTACTGGACGCAGGACCTCTTCTTCGGGAAGCTGCTCGCGCCGGGCGCGAAGATCTTCGCGATGACCTCGGCCGGGGATCACATCGTGTGGCCCGCGTACGGCGCCGTGTCCGCCGCGAAGTCGGCGCTGGAATCGTACGTTCGGCAGATCGCGGTCGAGCTCGCGCCGCACGGCGTCGCGTGCAACGCGCTGCGCGCAGGCGTCACCGACACGCCGGCGCTGCGAAAGATCCCGGGCAACGAGGCGATGATCGAGCGCGTGCAGGCGATGCATCCTGCCGGCCGGCTGACGACGCCCGCGGACGTCGCCAAGGCGCTCGTCGCGCTGTCCGGTGACGCCGGCGCGTGGATCTCCGGGAACGTGATCGGAGTGGACGGCGCCGAGGACGTCGCGGGCGGACGATGAGAGGTCTCCGGTTCCAGGTTTCAGGTTTCAGGTTTCCCGCTTGAACCCGCCGTCTCACTCGACACCCGACACGCGACACCCGACACCGGTGACGGGCGACGCCTTCGAGCTCGTCAAGGAGAAGGCCGGCTTCCGCGAGTTCCGCATGCGCGCGAACGGGCTCCGCGTGCTCCTGCTCTCCAACCGCGTCGCGCCCGTCGTGACGTTCGCGATCGTGTACCACGTCGGGAGCCGCAACGAGGCCGTCGGCTACACCGGCGCGACGCACCTGCTCGAGCACCTCATGTTCAAGGGGACGCCGGAGTTCGAGCGCGCGAAGGGCACGGCCGTCGCCGCGGTCCTCGAGGCGCTCGGCGCGCGCTTCAACGCGACGACCTGGTTCGACCGGACGAACTACTACGAGACGATCCCGTCGTCCGCGCTCGACACGGCCGTCCGCATCGAGGCGTCGCGCATGCGCGGCGCGCTGCTGCGCGACGAGGACCGCGTGCCCGAGATGACCGTCGTCCGCAACGAGTTCGAACGCGGCGAGAACTCGCCCTTCCAGGTCCTCTACAAGCACACGTTCGCGACGGCGTTCCGCGAGCACCCGTATCACCATCCGACGATCGGCTGGCGCAGCGACATCGAGGAGGTGTCGACGGCGAGGCTGCGGGAGTTCTACGAGACCTTCTACCACCCGAACAACGCGACGGCGATGGTGATCGGCGACTTCGAGGAGGAGGCGACGCTCGCGCTCCTCGCGAGGCACTTCGGCCCGATCCCCGCGTCGGAGCGGCCGATCCCGCACGTGTACACGGTCGAGCCGCCGCAGGAGGGGGAGCGCCGCTTCGTCGTCCGCCGCGCCGGACAGATCGCGTGGTGCGCGATGTCGTGGCGCACCGTCGAGGCGCGCCACGCGGACACGCCCGCGCTCGCCGTTCTGGGCAACGTGCTGGGCGGCGGCATCACGTCGCGGCTGCATCAGGCGCTCGTCGAGAAGACGCTCTCGCTGTCGGTGTCGGTGGTCCCCTGGCAGCTTCGGGATCCCGCGCTCTTCTCGATCTTCGCTCCGGTGCGGCCGGGCGTCGAGCCGGCGGAGATCGAGTCGGTCATCCGCCGCGAGATCGCCCGGATCGCCGCCGACGGCGTCACGGAGGCGGAGTGCCTCAAGGCGCGCACGCAGATCGAGGCGGAGGTCGTGTTCGACCGCGACTCGACGGACCAGATCGCCGCGTCGCTCTCCGAGGCGATCGCCGTCGCCGACTGGGAGTGGTACGCCGACTATCCGGCGAAGATCCGCGAGGTGACGCCCGACGACGTCCGCCGCGTCGTGCTCGCGTACCTCCACGACGATGCGCTGACGGCCGGGCTCTTCCTGCCCAAGCCCGCGGCCAGCGAAGAGCCCGCGGCCGGCGAAGAGCCCGCCTCCGGCGACGAGGCCGCCGCCGAGGACCAGGAAGAGGCCGAGGCGTGAGCACCGCCGCGGCGGAGCACCGGCGCGTCCCGTTCGCGGAGGCGGTCCGGCACCGGCGTCTGGCCAACGGCGCGCGGCTCTACGTCCTCGAGAACCGCTTCAATCCCACCCTCGCGCTGTCGGGCACGCTGAGCGCGGGACGCATCTACGCGCCGGCCGAGCGGCGGCTCATCGCGTCGCTCACGGCGGGGGAGCTCATGAAGGGGACCGCGCGCCGCACCAAGCTGCAGCTCGCCGAGGACCTCGAGAGCCGCGCCGCGAGCCTCTCGTTCGCGTCGGACGCGTCGGATCCGGTCGGCGTGGACATCTCCGGCGCGTGCCTGTCCCGCGACACGGATCTCCTCTTCGAGGCGCTCCTCGAGGTGCTCCGCACACCCGTGTTCCCGGACGACGAGCTCGAGCGCGAGAAGAAGCGGCTCGTCGGCTCGATCCGACAGCAGCAGGACCAGACCTCGGTGCGCGCGTTCGAGGACGCGATGCGCCGCATCTACCCGCCACAGCACCCGCTCCACCGCAACACCGGCCCGGAGCGGATCGAGCGCGTCGAGTCGCTCACGCGCGGAGACCTGGAGGGCTTCTATCGCGCGCGCTACGGCGCGGCGTCGCTGATCCTCGTCGTCGCCGGGGACGTCGAAGCGGATCGCGTGCTCGACACGCTGGAACGCGGCCTCTCGGACTGGCCGTCCGGGCCGGATCCCGCGATCCCGCCCGCGGCGCCGCCGGCCGCTTCGCCGGGGTCCCACACGGTCCGCATGCCCGACAAGGCCAGCGCCGACGTCGTGATGGCGGCGCCCTCGAACCTGCGCCGCACGGATCCCGAGTACCTCGCCGCGTCGCTCGCCAACTCCTCGCTCGGCCAGTCGTCGCTGACCTCGCGGCTGGGAGTACGCGTGCGCGACATCGAGGGGCTGACCTACGGCATCCACTCGAGCTTCGGCGCGACGCACGTGCCGGGCCCGTTCTTGATCAGCGTCACCGTTAAGCCGGAGATGCGCGACGCCGCGGTCGCCTCCACGCTCGACGAGACGTCGAAGTTCCTTCGGGAGGGCATGACCGCGCGCGAGCTGGCCGAGGAGAAGAGCTCGCGCGCCGGCCGGTTCCAGGTCGACCTCGGCTCGAACGCCGGGATCGCCCAGGCGGTCGACGCGGCCGTCGGCTACGGGTTCGGCGTCTCCTACCTGGACGAGTTCCCCGTGAAGGTCGCCTCGATCACGAAGGAGCAGGCCGATGACGCCTTCCGCAAACGGGTGCGCGTCGAGGACCTGACCATCGTGAGCGCGGGAACGTTCGTCTGAGGCCGGCCCTCGGTTCCGGCACGGACACAATAAGTCTGGAAAATAGGCAAACCCGCATGAAAGAATCTCCGCTCAAGTGAGACGCCCCCAGCATCGCCGTCCGATGCGCCGACGCCCCGGAGAGGCTCCGGCGACGCATCGCGTCTACCTCTCGCAGGAGCAGCCGTTCCGGGAGGGGCCGGCGAACGACGGCCGGTCGTACTTCCGCGCGCGTCTCGACGGCGAGCCCTCACCGGAATGGATGCGCGCGTATCGCGCCGGACTGCTCGGGCTGATGCCCGATGATCGCGACATCGTCATGCGCTTCGAGTTCCAGGGCGACTCGGTGCGCTTCCAGGCCGGTGACGCCGAGGTCGGCAAGATCCGGCGCGTCCTCGAGCAGCGGATTCAGGCGGTCAACGGGATCCTGTCGGGCGGCCGCGCCGTCGACCAGTAGACGCCCGGGAGTCGCGGCCTCCCTGCTCCGAGCTGTCGGTTCCGGCTCCCTCATGGCGGTTTCCACTCCCGGCTGAAAGTCCGTAAGAATGGGGACCTCGATCCCATGAACCGGCGGTTCCTCTTCCAGCACGTCCTTCGGCCCTATCGGTGGCCTCTCACCTTCGCGTTCGTCGCGATGATCTTCGAGACGGCGACCGATCTTGCCGAGCCGTGGCCGCTGAAGATCGTCCTCGACTCGGTCATCGGACGCCACCCGCTCCCGCGCTTCCTGCAGCCGCTCCACGATCTCCTCGGCTCGCACAAGTTCGGCGCGATCGCCATCGCGGCGATCGCGACGGTGGCGATCGCGCTCGTCTCGTCGGTCGCGTCGTACTTCGACTCCTACCTGACGACCAGCGTCGGCCAGTTCCTCGCGCACGACCTGCGCCGCAAGGTGTACCACCACCTCCAGCGGCTCTCGCTCTCGTACTACGACCACCACAAGCTCGGGAACATCCTCTCCACGATCACCGACGACATCGACAACGTGCAGTCCTTCTTCTCGGCCTCGCTGCTCTCGATCGCGATCGACATCGCGACGATCGTCGGCATGTTCGTCGTGATGCTCTACCTGGACTGGAAGTTCACGCTGATTGCGATGGCGGTGACGCCGTTCCTGTTCCTGTTCGTGCAGCGGTTCACGCGACTCGTGAAGCAGTCGACGAAGGCGGTGCGCGCGAAGGAGAGCGAGATCGTCTCGACGGTCGAGGAGTCTCTGGGCGCCATCCGCGTCATCCAGGCGTTCGCGCAGGGTGACCTCGAGGAGCGCAAGCTCGCGCGGGCCAGCGAGGCATCCGTCCAGGCGGCGCTGCAGGCCCGAAGGGTCAAGGCGCTGTTGTCGCCCGTGATGGATCTCGTTGCGGCGATCGGCACCGCCCTCGTCCTCTGGTACGGCGCGAGCGTCGTCGTCTCCGGGCAGATGACGGCCGGCTCGCTCGTGGTCTTCCTGCTCTACCTCGGCAAGATGTTCAAGCCGATGGAGGACCTCGCGAAGATGACGAACTCCGCGTCGAAGGCCGCGGTCGGAATGGACCGCATCCAGGAGATCCTGGACAGCGACGCGCAACTCCAGGAGTCGCCCGGTGCGAAGGACGCGCCCGCGCTGGCGGGGCACATCCAGTTCGATCACGTCGCCTTCGGCTACGAGCCCGGCAAGCCGATTCTCCGCGACGTGCACTTCGAGATCCCCGCCGGCAAGATGGGCGCGCTCGTCGGGCCGACCGGCGAGGGCAAATCGACGCTGATCAACCTCGTGCCGCGCCTCTACGATCCCGCGAACGGCACGGTGAAGATCGACGGAGAGGATCTCCGCGGCTTCACCCTGAAGTCGCTCCGCGACCAGATCAGCTACGTGCAGCAGGAGACCGTGCTGTTCGACGAATCGATCGCGAAGAACATCGCGTACGGCAAGCCCGAGGCGACCCAGGCCGAGATCGTCGAGGCCGCGAAGCTGGCGAACGCCGACGAGTTCATCCGCCGGTTGCCTCAGGGCTACGACACGGTGGTCGGCGAGCGCGGCTCGCAGCTCTCCGGAGGACAGCGGCAGCGGATCGGCATCGCTCGTGCGATCATCCGTAACTCGCCGATATTGATCCTCGACGAGGCGACGTCGGGCCTCGACGCCGAATCGGAGTCGCTCGTCGTCGAGGCGCTGGACCGGCTGATGAAGGGCAAGACGTCGCTCGTCATCGCCCACCGGCTCGGTACGATCAAGCAGGCGGACCGGATCATGGTGCTGAAGGGGGGATGCATCGCGGAGCAGGGGACGCACGACGAGCTGATCACGAAGGGCGGGGAGTATGCGTCGCTCTACGAGCTGCAATTCGGGGGCGGAGCCAGCGCCCCGGCGGCACGCGCATGAGCCCGGTGAAGCGCGGGCGCACCACGGGACGCACGCGGGCGACCGGCCAGCAGTTGGTCGTCCTGCCCGAGGACGGCATGACGCCGCTCCTCGCCGCGATCCGCGCGGCGCGCGAGTCGATCCTCGTCAAGATGTTCCTCTTCACCGAGCTGCGCCTGATCCGCGCGCTCGCGGCGGCGCGGAAGCGGGGCGTCACGGTCCGCGTCATGCTCAACCCCGCGCGCCGCTCCGGCGAGTCGGACAACGACGACGCGAAGCGGCGGCTGCGCGCCGCGAAAATCGTCGTGAAGGACACCCACCCGGCGTTCGACGTCTCGCACGAGAAGTCGATGGTCGTCGACGGCGCGAGCGCGTTCGTCGAGTCCCACAACTGGGCGCCGAAGAACTTCGGCAAGACGCGCGACTACGCCGTGATCACGCGGAATCCCGAGGAGATCGACGAGGTTCGCCAGGGATTCGAGGCGGACTGGAGCCGGTCCGACTTCGGCTCGGGCGACCGGCGGCTCATCTGGTGCCGCGGCAACGGCCGGGAGCGCATCGCGCGGTTCATCGACTCGGCGCGCGAGTACCTCTATCTGCAGAACGAGCGCTACCAGGACCCGACGATCATCGAGCGGCTCGTGGCGGCGCACGGGCGCGGCGTCAAGGTGCACTTGATGTCGCTGCCGCCGCACGCGCTCAAGGAGAAGAAGCTCCTCGAGGGAGTGGCGGGGCTCCGCGTCATGGCCGACACGGGAATCAAGATCCACAAGCTGAAGGGCCTCCACCTCCACGCGAAGATGCTGCTCGCCGACGGAAAGCGCGCCATCGTCGGATCGATGAACATCGCGCCGGGCAGCTTCGACTCCCGCCGCGAGCTCGCGATCGAGACGGAGGATCGCGCCGTGATCCGCCGCCTGGAGCGTACGTTTCGCCAGGACTGGAAGAACTCGCACCCGATCGACCTCTCCGACGAGGGCCTCCGCGCCGACCTCGAGAAGCACGGGATCGAGGCGGAGTCGAGCGTGAGCGTGATCGCGCCGGAGTCGCCGAAAAAGGCGAAAAGGGCGAAAAACGCGATGAAGACAAAGGCCAAGAAGCGATCGAGTTGACGCTTCGCCGCACCGGACGCGTATCGCGGAGCGATACGCAAAGCGCCTCGGCTTAGAACGCGGCGAATTCCGACGGACTCGCCTTCACGAGCCGCCGAAGCCGCGGCCTAAGCCGCTGGAGGGCCGTCGGAATCGTCCCGGACTCTTCGCGAGCCGCGAGGCCACCGCCTTTGAGCGGCGCGCCAGGAGCGACGAACTGGATTGAGCCTCTCGGCGAGTGCCGCTCCAAAGCGGCAAAGCCGCAATGCCCCTTAACCGCGCTATCCCTTCTGGACGGGAACGCCCTCATCCCACGTCAGGCGCTTGTAGTCGAACGCCTTGGTATCGCGGGGATTGAACTTGACGATCTCGAAGTAGGGACTCAAATCGAAGTCCCGCGGCACGACCAGCGTCGGATGCCGCGCGCGCAGGAGTCCGCTGTAAGCGCGCCGGGTCGGCCGGCCGAGAATCTGCTGCTTGATCCGCTCCCTGGCGTTGCGCGGCTTCTCTCGGACGGGCACGGGCACGATCGGAAAGTGCACCGTGCCGAACGCCTCGGCGAGCAGCGAGGAGCAGATCGTCTCGGTATCGCGGCCGCTGCCGAAGTGGAGCGCGTCTTCCCGCAGCTCGCTCGGGATCATGCGGAACGGCAGGAGGTAGCGCGTCAGATCCCAGAAATTCCGCTGGTCGTACTTCCACCCGATCCTCGAGATGACGTGGTCGAGCACGATCTCGAGATCCGTCTCCTTCAGACCGATCGGCCGGCAGATGCGGATGTTGAAGTCGAGATACTTCACGAGCGGCGAGACGATCACGCCCTTTCCGACGACCGCCTCGACGAGGAGATGGCGCGCCTCGCGGCCGAAGCGGCGATGCATCTCGGCGCGCATCGCGGGATCGCGCTTCAGCAGCGCGTCGCCGACGTAGATCGCGCTGTGCGACCAGGTCGACATCGTGAGGTACTTGATGGCCTGCGAGACGCGCTGGTCGCCGTCCACGAGCAGGACGTCGCCGGGCCGGATCGTGGCCTTGAGTCGCTCGGGCTCGTTGTAGACGAACCGCTGGTAGCGGCGGCGGCGGGCGGTCAGCCGCTTCAGGAACCAGTCGACGACGACGCGTCTGGGCGAGCGCACGACTCTATTGTGCGCCCGAGCGGGTGAACCGAACGTGACGGCGGGCGGCCCCGGATGAAGTGGGCGGGGGGCACGAGTCGGAACGAAGGCGGGCGGGCGCCAGCGCCGACGCTCCGGCCTTCAGGCCGCGGCGTCCTATTCGTCCGGCAGCTCCGGCTCCTCCTGGACCTCGCGCTTCGTGCCGGGGGCGAGCAGGTCCATGAGCAGATCGGGAAGCGTCTCGGAGAACTGGCTGCGGGGCAGCACCTGGGTGACGCCGGCCGACTCGGCGTCGCGGGCGAGCTGCTTGTCGACGTGCGAGAGAAACCCGATCACGGGAAGATCGCGGGTCGCGTTCCCGCCGCGCAGCTCGCGCATCGCCGCAAGGCAGTCGCCGTTCGACGACAGCTCGAGGAGGACGGCGGCCGTCTCCGGCGAGCCAGCCGCGCGCGGAAGGTCCTTCGCCGAAACGAACTTCACCGGTACGTTCAAGTGTCGCGCGGTCGCCTCGATCTTCGAGCGGAAAAAGAGATCTTCCACGCAGGCAACCACGTTCTTGTTCATGTGCGGCTCGATTGTATAGCCGGAGGCCGGGCCCGATTCTCAGAACATCTTGACCAGATCGACCAGGTAGCGGTTGACCCAGTAGCGCGTGTCCAGCCTCCTCTGAACCGTGAATGCGGCCTGGAGGTAGGTGTTCGGCAGGAAC
>DATBBK010000285.1:0-8114 GCA_036271035.1 Thermoanaerobaculia bacterium | reverse complement strand
AGAAGTATCTCCAGAGCCTTCCCTACGTCGACGCGAGCAAGGTCGGGATCCTCGGCGGCAGCTACGGCGGCTACATGGTGCTCGCGGCGCTCGCGTTCAAGCCCGAGGAGTTCGCCGTCGGCGTCGATCTCTTCGGCGTCGCGAACTGGATTCGCACGCTGGAGTCGATACCGAAGTGGTGGGAGTCGCAGCGCCTCGCGCTCTACAAGGAGATCGGGAACCCGGAAACCGAGAAGGACTTCCTGAAGGAAACCTCTCCGCTCTTCCACGCGGATCAGATTCGCCGGCCGCTCCTCGTCCTGCAGGGCGCGAACGATCCGCGCGTGATCAAGCCCGAGTCGGACGACATCGTCGCGGCGGTCAAGAAGAGCGGCGTGCCCGTGGAGTACATCGTCTTCCCGGACGAGGGCCACGGCTTCACGAAGAAGAAGGACCAGATCGAGGGTTGGAGCGCGGTCCTGAAGTTCCTGGACAAATATCTGAAGGGCGCGCCGGCCGGAGCGACGAAGGCCGCAGCCGGAGGCTAGCGGTTCGTCGTAGGGGCGGCCCTTGCGGCCGCCCGTAACGTGAGCGAGCCGAAACGAGCCCTCGCGGTTAGACGAGGACGCCCGCGCTGCGGCGCTTCTCCGTGCCCGCGTAGGCGTCCCACGCCCGCGCGAGCCGCTCGACGCCCTCCTTCATCGGCGCCGCGTCGAGGACGTACGGGATGCGGAGCCGGTCCGCGCAGCCTCCGGTCGGAGAGGCGAGCGCGCCCGGCACGACCGCGACCCCGTGGCGCAGCGCGGCCTGCGCGAACGCGCTCGCGTCGCCGCGCGGCAGTCGGACCCACAGCGACAGCCCTCCCGCCGGCTCCTCCCAGCTCCAGTCGGGCAGGTGCCGCGAGAGCAGCTTCGTGAGCCGGTCGAGCCGCTCGCGCATCTCGCGGCGACGGATCGCGCGCACGCGCTCGGCCTCCGCGAGGAGCTTCACCGCGACGAGCTGGCCGATGACGGAGCCGCCGAGGTCGGCCATGATCTTCAGGCGCGTGATCCGCTGGAGGATCTCGTCCGACGCGCGAATCCAGCCGATGCGGAGTCCGCCCCAGAACAGCTTCGAGAGGGAGCCGATCGTCAGGATCGGCGCCGCGGCGTCGAACGCCGCGATCGGCGCGGGCGGCCGGCCCGCCAAAGAGAGATCGGCGAGCGTGTTGTCCTCGACGATCGGCACCTGCATGTCCCGCGACAGCCGCGCGAGCGAGCGGCGGCACGGCTCGGGCATCACCGCGCCGGTCGGGTTCTGGAACGTCGGCATCAGGTAGACGAGCCGAGGCGCGGTGCGGACGATCGTCTCGCGCAGGCGCGCGACCCACGCGGCGTCGCCGCCGACCGGCGTCGTGACGAGGCGGACGCCGCGCCCCGAGAAGATGTCGATCGAGCCGAGATACGTCGGGTCCTCGATGAGCACGGCGTCGCCGCGGTCGCACAGGAGCGCCGCGGCGAGACCGATCGCCTGCTGCGCGCCGTGCGTGACGAGGACCTGGTCCTCCGTCGTCGGAAGCCCGGAGGCCTCGAGGTGGCGCGCGATCGCCTGTCGCAGCGCGGGAAGTCCCATCGGCAGATAGCCCGGGCCGCGTGAGACCTCGCGAAGCGACTTCTCGTCGATGCGCGACGCCTCGCGCGCGAGCAGCTCCGGCGCCGGCAGATGCGCGCCGAGGAATTCGATCGTGCCGCCCGCCCCCTCCGTCAGGCTGCGCCAGACCGGATGGCGGCGGAAGGACTCGGACGGATCCTCGCGCAGCAGCAGGCCCGGCGGCCGGGCCGGCGCTCCGGCGACGCGCGTCCCGCTGCCCTGCCGGCTCTCGAGGACGCGGTCGCGCCGCAGCTCCTCGTACGCGGAGACGACCGTGGTCCGCGAGACCGCGAGACGCTCGGCGAGCACGCGTTCGGACGGAAGGCGCTCGCCGGGACGCATCTCCCCGCGCTCCACCGCCGACCGGATCGCGCGGGCCAGTCGGGCGTAGACGGGGCCGCTTCCCTCCGTCCAGCGGCCCAGAGTCGAGAGGAAGGCCGCGATCGTCATGGAAGAGTCTCTCGGGCTTCGTAGGGGCGGCCCTTGCCGTCGCCCGTGCCATCGGATGCGCGATGCGGGCGGGGACAAGGCCCGTCCCCACGAAAGAGGACACGCGCGACCATGCCGCAGTGACGCAATCCACTTCCGGCGAAGTGGCTATTGATTCTCCGGTCCAGCCGGTCCATGTTCATGTCCACTCGGAGCATACACCCGAGGTGGACTTTAGAAATGGACTGGTTGCGTGAGTGGTGATGACAGGAGGTCGATCATGGCTCTTCCGCGCTTCGCGTTCTTCCGCGGACGCATCGTTCCCTACTCCGAGGCGCGCGTCGGCGTCCTCACTCATGCGCTGAACTACGGGACCGGCTGCTTCGGGGGCGTCCGCGCGTACTGGAACGGCGACGAGCAGGAGCTGTTCGTATTCCGCCCTCACGACCACTTCCGCCGCTTCCTCGAATCGACGCGCCTGCTCGACATGCAGCTGCCCTTCTCGATCGCCGATCTCACGGAGGCGTGCGTGAGCCTCCTGCGCGCGGAGGTCTACCGCGAGGATTGCTACGCGCGGCCGCTCGCGTTCTACGGCGACGAGTCGATCGGAGTGCGCCTGCACAACCTGACTCCGGAGCTCTCGATCGTCGCCCTCCCCTACGGAAAGTACGTCGAGAACGAGGAGGGTGTCCACGCGACGATCTCGTCCTGGCGCCGCGTCGACGACAACATGATTCCCGCGCGCGGGAAGATCACGGGGTCGTACGTCAACTCCGCGTTCGCGAAGACGGACGCGCAGCGCGCCGGCTTCGACGAGGCGATCATGCTCAACCAGGACGGCCACGTCGCGGAGGGATCGGCGGAGAACTTCTTCCTCGTGAAGAACGGCGCCGTCGTGACGCCTCCGACCACCGACAACATCCTCGAGGGAATCACGCGGCGCACGCTGCTCGAGCTCCTGCGCGACGGCCTCGACGTTCCCGTCGTGGAGCGCCGCATCGATCGCACCGAGATCTCGCTCGCCGACGAGGCGTTCTTCTGCGGCACCGGAGTTCAGATCGCCGCGGTGACGCGCGTCGATCACCGCGCGATCGGCTCGGGACGCATGGGCCCGATCGTCGCGGCGCTGCGCGCACTCTACTTCGACGTCGTGCGCGGCCGCCGTCCCGAGTATCGCCACTGGTGTCATCCCGTGTACGCCGACGCGCCGATCGCGAGCGCCGATGCGCCCGCGATCGCGAAGACGCGAACGAATACGTAGCGCCGAGGCGCGACGCGCACGCGGCACGCGCACGCCGACTCGGACGAGGTCGACGCGCGGCCGCGCAGCGCGCGAGATGCGTCGGAGCGCGATGTAGTTTGAAAAATTTTCACTGAGTCCTCGCGAGGACGCTTCCGCCAAATAAATGAATTTAGGGGTTGCGCTTTTCCGCGAGCGTCCGTTAACCTCCGAATCAGTGGGTTCCTCCAGTCATCGGTGCTCGGTGGGTTTCTATTGGTGCCATCCACTGGTGCTCCCGCAGTTCGAACGCGTGATCAGTGAGCACGGGTTCCGACTGATGGAGCGCCGCCTCGAAGCGGATCGCATTCCGGACTTCGAGGGTCTTACGGTGCCAAAGGCATCCGTCTACATCGTCGAAGCGCATCCTCAGTTTCCCGTCACCGAGGCGGTCGTCACGGGCATCCATGCGCGCCAGCCGGCGTCGCGCATCCTGCTGCTCGCCGAGCGGTTCGAGGATTCGACGGCGTTCGCGCTGTTGCGACTCGGAGTCAAAGGGCTCATGGCGTACGCCGAGGCCGAGGCGACCCTGCCCCGCGCGCTCGAGACCGTCGCCACCGGCGGGCTGTGGGTCGGCCGCGCGCTGCTCTCGCGCTTCGTCGACTCCGCCCTCTGCACCGTGCCGCTGCGGGTCTACGCGACGGGCTTCGAGGGGCTGACGCGCCGGGAACGCCAGGTGCTCGAGGCGGTCCTCGACAACCTCTCGAACAAGGAGATCGCGCGGCGCCTCCAAATGTCGGAGCGCACCGCCAAGTTCCACGTCTCGAACCTGCTCGTCAAGCACGGCGTCCGCCGCCGGGCCGACCTGCTCTTCTGCGCGCTCAAGAGCTCGTCTCCGGCCCCGCAGAAGCGCGCCCGCGACACCGACGGCATCTCCCCCCAATCCGGCTACAGCGCCGCCTGAGCTTCGTCCCGGCCTTCGGGCCCTTCGTCCTCGCCCTCGCCCGCGTCGGACTCCCCCGCTAAACCCCTTTCCGGCTTTGCCGTAAGGACCTCCTGATATGGAAGGAGGAGGTCCCATGCAGCGAATTTCCTTGTCACGGGGAGGGCTCCTGATGGGAGCCGCGTCGCTCATCCTGGCGGCCGTACCGGCGACGGCGCAGCTTCCGCCGCTCGACATGCCGCAGGCCAGCCCCGCGGCGTCCGTCAGCCAGCGCATCGGTCTGACCGACATCACCGTCACGTACCACCGTCCCGCCGTCAACAAGCGCGAGATCTGGGGCAAGCTCGTGCCGTACGGGGAGACGTGGCGCGCCGGCGCCAACGAGAACACGACGATCCAGCTGTCGACGCCGGCCACGGTCGGCGGCAAGCCGGTGCCCGCCGGGACGTACGGGCTGCACACGCTGCCCGGCCAGAACGACTGGTCCGTGATGCTGTCGAGCACGAACACCGCGTGGGGCAGCTTCAGCTACGACGAGAAGGAAGACGTGGTCCGCTTTCAAGTCCAGCCGAAGCCGGTGGACATGGAGGAGCGGCTCGAGTACCGATTCGAGAATCCGACCGACGACTCCGTCGACCTCGTTCTGCAGTGGGAGAAGCTCGCCGTCACGATCCCGATCAAGATCGACCTGAACGCGACCGTCACGGCGAGCCTTCAGAAGCAGCTCCGCGGCCTCGGACGCTTCGGATGGCAGGCCTGGAACCAGGCCGCGCAGTGGGAGCTGCAGCACAACGGCGACATGGGCCAGGCGCTGAAGTGGGCCGACCAGTCGATCACGACGCAGAAGACGTTCGCCAACATGCGGACGAAGGCCGCGATCCTCGAGAAGCAGGGCGACACCGCGCAGGCGGAGGCGCTGCGCGCCGACGCGCTGAAGATCGCGAACGAGGCCGACATCAACCTCTACGCCTACGGGCTGCTCGGCCAGAAGAAGACGGACGAGGCCATCGTGCTCTTCCGCAAGAACGTCAAGGACCACCCGGACTCGTGGAACACGTACGACAGCCTCGGCGAGGCGCTCGCGGCGAAGGGCGACAAGAAGGCGGCGATCGAGAGCTACAGCAAGGCGCTCTCGATGACGAACGACCCCGTGCAGAAGAAACGGATCAACGATGCGCTGGCGAAGCTGAAGGCGTAAGCGGGAAGCGGGAAGCGGGAAGAGGGAGTCGACGGAGGCGATGTATTAGCTGCGGCTAATATGTCGCCTCTTCGCCTTTTCGACCGTAACCTCCCCTAGCACCCCGCGTAGATTGGGGGCATGAAACTGCGCATTGCGTCCGCCATCGCGGTCCTGGTCTGCTCGCTCGCCGCCGCCCCGCCGGCCCCGCCGACGCTCCCCGACACGCCCCAGGGCAAGCGCATGGCCGCCCTGCTCGCCGCGTTCGACGCCGGGACCCCGGACGCGATCCGAGCCTTCATCGCCGGGAACCTCAGCGAGGCGGCGCTCGCCGAGATCCCCCTGGACCAGCGCGTGCAACGGATGTCCGGCATCGCGAACGAGACCGGCCGGCTGGAGCTCGCGAGGGTCGTGGAACCGGGCGGCTCGCAGCCGTCGTTTCTGGCACACGCGGCGAAGTCCGGCGACTGGCTCGAGGTGAAGCTCACCCTGGAGGAGGCGCCGCCGCAGAAGATCCGCGCGCTGCGATTCGATCTCCGTCCGGGACCGGACGGCGGCGGACAACCTGGTTCCGCGCCCGGTGACGCGCGACCCGGTTCCGCGCCCGGTGGCGCGCAGCGGGGCGCCCCGCCGGCCGGCGGGCGATCGGCGGCGCCGCCCGAGACGCGCAAGTCGTCGGACGCCGAGGCCGCGGCGGCCGCGAAGACCCGGATGAAGGAGCTCGCGGCGGCCGACAAATTCTCCGGCGTCGTGCTGATGGCGAAGGACGGCCGGCCCTTCCTCCTGGACGCCGTGGGCCTCGCGGACCGCGCGTTCGCCGTCCCGAACCGCACCGACACGAGATTCAACATCGGCTCGATCAACAAGGTCTTCACGCAGGTCGCGATCGCGCAGCTCGCCGCGGAGGGTAAGCTCGCGCTCGGCGACACGATCCGCAAGCACCTTCCCGACTCGAAGATCCCGGAGGCCGATCGCATCACGATCCAGCAGCTTCTGACCATGACGTCGGGGATGGGCGACTTCTTCGGCGAAAGGTTCGAGGCCACGCCGAAGGACCGCGTCCGGACGCTGCGCGACTACCTGTCGCTCTTCGAGACCGATCCGCTGAAGTTCGCGCCGGGCACGGGCCGCGGCTACTCGAACGCCGGGTACGTCGTCCTCGGGCTGATCGTCGAGAAGGCGTCCGGCCGCGACTACTTCGACTACGTGCGGGAGCGCATCTTCGCGCCGGCCGGCATGAAGAGCACGGACGCGAGCTCACCCGATGCCGTCGTGCCGAACCTCGCGGTCGGCTACACGCGCGACGACCCGAAGGCGCCGTGGCGTTCGAACGTGTACGGGCTGCCGGGACACTCGAGCTCGGCGGGCGGCGGCTATTCGACCGCGGAGGATCTGCTCGCATTCGACCGGGCGCTGCGCGGCGACAAGCTGCTGCCGCCGGAGTGGACGGAGTGGTTCTTCGGAAACAAGTCCCAGCCCGCGCCTTCGAAGGGCGCTCCCCCGCACAAGCATTCGGGCGGGCTCGGCTTCGCCGGCGGCACCGGCGGCGCGAACGCGGTCGTCGAGATGGACCTCGACACCGGCTACACGATCGTCGTCCTCGCGAACCAGGATCCGCCCGCGGCCGAGGAGCTCACGACGACGCTCCGGCAGTGGCTGGGATTGCAGTGAGCGGCGACCGGCAGCCGGAGCCGTCCGACTCTCACACCCTCCGCTTGGCGATTCCCAGCGCGAACAGATAGATCCCGTAAGCGGCGAGGCCGCACGCGAGGACTCCGAGGGTGATCGCGCCGTAGGGCGTGCCCGAGACCTGCTTGAGCGTCCCGCCCATCGTGTGGACGCGCGTGGCGTCCACCTCCTCCGCGGCGCGGACGATGTAGTAGCCGATCGCGCAGAGCACCGCGCCGCGCGCCGCGAGCCCGAACCGCGCAATCACGACGACGACCTTCGCGATGTCCCTCGGCGCGGCGTCCGGCCGGTGCGCGAGACGGCCGCTCAGTCCCATCCACAGCTCGCGCAGCCCCGCGGCCGCGATCACGATGCCCGCGATCTCGAGCACCGCCGGTCCCCAGCTCTCGGTCAGAAGCAGCGCCGCGCTTTGCCGCGTCAGCGAGGGTCCGGGGCGGCTCGCACGCATGTGGAGCAGCAGGGTGCCCGCCGTCCATGCGAGCACCGCATAGCCGAGGGCGTCGACGAAGAGGACGATGCGAGAGAAGGCGCCGCCCTTGCCGCGGAACGCGTCGAGCGCCCTCGCGGCGGCGAGCCCGGCGAGGCCGAGCGCGATGGCCGCGAGCAGCCAGCCGCCCTTGCCGCCGTCGAGGAGCAGACGGAGCGCACCGCCGACGCCCTGCTGCTCGCGAGCGCCGAGCAGCGCGACCTGCGCGGAGACGATGCCCATCGCGACGTACAGGAGCCCGAGGGCGCAGAAGCCGACGCGGACGAGGAAGGCGCGCATGGAGTGCCGGCGATTCTAGTCGGACCGTTCATCGGCCATTCACGGAGGCCTCCTGTAAGCTTCCGCCGCCCAAGAGGGGCAAGAAAGGAATTTCCAACCATGAAGAAGTGGATCGCTCCGACGATGGCGATCGGTCTCGCGGCGTTTCTCGCCGCGACGACGCTCGCGGCGCAGGACACGAAGGCTCCGGAGCCGGAGAAGAAAGGCGAGTCGAAGATGCACCGCAATCCGAGCGGCCTCCAGTACGAGGACACCGTCGTCGGCACCGGCGCGACGCCGCAGA
>DATBBK010000284.1:0-3271 GCA_036271035.1 Thermoanaerobaculia bacterium | reverse complement strand
GATCCGCGCCGCCACCACCCGCATCGTCAAGGTGCTCGGCACGGCCTGCGGCGTCGGCGTCGAGGGAACGGGTTGGGTCGCCGGGCGGAACCTGATCGTGACCGCGGCGCACGTCGTCGCCGGGGAGCAGGACACGATCGTTCGCATTCCCGGCCGGGTGATCCCGCCCGTGGCCACCGTGGTCGCGCTTGACATCCACAACGACGTCGCCGTCCTCCGTGTATCGGGACTCGACCTGAAGCCGCTGCCGGTCGCCGACCCGCAATCGGGCGCGTCGGTCGCGATCCTCGGCTACCCGCTCGACGGAGATCTCACCGCGACTCCGGGCCGGATCGGCAAGACGGCCGCGGTGCTGACGCAGGACGCCCTCCAGCGCGGACCGGTCACGCGGTCGATCACCGCCGTCGCCGGCCGGATCCAGCACGGCGACTCGGGCGGGCCCGCGGTGGACACCTCCGGCAGGGTGCAGTCGATGATCTTCGCCGCGCGGCTCGGCTCGGCGAGCGGCTACGGCGTCCCGCCCTCGATCATTCGAACCGACCTCGCGCGCGCCGGCACGCATCCGGTGTCGACCGGCTCTTGTGCGCCCTAGCCCTCGGGGAGCAGCTCGACGACGTCGAGCGGCCGGCGGAACGGCGCGACCACGTAGACGCCACTCGCGACCTCGCGCGCGCCCTCGATCAGCTCTCGGCCGAGCGCGAGTCCGACTTCGCGCGCCCCGGGGCCGGCTGAGCAATATCGCTCCTGCACGTGCTCCGGGACGACGATCCCCGGCACTTCGTTGTGGACGCGAACCAGCGTCTCGGTCGTCCGAATCGGCCAGACGCCCACGAGCACGGGCACGGGCCAACCGCCGATCCGCTCCCGGAACGCGTCGAGCGCATTGAGGTCGAACAGGATCTGCGTCATGGCAAAGCGTGCTCCGGCCGCCACCTTTCTCTGGAAGCGCTCGGCCTCGAGACCCGGATCGTCGGCCGTGGGATTCACGGCCACGCCGGGGAAGAAGGTTGTCGGCGCGTCGATCGCCCGGCCGTGCCAATCCTCGCCTGCGTTGAGCTTCGCGATCAGCTCCACCAGTCCGATCGATTCGACGTCGTAGACCGCGTGGGTGCCCGGGTAGTCGCCCGCCTCCGGCGGGTCGCCGGTGACCGCGAGGATGTTGCGGACGCCCTCCGCGTGCGCGCCGAGGAGGAGCGACTCCAGACCCGTGATCGTGGTGTCGCGCGGAGTGAGGTGCGGGATCGTCTCGACGCCCGTGAAGCGCTCGATCGCGACCGAGGCCATGATCCCGCTCATCCGCGCCCGCGCGCGCGGGTTGTCGTTGACGTCGACGAATTGCGCGCGGCCCGAGTCGCGGACGGCGCGCGCCGTCTCGATCAGAGCCTCGGGATTCGCGCCGAGCGGCGGGTCGACCTGCACCGAGAGTGCGAACTCGCCTTCCCGAAGTTGGCGCGCGAGCTGCGTCTCGCCGGTCGTCGGCTCGAAGGGAGCCACCTGCTCCCGCTCCCGCACGAGAAACGAGCCGGCGGGACGTCGGTTCGCGTCGATCGCCTCGCGGATCGCCGCCACCTGGGCCGGCGTCGTGCCGCAGCAGCCGCCGATCACGCGCGCGCCGAGCGCACGCGCCTGTGCCGCGAACTCGGCGAAGTACCCCGGCGTGGCGTGGGGGAATACGATGCGCTGGCCGCTCATGCTTGCGAGGCCGACGTTCGGCAGCGCCGCGAGCACGGCTCCGTCGCTGCCCATCCGCGCGAGTGCCGTGAGCGCGGCCGCGGGCCCGGCACCGTGGTTCGCGCCGTAGGCGGCGACGCCGAGCGGCCTCAGGCGCGATGCCGCGTCCTCAGCCTTAACTCCGGCCAGGGTCTCGCCACTCGCGTCGAAGGTGAGGAGTGCGACGAGCGGCAGCGCCGAGACCGAGCGCACCGCCTCGATAGCGGTCTCGAGCTCGCCGAGGTCGTAGAACGTCTCGACCATGAACAGATCGACGCCGCGCCCCTCGAGCACGCGCGCCTGCTCGGCGAAGAGCTCGGCCGGATCGAGGCCGCCGAGCTCGACGTCACCGAGGGGGCCGATCGAGCCCGCGATGAAGACGTCGCGGCCGGCGACCTCCCTCGCCTCGCGCGCGATGCGCACCGCGGCAGCGTTGATCTCCTCCAGCTCGTCTGCGAGAAACTGGCGCGCGAGCTTCGCGCGGTTCGCGCCGAAGGTGTTCGTCTCGATCAGCTCGGCGCCGGCCCGGATGAAGCCGAGATGCACCTCGAGCACGCTCTCGGGCGCGCGCAGATTCGCCTCCTCGGGGCAGCGGAGCCCCGCCACCGCGCTCGAGAGCAGCGCGCCCATGCCGCCGTCGGCGACGATTGGAGCCTTCTGGGCGAGCCTTTCGAGGAAACGGCTCATTCCAGCTCGTGGACGGTGCGGCCCTCCATCCCTCCGGCGATCGTCAAGAGCTCTCCGGTGACATGACCGGAGAGATCGTCGGAAGCGAGGACGACGACGGCGCGTGCAATGTCCTTCGCCTCCGCCACCTTGCGCAGCGCCATCGTCCGGCTCAATCGGGAAACGAGCTTCTCGTCTAGCTCCCCGCGAGTCATCGGGGAGTAGGTCCAGCCCGGCGCGACCGCGTTGACGCGCGCTCCCGGGGCGATCCGGACGATCTCGTTCTTGAGGCTGAGCAGGAGGCCGACCTGGATCGCCGACTTCGCCGCGGCGTAGTCGGCATGTCCCGCCTCGCCGAAGCGCCCGGCGGTCGAGCCGACGAGGACGAGGCTGCCCTGGCCGGTCCGCTTCACCTCGCGGAGGAAGCCGCGGGCGGTGAGAAAGGTCGTCGTGAGGTTCGCCCGCAACACCTCTTCCCAGCGGGCCAGCGAGAGCCGCCAGAGCGGCTCGTCGTCCCGCGGCCACATCCCGGCAACTGCGGCGCACACGTCCACCCGCCCAAGCGCGCCGGTCGTCTCCTCGAAGAGCCGCTCAACCTCCGCCTCTTCCGTCAGGTCGGCCTGCAGCGCGACCCCGCCGGTCTCGCGCGCGAGCTCCTCGGCGCGGTCGCGGCTCGTGCGGTAGTGGATCCCGACGCGCGCGCCCTCGGCTGCGAAGGCGTGCACGCATGCCGAGCCGATTCCGCCCCCACCCCCGGTCACGAGGATGCCTTTCCCGGCCAGTCCCGTCTCCACGGTCTGACGTTATCGTCCCTCCGGTGCGCGTCCACGTGATCAGCGACATGGAGGGCGTCGCCGGCATCGTGAAGTGGCAGCAGACGACCGGTGGCGAGAAG
>DATBBK010000283.1:0-35461 GCA_036271035.1 Thermoanaerobaculia bacterium | reverse complement strand
GCGCTCACCCGCTCCCCCGCCTCGTCGAACAGGAGCCGCATCATTTTCCTCTGCGCCGCGCCGTAGCCGCGCGCGCGGCCCGCCGGCTCGGCCTTCCCCTCGCGGTTGATGGTCAGCACGGGGAGCAGACCGAGCACCCTCGCGACGAAGCCCTTGAGCGGTGAGACCCGCCCGCCGCGGACGAGGTGCTTCAGCGTCGGCACCGCGACGAAGGTCCGCACCGAGTCCGCCGCCTCGCGCGCGATCCGGACGACCTCGTCCGCATTCTTCCCGGAGGCGGCCGCCTCGGCCGCCGCCCGCACGACGAGGCCCAGGCCGACCGTGACGTTGCGGCTGTCGACGTGCTCGATGCGGGTCTTCTGGACCGGCCGCGCGCCGACCCTCGCCGCCTGGTAGGTGCCGGACAGGCCGGACGACAGGTGCACCGACACGATCGAGCCCGCGTGCGCGGCGACGTTCTCGTAGACCTGCGTGAAGTCCGCGGGAGGCGGCTGCGACGTCTTCGGCGCGTCTTCCGTGACGGCGAAGCGGGCGTAGAACTCCGACGGCGTGATCGTGACCTTGTCGAGATAGTTCTCGGAGCCGAAGTACACGCGGACCGGGACCACGCCGACGCCGAGCTCCTCGAGCAGCGTGGGAGGCAGGTCGGACGTCGAGTCCGTCACGATGCCGACGCGCGCGGCGCGGTTCTGGTCGAACCGCGACTCGTGCTGGGCGCGCATGTCCTCCACCTTGGTCTGCGCCACCGTCGCGAACTTTGCCGCCGTCGCGAAGAGCTTCTCGGGCTCGTTGGTGTGGATGTGGAGGCGCAGCTTCGACCCGCCGCCGGCCATGACGATGGAGTCGCCCAGGAGCGCCGCCTCGCGGCGGAGCCCGTCGCGGTCGATCGCGTCGCCCTCCAGCAGCGTCTCGGTGCAGTAGCGGAAGAGGATGTCCTCGGGCGACTTGTCGAAGATGGCGGCCGCGACCTCCTCCTTCGCGACGGCCGGCGGCACGAGGCGGGCGGCCTCCCGGACGTACTTCACGACGCCCTCGAGCAGATAGACGAAGCCCTGCGCCCCGGCGTCCACGACGCCCGCCTTCTGGAGCGCCTTCATCTGCTTCGGGGTGTTCTCGAGCGACTGCTTCGCCGCGCGCAGCGACTCCGGCAGCAGGACTCCGAAGTCCTCGACCCCCGCGGCGCGGTCGGCGACGTGGCGGGCCCAGTCGCGGATCACGGTCAGGATCGTGCCCTCGACGGGACGCGCGATCGCTCCGTACGCGGACTCCGCGGCGCGCACCACCGCCGCGCCGAAGCCCTTCGTCGATAGGCGCGGCGCGTCCGGCAGCCCCTCCGAGAACCCCCAGAAGAACTGCGCGAGGATCGCGCCCGAGTTCCCGCGCGCGCCGGAGACCGCCTGGTCCGCCAGCGTCTTCGACATCTCGCGGATGTCGCGAAGGCGCACCCGTGAGATGCCTGCCGCGATCTTCTGAAGCGTCCCGGCGACGTTCGTCCCCGTGTCGCCGTCGGGCACGGGGAAGACGTTGATCTTGTTAAGCGCCTCGGAGCGCTCGGCGACGAAGTGCGCGCCGGCGATGACGGCCCGGGAGAGCCGGACGCCGTCGAGATACCCGATCGCGATCAAGGCTTGATGGTGGCCGGTACCCGATCGACGGCGGACGCCGTGCTCGTCGAGGAGCGGTACTCCTCCGCGACGGCCGGGAGACGGTCGAGGTAGAAGAGCACCACGCCGCATCCCATGCAGGCCCACGGATAGACCTTCTCGACGCCCCACGAGAACAGGCCCGTGCGCCACGGCTTCTTCCAGAAGTAGGAGGTGTAGCCGGAGGTGCTCGACCGGGAGCGCAGCATGTCGCCCCCGCAGAGCGGGCATTTGCGCTGGAAGCTCTCGCTCATGGATCGGCCGGCTGGAAGGATACCCCAGGGGGTCGTCGCGAGCCGGCGGCCGCGGGACCCCGGCGCGCTCGGAGCCGCGCCGCGCCGCGTCCTACGGCGATTTGACGGCCTTCCGGGCGGCGCCTCGCGACAGCTCGTCCGCCTTCTGGCGCGCCTTCGCCGCGATCTCCTCGTCCGCGCTCTCCGACGCGATCTTCCGCAACGCGGCGAGCGCTGCCGCCGCGTCGCGCTTGTTGTACAGCGCGATGGCGGCGTTGTAGTCGGCGACGGCGCGGTTGTGCGCGGCGCCCTTCGCGAGGACGTCGCGCTGCTCCGCGAGCTTCGTCCGCGTCTCGCCGCCGGTGTCCTTCATGAGCTCGTCGACGGCCGCCACGGCCTCGTCAAGCTTCCCGGCCTCGATGAGCGCGTTGACCCGCGCGACCTTCGCGTCGAAGTCCGTCTTCATCCGGGACTCGAACTTGTCCGTACTCCTCGCGACGCTCGACGACGGCGAGACGGCGTCCGCCTTCGCGTGCTCGCCCTTGCGGTCGTAGAGGCGGGCCAGATCCACCGCGACGTCGTCCCGCGACGGCAGGCGCTTGTGCGCCTCCTCGAGCGCCGCGATCCCCTCGTCGACGCTCCCGTCGCGCGGCTCGAAGCGGTACGACTTGCCGAGATCGACGCGAGCCTCGGCGAAGTCGGGCTCGAGCTCGATGCTTCGCCGCAATGCCGTGCGCGCGGACTCCAGGACGGCGCGTTGCTCCGGCGCGGGCGCGTTCGTATCGTACGGCCTGCTCGTGAGCTCTTCGAGCCTCAGGCGAGCGAGGGCATAGTGCACTCGGTAGTCCGTCGACTCGCCCTCCGCCGCGCGCTTCAGCAGGGGGAGGGCATCGTCGTTGCGCTTCTGCTCGCGCCGCAGCCATCCGAGCCCGCCCAGCGCGCCGGGGTCGGCCGGGGTCGCGGCGAGCGCCGCCTGGTAGAACCGCTCGGCCTGGTCGCGCCGAGTCTCCTCGCTCGCGACGAGGTCTCCGAGCCGGACGAGCGTCTGCTCGTAGGTCAGCGGCGTCACGCGCGCGTCGGTCGGCGGCTTCAGCTCGGAGAACTTCGCGCGGTTGTAGAAGTAGCGCTTGTTGTTGCGGATGTAGGCGGTCAGCTCCCTGAACATCGTCGCGTAGTCCGTCCCGAACGCCTGCTGGAAGGCCGCGTCCTGCGGCATGCCCTGGCCGAGGAGCGATACGAAGCGCCCGAGCTGCGGCGTGCGGGCCTCGTTGCCGCGGCTCACGTAATGGACGAACGCCCACGTCTCCGCGAAGTAGAGGTGCCGCTTCTCGCGGTCGCGATACTCCGGCGAGTCGTAGTCGATCGCGAACAGGCGGTCGAGCGGGATCCACATCAGCGACTCGCGGAGGTCGCGCAGCTTGTCCTCCGGGATCATGCCTGTGCGCGCCTCGTCGCCCTCGGTCTGGAAGGTGCTGTAGTAGCCGGCGATGCCGACCTCGTACCAGAGCGGCAGCTTCTTGAAGTTCGCACGGATGAAGTCGTAGATGTACGCGTAGTAGACGCTCGGGCGCGGGTCCGCGTTCCACGCGGCCGAGAGCGCCGCGTAATTCACGGCCCAGCCGCCGCGGTAGAACGAGGCCCAGTGCGCCGGCCCGCTGCCGCTCTCGCGCGGGAGGAACGGCTCGAGCGCCTGCGGGGTCTTGAAGACGTAGATGCGCGTCGGCGCGGGCACGTTCGGGCCGCCGCGCTTCAGAGCGACGAGCACCGAGCGCAGCGACTCCATGTCGATCCCGACCTGCTTCGTCTTGGACTCGCTCGCGTCCGCGTACAGCGTGAAGTTCTGCGTGCGGACCTCGATCCAGTGGTCGCTCCTGGAGGGCAACGGAATCGTGTCGTCGGTGGGCAGAGCGAACGCGGCTCCGCCCGCGAGAAGCGTCGCGAGGACCGCCGTCCGAAACGGGGTGTTCAGGGCTCCAGCATAAACCGGAGCGACGTATTAGCGATGGCTAATATGTCGTCCGCCGCCGGCCGGGGAAACTCTCTGAGCGGCTACGGCTTCCAGCGCAGGATCAGGTTCCGCGCCGCGCCGACCTCGTCGACCCGGCGGACCGGCGTCGTGTGCGGCGCGTTCAGGACGACGTCCGGGCTCTCCACGCACTCGCGCGCGATCTCACGCATTGCCTGGATGAACGCGTCGAGTCCCGGCTTTCCCTCCGTCTCGGTCGGCTCGATCATCAGCGCGCCGTGGACGATCAGAGGGAACGAGACCGTCGGCGGATGGAACCCGTAGTCCATGAGCCGCTTCGCGACGTCCATGTTCGAGACGCCGTGCTCCTGCTGCTTCTTGTCCGAGAAGACGACCTCGTGCATCGACGGCGCGTCGTACTTGAGGTGGTACACATCGGAGAGGCCGGCGCGGATGTAGTTCGCGTTCAGGACCGCGCTCCGCGCGACCTCGCCGATCCGGTTGCCGTACGACGAGATGTACGCGAGCGCGCGCACGAACATGCCATAGTTGCCGAGGAACGTCCGCAGCCGGCCGATCGACTCGGGCCGGTCGTAGTCCAGGTAGAACGTGCCGTCGTCGCGCCGCTCGACGGTCGGCCGCGGCAAATGCGGCACGAGCTTCTCGCACACGGCGACGGGTCCCGAGCCCGGACCGCCTCCGCCGTGAGGGGTCGAGAACGTCTTGTGCAGGTTCATGTGCATCACGTCGACGCCCATGAGCCCCGGCTTGGCGACGCCGACGAAGGCGTTGAAGTTCGCGCCGTCGCAGTAGAGGTAGCCGCCCCGTGCGTGGACGATCCGCGAGATCTCGAGGATCTGGTCCTCGAAGACGCCCAGCGTGTTGGGCACAGTGAGCATGAGCGCGGCGACGTCCTCGGTCATGGCGGACTCGAGCACCGCGAGATCCAGCGTGCCGCGGGCGCTCGACTTGAGCTCCCGCACCTTGTAGCCGGCGAAGTGGGCCGACGCGGGGTTGGTGCCGTGCGCGGAGTCGGGGATGAGCACCGTCTTGCGCGGGTTGCCCGACTTCTCGAGGGCGCGACGCACCATCAGGATCCCGGCGAGCTCGCCCTGCGCGCCCGCGGAGGGCTGCAGCGTGACGCGCGGAAGGCCGGTCAGCTCCGAGAGGACTCGCTCGAGTGTCCACGCGAGCTCGAGCGAGCCCTGCGAGACCTCCTCCGGAGCGAGCGGGTGCGTCGCGGCGAAGCCCGGCAGCCGCGCCATCTCCTCGTTGATCCTCGGGTTGTGCTTCATCGTGCAAGAGCCGAGCGGATACATGTTCTGGTCGATGGAGAAGTTCAGCCGGGAGAGCCGCGTGAAGTGGCGCGCGATCTCGACCTCGGTGACGCGCGTCTCCCCCTCGATCTCGGCGCGCCGCAGCGCCTCGGGGATCGCGCACACGTCGGGGACGTCGAGCGGAGGCAGCGAGTAGCCGACCTTGCCCTCGCCCGACCGTTCGAACACGAGCGGATTGACGCGCGGCTCGGGCCGGAGCCGGTCCACCGCGGCGTCCTTCTCCTGAAGCTCGGCGCTCATGACTCGGTCTCCCGGAGCGCGCCGGCGAACAGGTCCATCTCCTCGCGCGTGTTCATCTCGGTCACGGCCACGACGAAGCGGCGCGCGTCGGAGGGATCGAAGCGAGAGAGCGGGATCCCGCCGAGGATCTTGCGGCGCGCGAGGCGCGAGAGCAACGCCGCGGCGTCGCCCGGCGCCTCGACGACGAACTCGTTGAACGTCGGCCCGCCGTAGGGCAGGCGGAAGCCGGGAACCGCGCCGATCGCCTTCTTGAGGTACTCGGCCTTCGCGTGCGACTGCGCCGCGACCTCGCGGAGCCCCGCGCGGCCGAGCAGCGACATGTGGACGTTGGACGCGAGCGCCATGAGGCCCTGGTTCGTGCAGATGTTCGACGTCGCCTTCTCGCGCCGGATGTGCTGCTCGCGCGTCGACAGCGTGAGGCAGAAGGCGCGGCGCCCCTCGGCGTCCTGGGTCTGGCCGACGAGACGGCCGGGGATCTGCCGCTGGTGCTCGGTGCGGCAGGCCATGAACCCGAGAAGCGGGCCGCCGTTGTGCATGGGCACGCCGAGCGACTGCGCCTCGCCGCAGGCGATGTCGGCGCCGCCCTTCCCCGGCGGCGAGAGCAGGGCCATCGAGACGGCCTCGGCGACTACCGCGATCGACATCGCGCCAACGCGCTTCGCGGCGGCCGATCCCGCCGCCCAGTCCTCGACCAGTCCGAAGAAGTTCGGCGACTGCACGGCCACGGCGAACGTCGTCTCGTCGACGGCGGCGGCGAGCGCCTCCGGATCCGTCGTCCCGCCGGCCGAGAGCGGCGCCTCGACGACCTCGAGACCGAGGTTGACGAAGTACGACCGCACGGTCTCGCGGTACTCGGGGTGGATGCCGGCCGAGAGCACCGCGCGCCGCCGGCCCTTCACGAGCCGCTCCGCCATCAACAGCGCCTCGACGAGCGCCGACGCACCCTCGTACAGCGACGCGTTGGCGACCTCGAGACCCGTGAGCAGGCAGATGTGCGTCTGGAATTCGAAGATCGACTGCAGCGTGCCCTGCGAGACTTCGGGCTGGTACGGCGTGTACGCCGTCAGCCACTCCGCGCGGTAGAGCATCTGGTCCGCGATCGCCGACGTGTAGTGGTGATAGAGCCCGCCGCCGAGGAAGAACGCCGTCTCGCGCGCGTTGGCGTTGCGGGAGGCGAGGCCGCCGAGGAAGCGGCGGATCTCGATCTCCGACAGCGGCGCGGGCAGGTCCGGCTCCTGGCGCACGGCCTGCGGGACGGAGGCGAAGAGCGCGTCGATCGAAGGGACGCCGATGGCGGCGAGCATCTCCCGCCGCTCCGAGTCCGAGCCCGGGAGGAACTTCACGCCCCGTGCTCCTCCTCTTTGACGTACTTCTCGTAGTCCTCGGCCGACATGAGGCTCGCGACGTCCTCGTCGCTCGACAGCTTCAGCTTGACGAGCCAGCCGTCCCCGAACGGATCGTCGTTGATGATCCCCGGCTCGCCGACCGCTCCCTTGTTGACCTCGACGACCTCGCCGGCGACCGGCGTGAACAGCTCGGAGACCGCCTTGACGGACTCGACGGTGCCGAACTCCTCGTTCGCGTTGTAGACGTGTCCGACCTCGGGAAGCTCGAGATACACGATCTCGCCGAGCTGCTTCTGGGCGTGGTCGGTGATGCCGATCGTGCCGACCTCTCCGTCCACCCGGACCCACTCGTGGCTCGACGTGTACTTCACATCATCGGGATTCACGCACGGACCTCCTCGCCTCTCACGGAGACGGCCTCTTGTAGAACGGCGTCGGTACGACGCGCGCGCCCGCCGCGCGGCCGCGGATATCCACCTCGAACTCGGTTCCGACCGTGGCGGCGCCCGCCGGCAGGAGCGCGAGGCCGATCGGCTTGCCGAGCGTCGGCGAGTGCGTCCCCGACGTCACGACGCCCGGACCCACGGCCGTCTTCGCGGCGTAGCCGTGGCGCGCGATGCCGCGGTCCGACATCTCGAATCCGACGAGCTTGCGCGGCACGCCCGCGGCCTTCTGTGCGAGCAGCGCCTCGCGGCCGGTGAAGTCGCCCTTCGAGGGCTTCACGATCCAGCCGAGGTCGGCCTCGTAGGCCGTCACCGTGTCGTCGATGTCGTTGCCATAGAGCGCCATCTTGGCCTCGAGCCGAAGCGTGTCGCGCGCGCCGAGCCCGCACGGTGCGACGCCGTCCGCCCTGCCTTCGTCGAGGAGCCCGTGGAAGATCCGCTCCGCGTCCTCGGGCCGGCAGTAGACCTCGAAGCCGTCCTCGCCCGTGTATCCCGTCCGCGAGACGAGCGTCCGCGCGCCGCAGACGGTCGTGTCCTCCCGGAAGCCGTAGTAGGGCAGATCGGTCGGGTCGGGCGACGACACGCGCGAGAGGAGCGCGGCGGCCTTCGGTCCCTGGACGGCGATGAGCGCGTAGTCGGAGCTCACGTCGGCGACGCGGACGTCGCCGCGCGCACGTGAGCGCGCCCACTCGAAGTCCTTCGGCGTGTTCGAGGCGTTCACGACGACGAGGTAGGAGTCGGCGGAGCGTCGGTAGACGAGCAGGTCGTCCACGAAGGTGCCCCGCTCGGTCAGGAAGGCCGAGTAGTGGATCCGGCCGTCCGCCAGCTTCGCGACGTCGTTCGGCGTCAGCGCCTGGAGCGCGGCCAGCGCGCCCGGCCCGACGACGTCGAGCTCGCCCATGTGCGAGACGTCGAAGAGCCCGACGCACTCGCGGACCGCGCGGTGCTCCTCGAGGATGCCGGCGTACTGGACCGGCATCTCCCAGCTGCCGAAGTCGACCATGCGCGCGCCGAGCTCGCGGTGGATGCCATAGAGAGGAGTCCTCTTGAGTGCGGCGGCGGCGGCAGCGGGGGCGCCCATCGGGAGTGGGAAGGTAGCACAACGGGGCGCGAGAGCCGTAAGCCGTAAGATGGCCCTGGATTCTCCGGAGGACCATTGCCCAACTCCTCGCATGCGGCCGGAGGGCTGTCGCTTTCGACGCCACGGCTCACGGCTCACGGCTCGCGTCTCACGGTCCCGGGATGACCGACTCCCCCGTCCAGCGCGCCCGCGAAGCCGCTCGAACCGTCGAGGCGGCCGGCCTCCTGCCCGAGGCCGACATCCTGTACCGGCTGGCGGAGACGCTCGAGGGTCAGGACCGCGCGGCGGCCGCCGCCTCGCTCGCGCGCATCCTGCTCGCGGCGGGGCACGTGGACCAGGCGCGTCCGTTCGCCCTCGACGGCGACGACCCGGTGCTGGTCGCCCGGCTGCGTCTCGAGGCGCACGACTTCGCCGAGGCCCGACGGCTCCTCGATGACGCCCGCGCGCGGGACCCGTTCGACCCGCGGATCGCGTCCGCCTGCGGCCGCCTCGCGTTTCTCGAGAAGCGGTTCGCCGAGGCGGTCGAGAGCCTGCTCGAGGCCGCCCTGCTGCGGGGCGACGGGCTGCCCGACTCGGCCGACCGGAGATTCCTGCGCGCGGCGCGGGCGCTCGCGCCCGGCGAGATCCCGCCGTGGCCCGACGCCGTCGCCTCCGCCCGCTCGCGCCTCGCGGAGGAGGCGCTCCGCCGCGCGCCGTCCGCGCCCTGGCCCGACCACTCCGCGGCGCTTCTGCGCTCGCTGGTCAGCCGGCACGCGAGCGGCGGAGACGGAATCCTCGACCGGGCGCGGCGCCTCGCCGAGATGCCGTCCCTCGAGGGCCTCGACGAGGGCGCGCTCTTCGCAGCCGCGGCGGCCGGCGAGCTGCGGCGGCTCGCCTCGGACAGCGTCCTCTACCGCGCGGGCGACCCGTCGCGCGAGATCTCGTTCGTCGTGCAGGGCGCCGTCGAGCTCGTGCGGGAGACGCCTGTCGGCGAGCAGACGATGGGCGAGGCCGCCGCCGGCGACCTCGTCGGCGAGGAGGCGCTCCTCGGAGTCCCGCGCTGCTCGGACGCGCGCGCGAAGGGAGGGGCGACACTGCTCGGGTTCACCGCCGACTTCTTCGCGCCCGAACCGGAGCGCGCGGGGTGGCTGCGGCATCTGAGAACCCGGCTCGCGCGGCGGCTCGCACGGCGCAACGACCTGTTCAAGCAGTTCTTCCCCGAGGGGCCGTCCGTGCCCGATCGGCGCTCCGGCGCGACGGCACCGCCCCGGCACTCCGAGGAGCTGTCGCTCGAGGAGCGGTCGCGCTCGCTCGGCACGGTCGGACTCTCCGAGTCGGATCGCTTCCTCTTCGCCGTTTTTGCGGAGGAGAAGCACTGCCCGGCGGAGGCGGTCGTGTTCCGGGAGGGCGACGCGGGCGACGCGATCTACGTCGTCGCGCGCGGCCGCGTGCGGATCTCGCGGCAGATCTCCGGAGGCGAGGAGGCGTTCGCGATCCTGGGGCCGGGCGAGATCTTCGGCGAGATGGCCCTACTGGATCCGCGCACCGGACGCTCCGCGGACGCGCGCGCGCACGAGGAGTCCGTCGTGCTGGAGCTCTCGCGCGAACGGTTCGACGCGCTCGAGGCCGCGGACCCGGAGGGCTGCGCGCAGCTGTCCGCGCTGTTGTGCCGCCTCGCGGCGCGCCGGTGCGTGGAGACCGCGGAGCGGCTGGCGACCTGGAGGGTGATGGCGGGGCCGGGGTAGGGCGGTCCCGAGGCGCCCGAGGCGTCATCCTGAGGCGCGGAGCGCCGAAGGATCCCCGGATTGCCAGCCCACGATGCCACGCTTCGATGCGGGGATCCTTCGCTGCGCTCAGGATGACGCAAGGCTGCGCCCCGCCTCACTCCTTCTTGAGCTTCTCGCTGACCTTCGCGACGTCCTTGCCGGCGTTCGGTGCGACGAGGATCCGGATCGTCTTCGGCTTGTAGCCCGGCGCCGACACGACCAGGTCGTGCACGGTCGGACCCTTCAGGCGCATCGGCGAGCTCGCTCCGAACGAGCTGGCCGCGCCGAGGAACTTCCCCTGCTCCGAGACGCTCGCGTCCGCGGGCTCGATCTGCAGCTCGACGGCGCCCGTCGTCTGCGCCGCGACGCCGGACAGCTTGTCGTAGGGCGCGTGCGAGTAGCGCTCGAGCTCGTCGTCGATCGAGATCGAGTCGCGCGCGTCGGGCCGGACGTCGATCTCGATCTGGCGCGTCTGGTAGCCGGGCAGCTCCATCCGGACGTAGTGCGTTCCGTCCGAGTCGAACTCGAACGTGCGACCGCCGCCGCGGTTGTCCCAGTCGTCCGCGATCCCGACGTAGCGGCCGTCGACGTAGAGGCGCGCCTGATCCGGGCTCGACGAGAAGCGCACTCCCTTGCGGGTCGTGTACGTCGCGTCGATGCGGTCCGGTTTCCCCGACGCGGAACGGGCGGGCGGCGGCGGGGCGGCGGCGGTCGCCGGTCCGGCCGCCACGACGTCCTCGACCGGCGCGGCGGTCGGGGCGCGGCGCGGCGTCCGCGCGAGCGTCGTCCCGCGCGGCACGCCGACCGACGCGGACGCGGCCTCTTTCGGGCCCGGGGTCGGCAGCGCGGTCGGAAGCGTCTCCGGTGCGGCGGCGGCCGCGGGCACCTCCGCGGCCGCCGCCGTCGGGACCGGAGGCGGCGGAGCCGCCTCGTGCACCGGAGCCGGAGTCGGCGCCGCCGCGGGCGCACCGGCCGGGGCGACGGAACGCCGCTGCAGCAGCAGCACCGCGATGACGATGATCGCGGCGCCGAGCAGGAGATACGCCGCCACCGGCGAGCGGCGCGGACTTCCGGAGGCGCGTGCCGGTGAAGGGGCCGGCGGCGGAACCGACGGCGGAGCGCTCGCCACGGTCGGCGGAGCGGTGGCGATGGTCGGCTCGTTGGACGCGTCGCGGGAGGGGACGGCCGGTCGCGGCGCGGCGGGCCGGGGCGGCGGGACGGCGGCCGCCGCCACGACGGCACGGCGCGTCATCTCGGACTCCCGCTGGAACTTCTCGATGCGTCGGAGCTCCTGCGCGAACTCGTGCGCGTTCTGCGGCCGCTTGTCGGCCTGCTTCGCGAGCAGGCGCGCCATGACCTCGCGCGTCGCCGGCGGCAGATCGGACTTGAGCTCGAGCGGGTCGCGCGGCTCCGTGTGGAGGATCTGGTACACCAACGTGGTGATCGACTCGCCCGGGAACGGCCGCGCCGCGGTCAGAAGCTCGTAGAGGACGACGCCGAGCGAGAACAGGTCGGAGCGCCCGTCGAGCCGGTCGCCTCGGACCTGCTCGGGCGACATGTATGCGGGGCTGCCGATCATCTGCCCCGCGCGCGTCATGTCGGACGTCGACGCGCTCGTGAATCGGCCGATGCCGAAGTCCGTGACCTTCACCCGGCCGTCGCGTCCGATCAGGATGTTGCCGGGCTTGATGTCGCGGTGGACGACGCCCCGCTCGTGCGCGTGCTCGAGCGCCTCGGCGACCTGCCGCACGATCGACACCTTCGCCTTGAGCGTCAGCTCGTTCGCGCCGATGTAGCGCGTCAGCGGGCGGCCGTCGACGTATTCCATGGCGATGAAGACGACGTCGCCGTCGCGGCCGACGTCGTAGACGGTCACGATGTTCGGATGCTGGAGGCGGCCGGCGAGCTTCGCCTCGCGCATGAACCGCGCCTCGACCTCCTGCGCCTCGCCCTCGACGAGCGCCGGGCGCATCGTCTTCAGCGCGACGGGCCGGTCGATCTGCGGGTCGTGCGCCAGGTACACCACGCCCATCGCCCCCTGCCCGAGGACCGACTCGATCGGGAAGCGTCCGAGCCTGGAGCCCGGAGGCAGCACGGTCATTCGTCCGCGGCGTCGCTGATCTCGGGGCCCGGGTCTCCGGAGTGCTCGGCGAGCAGCGCCTTCGCCTCCTCGGCGCGGTCGGGAGGCACCATCACGCGCGACAGGCCCAGTGCGCCGATGGCCTCCGGGAACGGTGTCGCCGAGGACGGTCCCTCGATCTCGACCGGAATGCCTTCGGAGTCGAGCAGACCGGCCATCAGCACGGCCTCCTCGTCGTCGCCGACCGCGGCGACTTCGACCCAGTCCTCGTCGTTGTCTGTAGCCATCGTTCCTCTCGGTGGAATCTCGAGTTTCGTGTCTCGCGTCTGGATTGGATCAGCGCACGATGCGCAGCAGCTTCTCACTTCGTGGGAGCACGCGGCCGAC
Source organism: Thermoanaerobaculia bacterium (assembly GCA_036271035.1). GTDB lineage: Bacteria > Acidobacteriota > Thermoanaerobaculia > UBA5066 > Gp7-AA6 > DAHUXD01. The sequence continues at coordinate 22,960 of DATBBK010000283.1, read as the reverse complement.
GACCGCCCCGGCGGGCGCGCCGAGCGCGACGCAACGCGTCGCGTACGCGGCCGCCTCCGACTCGGGCAGCGCGACCAGGAGACCGCCCGAGGTCTGCGCGTCCGCGAGGAGGAGGACGTCCTCCGGCGTCACGCCTTCGCCGAGCTCGGTGCGCGGCGCGATCCCCTTCGCGTTCTCCCTCGTGCCGCCCGACGCGATCCCCTTCTCGACGAGCTCGCGCGCCTGCGCCAGCAGCGGGATCGCCGAGACGGAGAACTCCGCGGTCACGCCCGACGCGTCCATCATCTCGTACGCGTGTCCCAGCAGGCCGTACCCGGTCACGTCGGTGGCGGCGTGGACGTCGAAGCCGTCCATCGCCTCGGCCGCGGCGCGGTTGAGCGCCAGCATCACCCGGATCGACTCGTCGAGCGAGCCGTCGCGCAGACGCCGCGACGCCGGCTCGCCGCCGGCCTTCTCGGCATCCGCGGTGTCGGCGCGCGCCGCGCGAACCGTCACGCCGATGCCGAGCGGCTTCGTCAGGACGAGCGCGTCGCCGACCCTCGCCCCGCGGTTGCGCACGATGCGGCTCTCGTCGACGACGCCGGTCACGGACAGCCCGTAGAGCGGAATGTCGTGGTCGATCGAGTGGCCGCCCGCGATGACCGCTCCGGCCTCCGCGACCTTCTCGGCGCCGCCGCGCAGGATCGCCTCGAGAACCTCCGGGGGCAGGACCTTCGTCGGAAACGCCGCCAGCGCGAGCGCGACGACCGGGCGGCCACGCATCGCGTACACGTCCGAGAGCGCATTCGCGGCCGCGATCGCGCCGAAGAGGCGCGGATCGTCGACGACGGGAGTGAAGAAGTCCACCGTCTGGACGATCGTCTGTCCGCCGCCGAGCCGATAGACGGCGGCGTCGTCCGCCGACTCGTTGCCGACCAGGAGGTTCGGGTCCGAGACGGCCGGGAGCTTCTTGAGAAGCGCGGAGAGGTCGAACTGACCGATCTTGCAGGCTCAACCGGCGCTCGACGCGAACGTCGAAAGCGCGGGATGGCGCTTGGAAAACGTCACAGGGAAAAGCTATCAGGTATCGGGCGTCCGGCTGTTACCGACTTCCAGAGGAGTGCGGCTACGGACCAACTTCTCTTTCTTGGCGGGTCTCGAGAAGCCGAGGCCGTTACGCAGTCGTCAACGCCGCGACGAGTCGCCGGGTATCTGTCTCAGGTGCGCGCGTCGAGCGCGCTTTAGTCGTCGTTGCCGCGGAGCAGGAACCCGAGGAGGAACCCGACCGCCGCGGAGATCGCCACGGCCGTGCCGGGGTTCTCGCGGACGTAGTCGCGCGCGTCGTCCCACAGGTAGCCGTAGTCGCTCTCGAGCCGCTTGGCCGTCGCCTTCACGGACTTCCGAACGTCGTCGCTGACGTCGTCGAACTGGTCGCGCGCCTTGCTGTAGGAGTCGCCGAGGACCTCCTTGGTCTTGTCGATTTTCTCCTCGACGAAGTCCCGGGCGCGGTCGAACGGAGTTTCTTTCGCCATGGTCACCTCCCCCCCTGAAGGGCCGCATCATATACCCTTGCTTGCGGAATTCGGGCGGCCGAGGCGGGGTGAGCGGATGCCGATGGCCCATTGGCGAGCGCGAATGAATCGGACCCCGACCGCCCCGACGCGGGGCTTCGGGCGCGGCGCCGTCCGCCGCCCGTGAGCACCACCAGCGCGCGGCGCTGGACCCGGCAGCCGTGGACGCTGCGCGGCGTTCCGGCGGAGACGTTCCGGGGATTTCGCGCCGACCGGGGCCTGGACCTGGCGGGCTCGCTCGCGTTCACGACGATCCTCACGGCGGTCCCGCTGCTCGCGTCGCTTTCCCTCGTCCTCGTCACGTTCTTCCGCGAGAACGACGATCAGATCCTCTCGATCGTCAACGCGGTGCTCCCCTACCAGTCCGCGCGCCTGACGGCGAACCTGCGCGACTTCATCGCGGAATCGTCGACGATCTCCGGCGTCGGTCTCGTGCTCCTGATCATCGCGTCCGTGCGACTGGTGTTCGTCGTGGAGGGCATCTTCAACGCGGTCTGGGGCGCGCCGCGGCGACGCGACCTCGTCCGCCGCATGCTCATCTACACGTTCTCGCTCGTCGCGCTCGGACTCGTCCTCGGCGGCATCTCGTGGGGGCTGCGCGCGATGCGCGCGCAGTCGAGCGCCGACTCGTTCGTCAACTCGGCCGCCTTCGCCGCCGCGGCGCCCTTCGTCTTGAAGGCGTTCTTCCTCATGCTCCTCTTCCGCTACCTTCCCAACGCCCGCGTGCGGCTCGGCCCGGCGGCGGTCGCCGGCTCGTCGGTGGCGCTCGGGCTCGAGCTGCTGCGTCTCGGGTTCGCCGTCTACGTCGCTGCGCTCAAGCGGATGAACCTGATCACCGGTTCGCTCGCGTTCATCCTGTTCGCCATCCTCGCGCTCTACTTCGCGTGGGCGCTCATCCTGCTGGGCGTCGAGCTGACGTACGTGCTGCAGACGCGCATCTCGGGGTCGGCGACGCCCTATCGCCGTGAGGGCCGGGCCGAGAAGGCGATCCGCATGATGCTCACGATGTCGACCGCGCAGGCGGCGCCGCTGGCGGAGCTCGAGACGAACCCCGACGCGTCACCCGTGGAGACGCTCGCGATCCTCGAGCAGCTCGCGAACGCGAAGCTCATCGAGGGCGATCCGGCGGGCGGATACCGGCTCGCGCGCTCGGGCCGCGAGATCTCCGTGGCGCGGATCGTCGAGGCGCTCTCGCCCGAGCTGTACCGGATCAACCCGCACAACCGCGACCGCGTGGCGGTCGTGCTCGAGCCGCTCTTCGACCGCATCCACGCCGAGAGGCGCGCGCTGCTGTCGAAGACGCTGGCGGAGCTGCGCGAGAGATAGACGCCTCGCCCTCAGCCGTCATCCTGAGGAGCGGAGCGACGAAGGATCCCGGTCTACGGAGGACGAGGATGCCGTCCCGGCTCGTCGTCTCGAGGATCCTTCGCTTCGCTCAGGATGACGGCGGGATCAGGCGGCCCGCGGCGCCAGCTTCTTCAGCAAAGGCGGCGTGATGAACGTCGTCAGGAACACGGCGAGCAGGACCGCGATGAAGATGCTCTGAGGCAGCGCACCGGTCTGGAGACCCACCGACGCGAAGATCAGGCCCACCTCCCCGCGGGGCACCATGCCGGCGCCGATGAACGCGCGGTTCACTCTGCGGCCAGCGAAGAAGCCCGCGGCGAACTTCCCGAGGAATCCGATGATCGTGAGGCCGAGCCCGAGCAGCAGGCCCGTGCGGTTCTCCGCGACGAACGGGTTCAACAGCCGCACGTCGGCCTGAGCGCCGACCGAGACGAAGAAGATCGGGGCGAAGACGTCCACGACCGGCTTGAGCGCCGCATCGATGTCGTGCCGGCGGTTGGTGCGCGCCAGCGCGAGCCCCGCGGCGAAGGCGCCGACGATGGGCGCCGACTCCGCCTTCTTCGCGAGCCACGCAACGAGCATCGCGAAGGCGACGGAGGCCGCGACGAGCACGCCCCTCGCGCTCGACCCGTCGACCACGCGCACGAGGCGCCGCCCGACGGCTCCGCCGGCCACCACCGCCACGACGACGAACCCGAGCGCGAACGCCGCGGAGCGCACGACGACGGAGGTCTGTACGCCCCCGCTCTCCGCCACGCGGGTCACGGTCGCGAGCACGACGAGGCCGAGGACGTCGTCCGCCACGGCGGCGCCCAGAATGATCTGGCCCTCGCGCGTCTTCAGCGTGTTCAGCTGCGCGAGGACCCGCGCCGTGATCCCGATGGAGGTCGCGGTCAGCGATGCGCCCACGAAGATCGCGGCGAGAGGCCCGTAGCCGAGCAGCCGCGTGAGCGCCCAGCCGCCGAAGAACGGCAGGACCATTCCGGCGAGCGCGACCGCGAGCGCCGGTCCTCCCACGGCGAGTAGCTCCTCGAGGTCGGTCTCGAGCCCGACCTCGAAGAGGAGCAGCAGCACGCCGATCTCGGCGAGAACGAGGATCCCGACGGAGAGCGGCACGAGGCCGACCAGCGACGGTCCGACCAGAATGCCGGCGACGAGCTCGCCGAGGACGGCGGGCTGGCCGATGCGCTCCGCGAGCTCGCCGAAGACCTTCGCGGCGACCAGCGCCGCCGCGAAGGCGAGGAGAAATCCTCCGACGTCGAAGCCGGGATCCATGTCGGGATCCTAACGAACCGACTTCGGATTAACCTCCGCGCATGCGATTCGAGCTCCACGGACGAGGCGCCGCGGCGGCGGCCGTCGTGGTAGCGGCGGTCATCCTCTCCGTGCAGCTGCTCGTTCCGCCAATCGTGGGCCTCGCGAACAACGGCGACTTCGGCCGGATCATGGAGTACGCCGGCGTGCGGTACGTCCCGGGCACGACTCCCGAGCAGATGTACTTTTTGAACGTCCAGAGGAAGTTCGAGCTGGTCCGCCCCGTCCGTTCCGGAACCGGCTACATCTCGTCCGAGGCGATCCTCGCGCTCGCGGGCCGGCTGCTGGGCCAGGCGCTCTCGCGAGATGGTCTACTCGACCTGCGCGCGGTGGGCGCGGTCCACGTGCTCACGCTCCTCGCGGCGATCGCGCTACTCGCGGGATCGGTCGCACGCCGCCGCGCCCCGGTGCGCTGGACCGTCGCCGCGCTGCTCGTCTTCTTCTTCACGGACGTCGGCTACGTCGCTCCCCTCAACTCGTTCTACAGCCAGATCGGCTCGCTGCTGTTTCTCCTCCTGACGTTCGGGATCGCCGCGGAGTGCATCGCGCGCGGGGGCGCCCGCGGCGCGTGGCTCGCCGCCTACTTCGCGAGCGCGCTCCTCTTCGTCGCGGCCAAGCCGCAGGAGTCGCTGCACGCGCCCCTGCTCGCGTTCCTGGGCTGGCGGCTCGCGACGGCCGGCGTCGCGACGCGGCGCAACGAGCGCGCCGGGGCGACTTTGCACGCGCGCCTCAACGGCACGACCTCGAATGCGCGCCTCACCGGCGCGACCTCGAATGCGCGCCTCACCGCCGCGATTCTCGCCGTCGCCCTCTGTGTCTTCGGCGTCTGGTACTACGGCCGCACGCCGCGCCGCGCGATCAAGGACGTGGGCCTCTTCCACAGCATGTTCCTGGAGCTGTTGCCGAAGTCGCCCCATCCCGCGGCGGACCTCGCCGCGCTCCGGCTCGACCCCGGCCTCCTTCGCTACCAGGGGATGAACGCGTACGTGCCGGAGGCGCCGATCGACGATCCCGCCTTCCGAGCGGCGTTCTACGACCGCTTCCGCGTGCATGATCTCGTCCTCTTCTATCTGGAGCGTCCGGCCCGGCTGCTGGATCGCGTGTCGCGCGGCGCGCAGCAGGCGTTCCTGCTGCGCACGACCGGGCTCGGCAACCTCGAGGCGCCCGCGCCGCCGCGGTCGCTGGATCACCGGTTCGAGGCCTGGAGCCTGCTGCGGCGCAGGCTCGACCGGTACGGCCTGCTCTGGCTGACCGTGCTTCTCGGCGGCAATCTCGTGCTCGCGGCGGTGGTCTGGCTTCGAGCGCGTGGAGCGGGCCGGCTCCTGCCGGAGGCAATCGCGGTTCTCTGCCTGATGGCGGGAGTCGAGTTCGGCGTCTGTGTCTTCGGCGACTGGCTGGGCGACACGGCGCGGCATCTGTACGCCTTCCACGCGATGTGCGACCTGCTGATCGTCGTGGACGTCGCATGGCTCGTCGACGCCGCGGCGAGCCGAAACGCGAAGCCGCCGCTTCCCGCCACGGCGCCCACAAACGACGCGGCCTGAACGCGTTGCCCGCGTCCGCGACCCGTGCTATCCTGCGCGCCCTCTCGCGCGTGGGGCTGTAGCTCAGTTTGGGAGAGCGCGTGAATCGCACTCACGAGGTCGCCGGTTCGATCCCGGTCAGCTCCACCAGTTACCCCACTTAGTCGCGCGAAGACTCGACCACCGATAACGTCTCTTAGCCGCAGGGATCGAACCGGCGACCGTGGGGGGCACGGGGGGCGCCGTGCGCCCCCCGCACAAAAACAGCCGCCGGATCCGGCCCCCGAGCGAAGCGAGGCGGGCCGGTTCGAGCCCGGTCAGCTCCACCAATCACCCGACTTAGCTTCGCTGAGACTCAACCAACGAAAACGTCCCACAGCCGTGCCGCAGGGATCGAACCGGCGACCGTGGGGGGCTCGGGGGGGACGCAGACCTCTAGCGGCCCGCTTCGCGGGCCGTGGAAATGAGAGGGGAAGTCGCTTCCCGGCCCTCTCCCAGAAACCGCGCCCCGACGAACCCGAAGCTCGCCTCTAGCCCCGACCGCGCTTGCGCGTTCGCGCCGCCTTCCGCGCCGCGGCCGAACGATCGCTCGCCGTGCGCCGCTGGGATGCCTTGTGCGCCTGGCGCGAGAGCGCGCGGTGAGACGCTGCTTGGTGCGGTTCCCGCTCGAGCGCGCCACGCACGGCGCGCGAGCGCTTCGGGGACGGCGGCCGAGAGCCGCCCTTCTTCGCCCCTCGCTCCTCGCGGGCCGCCTGGCGCTTCGTGCGCGCCGAGCCGGTTCGCGGTCGACCGAGCGGGATTCCCGCGCGCCGCGCCTTCGACAGGCCGATGGCGATCGCCTGCTTCGCCGATCGCGCGCCATGCTTGCCCTCTCGGACGTGGTCCATCTCTTCGTGCACGAACTCTCCGGCCGCGGTGCTCGGGGATTTACCTTCCCTCAGATCCTCGCGGGCCTTCTTCGTCGTCCTCTTGTCCGGCATCCTCACTCCTCTCAGAGATCCACCTGATCCGTTCCCTCTCCGCGCTTGCGCCGCGCCCGCCGCCGCGCAGGCTTCGGCGAGGCCGCGGCGTCCTCCGCGTACGGCTCCGTCTGCCCGGGCTCCTCCTGGATCAGCGGGGCGGCGCCGGCATCTTGCGCCGCGACGATCGCCTCCTCGGGTGTCGCGGCGAGCGGCTCCGTGCGCTGGACCGGCGCCTCCGGCGCGGGCGCGCGCAGCGCGTCCCCGGCCGAGCCGGCGCCCTCGCCCTGGAGGGTCGCGGCCGCGTCGGACGATCCGCTCGCGGTCCCGCGCTCGACGATCGACTTCATCCGTTGCAGATCGTCCTCGAGCGCCGCTTCCGGGTTTCGGCCGAGCGGAGACGGGCCGCGGCCCTCTCGGGCCTGCGCATACGAGAGCTGCACCTCTATGCGCGTCAGCTCGGGAGAGATCTCGTCGAACCTCACGACGCCCGAGTGGCGCACCGACTGTCGCGGTGCGGTTCTCCACGCGATGAGGTGATCCGGGATCGTCGCCGTCATCACGACATCGAATGCGAGCTCGCGCCCGTCGGCCGCCGTCACGCGCCAGCGCGTCCAGCCGCCGCCCTCGTCACGCACGTCCCGCACGTGGGCGAAGAATCGCGGGACGTTCTCCCAGCGACGCCAGAGCCCGTACACGGACGCGATCGGCGCCTCGACCGCGATAGACCGTCTGAGCTCGACGCGCGAGCTCGACGGCCCGAGGCCGATCAGGCGCCGCATCGGTCGGTTGGAGGCGGCACGCGACAGGAGTCCGAGGCCCGCGAGCGCCATCCCTCCGCCGAGCCAGTCGCGCCGCCGCGCGCCTGCCGCGACGAGTGCCGCGCCTACCGCGCCCCCGAGGAGGCGCGCGGCGGGAGACCAGTTCTCGCGGAACAGACGCCGCGAGACGGGACGATCCGGGCCTTGCAGCGACGGGATGCCCTCCCCGCTCTCGAACCTCTCGAGACGGTCCTCGACCGACAGGACGCCCGCGACGGCGCGCGCGCAGTCCACGGCCGCCTCCGCCTCGCGGGCGAGAACCGGACCGGAGAGGACGACGCGGCCGTCCGCCACCCGCACCTGGATCGCGTGGGCATGCGACGTCACACGGCCGAGCCGGCTCCGGACGCGCGCCGTCACGACGTCGTCGCCGCCGGCGCCGCTCCCGAACAGCGATCGGCCCCGCGCGGCGGCGCCCTCGGTCCGATGACGCAGGTCGCGCCAGGTCTTACCGGCCGCGGTGCCGATCGCGCCGGCCGCGCCGCTCGCGCGTCCGCGGAGCGCCGCCCGCCGCGCTCGGCCCCGGTTCGGATCGAACAGAGCCATCAGGCCGGCTCCGATCAACGCGGTGCCGCCAGACCAGATCAGTTTGCGTTCCATGGTGAACCCCCTTGGATGTCATCCTCGCGGTGATCGCCGCAAGAAACCTGCCATCGGAAAAATCCGCTCGCGGGGCGCCGATGTTGAAAACCGGCCACGCCGGCGATACCGTTCATGCGAATTTCCCGATCAAAGGAGTCTGAACTGTTTCTCTTCGGCGAGAGCGGCGCGTCCGCTGTCGCCTTTCAAAGGGGAATCCGCATGAAGTCAGGCGCTCGGACCCTCGGGATCGGCCTCGCGCTGCTCCTCGTTCTCTCCTCGGCCGCGGCCGCCGCGGTCGTCCCGCGGGAGACGACGGTCCTCGACAAGGAATACCAGGATCCGACGCTCTTCGTGCCCGAGCTCCACCAGAAGATCTCCGAGCTCTCGTCCGAGCTCGCGGCCAGTCTCCGAACGCAGCTCGCGGCCGCCGGCATGGAGGAGGCGTCCGCGTTCTACGACGTCCGCGCCGGCCGCTGGAGCTCGATGATCCTTCGCGTCCCGATGCTGCCCGGCTCCGGCCGCGGCAACGACCTGCGCTGGCCCGAGGGCGCGGCGCCGGCGAACGAGGGCGTGCTCAAGGAGCGCGCATGGGACGCCGTACGGCGCTATCTCTCCGCGCGCCGCGACCTGCGGATCGACCTCACGCAGATCGAGCTCGGCCCGCGCGTCGGCGTGTTCGAGAACGGGAATTTGATCTATCTCCACGCCGCCCGCGTCGTCGCGGACATCCCGGTGCGCGACAACGGGATCACCGCGGCCATCAACCACGGCAACCTGATCCTGCTCGGGCTCCAGAACTGGGGCGACATCGACGCGCCCCTGCAGCCGTCGATCTCGCCGGCACAGGCGGAGGCGGCGGTCCGCGAATACGTCCGGCCGCTCACGCTCACGCGCTTCGAGAAGACGGCGCAACTCGAGCTGATCCCCGCCGACCGCGACGGGCGCATCGGCTACCGCCTCGCCTGGGTCGTGCTCTCGCGCGTCGGCGAGGACGTCGGGCTCTGGGAGTCGCTCATCGACGCGACCACCGGAGAGCTGATCTCGTTCCAGGACCGAAACCAGTACGACCAGCGGCGAGCCATCGGCGGCGTGTATCCGCTGAGCAACGACCAGCGGCCGCCGGACGGACAGGAGCAATCCAACTGGCCGATGCCGTACGCCGACTACACGGACGGTGACGGCGTGACCCGCTACAGCGACACGGGCGGATCGATCGGGTGCATCCCGGGCTCGATCTCGAGCTCGCTGTCGGGAATCTACGTGCGCATCGCGGACCAGTGCGGCGCCATCAACGAGACGAGCGCGTCGGGCGACCTGTCGCTCGGCAACGGGCCGACCGCGGGCGCGACGGACTGCGTCGTCCCGGGCGGGCACTCCGCGGGCGACACGAAGTCGAGCCGCACGGGCTACTACGAGCTGAACCGGATCAAGGAACAGGCCCGCGGCTACCTCCCGACGAACACGTGGCTCCAGCAGCAGCTGACCGCGAACATGAACATCAACCAGACCTGCAACGCGTTCTGGGACGGCGCCGAGGTCAACTTCTTCAAGTCCGGCGGCGGCTGCCGCAACACGGGCGAGATCGCGGCGATCTTCGACCACGAGTGGGGCCACGGGATGGACAACAACGGCGTGAACCCGGGCATCACGTCGCCCGGAGAGGCGATCGCCGACATCCACGCGCTGATCCGCCTCAACACGTCCTGCATCGGTCGCGGCTTCCACGCGACAGGTGTCTGCGGCGGCTACGGCGACGCCTGCAACGGAACGTCGGCAACCGGCTGCACGGGCGTGCGCGACGTCGACTACGCGAATCACCGCTGCGACCAGCCTCACACGATCAGCTGGATCCTCAACGGATTCACGACCGACCAGTGCCGCGGCTCGGGATCCGCGCCCGCGTGCCCCGCCACCGGCACGCGCGGACCGTGCAACCGCGAGACGCACTGCGAGGGCTACGTCATGGCCGAGGCGGCGTGGGACCTCAAGGCGCGCGACCTCATGGACCCGCCCTACAACTACGACTTCAACACCGCGCACGAGATCGCGACGCGCCTGCTCTTCCTCGGCTCGCAGTCCGTCACCTCCTGGTACACGTGCTCGGTCGGAGGCGGCTGCGGCGCGACCGGCGGCTACCTGCAGCTGCTCGCCGCCGACGACGACGACGGCGACCTCACCGACGGCACGCCGCACATGACCGCGATCCGCGCGGCGTTCGAGCGCCACGAGATCCACTGCACGACGCCCACGGTCGCCGACTCCGGCTGCGCCGGCGGACCGGACCAGGCGCCGCCGACCGTGACCGCCACGCCCCTCGACCACGCGGTCGACCTGAGCTGGACGGCCGTGGACAACGCCGCCAAGTACGCGGTGTTCCGCACCGAAGGCGTCGCGGGGTGCAACTTCGGCAAGATCAAGATCGCGGAGACGGACGCTCTCGCGTTCCGCGACACGGGGCTCATGAACGGGCGCACCTACTCCTACTCCGTCCTGGCGATCGGCTCGAACAACGCGTGCTTCGGCACGATGGCGACGTGCGCCGACGCCACGCCCACGCCGGGAGCCAACCTCGCCGTCCACGACGAGGTGACCCTCACGGGCGGCGACGGCGACCCCTTCCTCGACAACTGCGAGGTCGACACGATCTCCTTCCACCTCGACAACACGGGCACGGGCTCGCTCTCCAACGTGCGCATCCTGAGCGTCCAGCCGGTGACGCATCCCAGCACGATCGTGATGGGAACGTTCCCGCTGACGATCGCGGCGAGCCTCGACGAGTGCGAGACCGCGGCGGCGAACATCGTCATCGTGCCGCAGGGCATGGCGTTCGACGAGGACAGCACCTTCCTCGTCACGGCCACCGCCGACGAGCTCGGCGCGGAGACGCGCACGGCGACGCTCGTGTTCCACCACGTCGAGAGCGACCTCCAGTTCGTTCCGTCGCACACGTACTCCTTCGAGTCCGACCTCGAGGGCTGGCAGGTCGTCTCGGGAACGTTCCTGCGCGCAACCGGCGCCGGCGGCAACGGCACGAACGCGCACGTCTCCTCGTCGTCGCACCAGGACAACGCGTGCGACGCGATCCGCAGCCCGCTCTTCGTACTGTCGGACACCTCGACGCTCTCGATCTACGACCGCTTCGACATCGAGCCCAACTCGAGCGGCCAGTCTTGGGATCGCGCGAACATCTCGGTCTTCGACATCAACCTGGGGACGCGCACCGTCGTGGACCCCGACGGCGGCACGCTGTACACGGTCCCCCACGGCGCCGCGAATGGCACGTGCTCCACGAGCCAGCAGGAGGGCTGGAACGCCGTCTCGCCCGGCAACCCCGCGTTCGCGCCGTCGACCTGGAGCAGCGCGAAGCTCAATCCGGCCGGCGCCTTCACGGGCCGGCTCGCGCAGCTCGACGTCCGCTACGGCACCGACTCGAACGTCGCGGGCGCCGGCTTCGACTTCGACGAGGTCACCATCACCGACTTCTACGTCCTGGTGCCGGATGCGCAGGGCGACAAGTGCGTCTCGCAGGCCGCGGCGCCGGCGGGCCTGACCGTCGACGGCGCCGGCAACTTCGTCCTCGACCCGGGCGAGACCGCGATCGTGAGCCCGGCGTGGAAGAACACGGGCATAGCCGCGATCGACCTGACGGGCGCCGCGGCCAACCTCACGGGGCCCGCCGGTCCGACCTACGACCTGACGGACGCCAGCGCGGTGTACGGCTCGATCGCCGTCGCCACCCAGAACGTGTGCTCCGACTGCTACGCCGTGACGATCTCCGGAGCTCGCCCGGCCACGCACTGGGACGCGACGCTCGACGAGACGGTGACGCCGACGTCGGCGACGAAGACGTGGACGCTCCACGTGGGCGGCAGCTTCCCCGACGTTCTCTCGGACAGCATCTTCTATGCGGCGATCGAGACCGTGCTGCACAACGGCGTCACCGCGGGCTGCGGCGGCGGCAACTACTGTCCCGCGGACGACGTGACGCGCCAGCAGATGGCGGTCTTCCTCCTCAAGGCGAAGGAGGGCGCGACGTACACGCCTCCCGACTGCACGACCCAGGTGTTCGACGACGTGCCGTGCTCCAGCCCGTTCGCCCCGTGGGTGAACGAGCTCTCGGCGCGAGGCGTGACCGCGGGCTGCGGCGGCGCCAACTACTGTCCGACGAGCCCGACGACGCGCCAGCAGATGGCCGTGTTCCTCCTGAAGACGCTCGAGGGCTCGTCCTACACGCCGCCGGCGTGCAGCGTCGCCGTGTTTCCCGACGTGCCGTGCTCGAGCGGATTCGCGCCGTGGGTCAACGAGATCGCCGCGCGCGGGATCACCGGCGGCTGCGGCGGCGGCAACTTCTGCCCGACCGCCGAGGTCGCGCGGCAGCAGATGGCGGTGTTCCTGACGAAGACGTTCAGCCTGGTGCTGTACGGATTGCTGCCCTAGTCAATCAGCGACAGGCGTCCGCACTCAGCAGAAGGGCCCGGCAATCGCCGGGCCCTTTCGTTATGAAGCGAATGCGTCCGTCCGAGGAGCAACGACGCCTACTCGATCTGACCCAGCTTCCCGCTCTGAAAATCCTCGAACGCCTGCACGAGCTCGGCGCGGGTGTTCATGACGAACGGACCCATGCGCGCGACGGGCTCGCCGATCGGACGACCCGCGATCAAAAGCGCGCGCAGCGGCTCGCCCTCGGCCGCCTCGAGGCGCGCCGAGCCGCCGTCCTCACCGAAGAGCACCAGCTCGTGCGGGCGCGCGGTCCTGCGCTCGCGGCCGAAGAGACCCTGCCCGGACACGACGTAGGCGAACGCGCGGAAGTCCTGCGGAAGCGGCTGCTCGAAGGCGGCGCCGGGCTGGAGCTCCAGGTCGAGGTATGAGATCGGCGTGCGCGTGTCGATGACGGCGGAGCGGCCGAGCGCCTCGCCGGCGATGACCCGGGCCGTGACGCGCCCGTCCTCCGAGCGCGCGAGGGGAATCCGCTCCGCGGGGATCTCCTGGTAGCGGGGCGTCATCATCTTGTCGCGCTTCGGCAGGTTCACCCAGAGCTGGAAGCCGTGCATGCGCCCGCCGCGTGCCGCGAACTCCTTCTCGGGCATCTCGGAGTGCACGACTCCCGAGCCCGCCGTCATCCACTGGACGTCGCCGGGGTTCAGGCGCCCGCGGTTTCCGCGCGAGTCGCCGTGCTCCATCCGGCCGGAGAGCAGATAGGTCACCGTCTCGAAACCGCGGTGCGGATGGTCCGGCGCGCCCTGCGCCTCGCCCGGCCCGAGATCCATCGGGCCCATCTCGTCGAGCAGGAGAAACGGATCGAAGTGGTCGAGGACCGACGTCGGAAACGGACGGTGGACGAGGAATCCCGCCCCCTCGAGCGTCTCGACGCTCGGAATCACCTTCCGGACGGACCGCGTATCTTCCATCTCCGGTATACGCTGCCTGGGGAGGGTTCGGTTCCAGCGGTGTCCGGTTCCGGCACATTTTGGAGGAGCGATCATGGCGACGGAGAAGGCGACGTTCGGGGCGGGATGCTTCTGGGGAGTCGAGGAGGAGTTCCGCAAGATCGAAGGCGTCCGCGACGCGGCGGTCGGCTACAGCGGAGGCACGCTCGAGAACCCGACCTATCGCGACGTCTGCTCCGACCGGACCGGCCACGCCGAGGTCGTCGAGGTCGACTTCGACCCGTCGGTCGTCTCCTACGACCGGCTCCTCGACGTCTTCTGGAACGCGCACGATCCGACCCAGATCAACCGCCAGGGCCCGGACGTCGGCACGCAGTACCGCTCGGTGATCTTCACCCACTCGCCCGAGCAGGTGAAGGCGGCGATCGCCTCGCGCGACCGGCTCGATCAGAGCGGCCGATTCCGCCGTCCCATCGCGACGCAGATCGAGCCCGCCGGGACGTTCTGGCGCGCCGAGGACTACCACCAGCAGTACCTCGCGAAGCGCGGCCTCGGCTCGTGCCACGTCTGAGGGGACGGACGACATATTAGCCGCGGCTAATACGTTACCGGGACCCCCGACCCCACCTTCGACCTGCTGACCGCCGGTCCGGTCTCTGATACTCTCCCGCGCCTTGCGACCCGGCCGCGCGGCCGGGCATGACTACACCTCTAAGGAGATCATCGCCATGAAGAAGGCTCTCGCCCTCTCGGTCCTCCTCGGAATCGGCGTTGCCGCCCACGCGCCTCTGGAAGCCCAGCAGTCCGCCCCGGCGCAGTCTCAGAACGCCTCCATGCCGGAGCTCAAGCAGGGCGACGTCGACCTCGCGAAGCTCAACGCCGCCCTGACGACGAAGCGCCGCGAGCTCTTCGCCCAGGGGATGGCCGGCCTCTCCCCCCAGCAGCAGCAGACGTTCTGGGCCGTCTACGCCGACTTCGAGAAGGAGAAGGACCAGAACATGTCGAGCCGCATCGGCCTGCTGAAGCGGTACGAGGACGGGTTCGCGACCCTCTCCGACGCCGACATCGTGAAGATGGCGACCGAGGCCAACGACATCCAGAAGACCTCGGCGGACATCCGCATGAAGTACTTCAAGATCCTCAGCGACAAGCTCGGCGCCAAGGTGGCCGGCCGCTTCTACCACATCGACGACTACCTGACGACGCTGATGCGCCTCTCGATCCTCGACAACATGAAGGCGCTCCAGGTCGGGCAATGACCTCTAGCGGTCCGCTTCGCGGACCGTGGGAATGAGAGGGGAAGTCGCGAAGGCGTCCTCTCCCAGTGAGAAACGGGGCGGCTTTCGGGCCGCCCTTTCCTTTTGCCCTACACCCCCGGACGGCGCGACAGGCTCGAGCGGATCAACGCGAGCGCTTCGTCGCGCTCCGCTCCCGCGAGCGGCAGGCGCGGCGGGCGGACACGCTCGGAGCCGATCCCGCACTCCTGCTGCGTCAGCTTGATGAGCTGCACGAACTTGGGCACGACGTCGAGGCGGAGCAGCGGCAGAAACCACGCGTAGAGATCGCGCGCGGCGTCCCGGTTCGATGACGCGAGCTCGAACAGCCTCACCGACTCGCGCGGCAGCGCGTTGACGAGTCCCGCGATCCAGCCGACGGCGCCCGCGGCGGCGCCCTCGACGATGAGGTCGTCCACGCCCATGAACACGGCGAGCCGATCCCCGAGCTGCGCGCGGATCGCCGTAACCCGGCGGACGTCGCCGCTCGACTCCTTCACGGCCTCGAGGTTCGCGTGCCGCTCCGCGAGCTGCGCGAGCTCCTCGGCCGTGACGTCCGTGCCGTAGGCGATCGGGTTGTTGTAGAGCATGCACGGCAGCCCCGTCGCGGCGATGACCGCGGAGAAATGCGTCGCGGTCTCGCGTCGGTCGGGCCGGTAGACGTACGGCGGCAGAACCATCAGCCCGTCGCAACCGCTCCGCTCGGCCATCCGCGCCGTCGCGACCGCCTCGGCCGTCGAGAGCGCCGCGATCCCCGCGACGAGCCGCGCGCGCGACGGCGGCCCGATCGCACGCCGCGCCTCGCGGAGGAGCTCCTCCTTCTCGGAGAACGACAGCGTCGCCGACTCGCCGAGCGAGCCGAGCGGGACGAACCCGCGGCAGCCCGCCTCGCGCATCGAATCGAGGTGGCCGGCGAAGAACGCGAGGTCGACCGCGAGGTCCTCGCGAAACGGCGTCGTGACGGCCGGGTAAACCCCTTCCCATTTCATGCGGTCTCCCCCTCCTCCCGGGAATCCGGCGCGGCGGCCGCGAGCTCGCCGAGCGACGCGGGCTGCACCGGCGGTCGTACCGTATCGGAATCCCACCCGAAGAGAAACTGGAGCGCGGGGCCGCAGACGCGCCCCTGGCACGGCCCCATTCCGGCGCGCGTGACGAGCTTCGCCTCGCGCGCGTCCGCGCACGCGGCGATCGGCCCGCGGGCCGCGTCCTCGCAGCGGCAGACGATCGTGTCCGGCCCCGCGAGCGCGCGCAGCTCGGGCCGCAGCGCGAACGCGCGGTCCATGCCGCGGGCGAGGCGGCGGCCCGACTCGCGCGCGCGGCGGAGCCGATGCGCGACCTCCGCCGCGCCGGCCGCCGCGGCGCCCGCGATCTCGCCCTCGGCGAGCGCGACCTCCACGCCGGCGACGCCGCAGGTCTCGCCCGCGCAGAAGACGCCGGGCACGCTCGAGCGCTGGGAATCGTCGACGGCGACCGCCTGGCCGTTCGTCGCGCAGCCGAAGAGCAGCGGCAGCTCGCGGTTGGGGACCAGTCCCCAGCCCACGGCCGCGAGCTCGCAGGGCACCTCCATCGTCTGGACGCCGTCGGTGAGCACGACCGACTCGAGGCGCCCGGCGCCGCGCGCCTCCGCGATCCACCAGCCGGGAACGTAGGGCGTCTCGACGCACGTGGCTCGGTAGCGCGCCGCCTCGAGCAGACGCCTCGGATGCGCCGCCAGCCTCAGCGCGAACGCCGCGAGCGCGCGTACCGGCGCCTGCTCCGCGACGATCTCCAGCCGCGCCCCGGCCTTCGCGAGCGAGGCCGCGGCCGCGAGCAGCAACGGCCCCGTGCCCGCCCCGACGGCCGCGCGCCCCGCGAGCCGCGTCCCGGACTTCCACATCGCCTGCGCGCCCGCGGCGCCCATGACGCCGGGCAGAGTCCAGCCGGGAAACGGGAGGAAGCGCTCGCGCGCTCCGGTGGCGAGGACGACGCGCGCCGCCGAGACGGCGGCGATGCGATCCGCCATGCGGGCGAAGAGCCGGAACCCGCCGGGCCGGGGAAACGCGTCGTAGACGGCGGCGGCGGAGAGGACGCGCGCGCCCGAGCGCTCGAGCCGCGCGATCCAGCCGGCGAACGCAGCGGGAGGCGCCTCGCCGGCGCGCCGCCGGTAGATCTGGCCTCCCGCCGCCGCGTTCTCGTCGAGCAGGATCGCCGAAGCGCCCGCCTCGGCGGCGCGGCACGCGGCGGCGACGCCGGCCGGTCCGCCGCCGACGACCGCCACGTCGCAGAGGAGCGGCTCGACCCGGCTCACGGAGGGCGCAGGGCGGGACGCGGACGGCGGAGCGCCGGTTTCGATCGCCATCCCTTCGCGAGCAGCCGTCATGCACGCGCGGACGTGCGGCTCGCCGTCGATCGTCACGCGGCACTCCCAGCAGATCCCCATCGCGCAGAGCGGACCTCGCCGCTCGCCGCCCGCCGAGACGCGGCACGCGTCGATCCCCGCGTTCGCGAGCGCGGCGGCGACCGTCTGGCCGGCCTCCGCCTCCAGGACGCGGCCGTCGACGCGCAGCCGCAGGCGCACCGGGACGGCGTCAGTCATGCGCGGAGGCCGCGAGATCGCGCGTCGGCGCGTACGGCGCGGGGTCGATCTCGCTCCGCCTCCCGAGCATCGCGTCGACGATCAGCCGCGCCGTCGCGAGCGCCGTCGTCACGCCGAGCCCCTCGTGGCCGGCGGCGATCCAGAGGCCCGGCACCGGATCCCACCGGCCGACGAGCGGCAGGTTGTCCGGCGTCGCCGGCCGGAAGCCGACCCACGTCCGGATCGCGGAGAGGCGCGCGAGGGAGGGCGCGTACTCGAGCGCGCGCCCGATCATGCGCGCCCGGAGGGAGCGGTTGACGGTCGGATCGAATCCGACGAACTCGCGCGACGAGCCGAGGAGCATCTGGCCCGTCTTCCGGGGCTGCAGATTGAAGGCGACGGACTCCGTCGCTCGGCCGTGCGCGCTCTTCAGGTAGCCGAGCTCGACGAGCTGATGGCGCGCGAAGCCCGGGTAGCGGTCCGTGATCACGAGGTGGCCCTTGCGCGGCGCGATGGGGAGCCCCGGCGTGAGGGCGGCGGCCGCGGCGCCGGCCGCGTTGACGACGGCGCCCGCGTCGCGTCGTCCCGAGGCAGTCTCGACGAAGCGCGGGCCGATCGCCGCGACGGGCTCGCGCTCCCGGCGCATGGCGCCCCGGCCCTCCGCGCGCTCGAGCAGCCACCGCGCCGCGTTGGGCGGATACACGACGCGGTCGTCGGGAACGCACAGCGCTCCGGCGAGACCGTCCCGCAGCGCCGGCTCGGCCTCTCGCAGCGCCGCCGCGTCGAGCTCCTCGACGGCGATTCCCCGCGCGCGATACACGGACGCCTTGCCGCGCACGAGCTCCATCTCGGAGCCGCCCGCGGCGATCCAGAGCGTGCCCGTCCTCTCGTCCTCGCAGTTCGGCGGCAGCTCGGCTGCCAGCTCGGCCCAGAGCCGGCGCGACAGCGACGTGAGCGCGAGCTGCGCGTCGGAGTCGTCCATGACGACGATGTGGCCCATCGCGGCGGCGGTCGTCCCGCCGCCGGCGAAGCCGGAGTCGTAGACCTCGACGGAGAGCCCGGCGGCGGCGCACTCCGACGCGCACGCGGCGCCCACGATCCCGGCTCCGACGACGGCGACGTCGGGACGCGGCACGCCTACTCTTCGATCCGGCTCACGACCCGAGGCTCAGACCGCTCCGGAACGGATCGCGCGGATCGAACAGCAGCTTCGCGCGGCCAGTGATGTACGCGCGGCCTTGGATCCGCGGGCGCAGCTTCCCGTCGCGCTCCTCGAGCCAGCCGGTGAAGACGCTGCCCGTGATCGACTCCTGCCTCCAGCGCTGGCCGAGCGCGAGCCGGCCGCGCGCGTGGAGCGCGGCCATCGTCGCCGACGTGCCCGTCCCGCAGGGCGATCGGTCGTACGCGCCGCCCGGGCACATGACGTAGTTGCGGCGGTCCGCGTCGCCGCGCGACGGCGGGCCGAGGAGGATGACGTGGTCGACAACCTCGCCGCGCGCGCCCGTGACGCCGCGCTCCGCGAGCGTTCTCTGGATCCCGAGCGTCACGGCGCGCAGCCGCTCCATGTGCGCCGGCGCGACCGTCTCGCCGTGCGACTCGGAGACGAAGAACCAGTTGCCGCCGTACGCGACGTCGCCGGTCACGGATCCGCCCCCCGGCACTTCGACGGTCACGTCGCGCGCGTGCGCGAGCGCGGGCACGTTCTCGATCGTCACCGTTCCGTCGACGGCGAGCTCGGCGCCGACCGTCCCGGCCGGCGTGTCGAGCCGGATCGGACCGGGCGCGATGCGGCCGAGGTGCTCCAGCGTCCGCACGACGCCGATCGTCCCGTGGCCG
Organism: Thermoanaerobaculia bacterium; assembly: GCA_036271035.1. Classification (GTDB taxonomy): domain Bacteria; phylum Acidobacteriota; class Thermoanaerobaculia; order UBA5066; family Gp7-AA6; genus DAHUXD01. The sequence continues at coordinate 3,813 of DATBBK010000283.1, read as the reverse complement.
CACATCCAGAGCGGCCCCGCGTTGTCGAAGAAGACGACCCCGGCCGTCGCGCCGTGCGAGACGGGCGGCGTCAGCAGCGCGCCCACGACCGCGTCGTGGCCCCTCGGCTCGAGGATCGTGCCGCGCCACAGCGAGTCGTAGCGCTCCGCGAGCTCCGTCCGGCGGCCCTCCATCGTCGGCGCGGCGAGCTCCGGCCAGCCGCCGACGATCACGCGAGTCGGCTCGCCCTCGGTGTGCGAGTCGACGACCTCGATCTCGTCGGGATGCGCGTCGCGAAACGCCGTCAAATCGGATCCCGCGTGAAGCTCCCGTCGACGAGGCGCCAGATCCCGCGCGGGTTCGCGTCGCGGAGCTCCTCGGGCAGCGCCGACTGCGGGAAGTCCTGCCAGCAGACCGGACGCGCGAAGCGATGGATCGCGGCGGTGCCGACGGACGTCTCACGCGAGTCCGTCGTCGCGGGATAGGGCCCGCCGTGGTGCATCGCGTGGCAGACCTCGACGCCGGTCGGGAAGCCGTTGAAGACGAGCCGCCCCACCTTCCGGCGCAGGAGCGCGACGAGGTCCGCGAACTCGGCGAGGTCCTTGTCGGTGCCGTGGATCGTGGCGGTCAGGTGCCCGCGGAGCGAGCGCGCGAAGCGCATCAGCTCCGGCCGCGACTCGCAGCGCACGGCGAGGGTCGCGGGTCCGTAGATCTCGGACGCGAGGCGCGGGTTGTCGATGTAGGTCCGCGAGTCGGTCGCGAGAAGCGCCGCGACCGCCTCCGTGGACGGATGCGCGCCGCCGGCGCCGCCGCGCGCGGCCACCGAGACGCCCGGCACCCGCGTCAGCTCGGTGAAGTCGCGGTCGTACGCCGACTTGATCCCCTCGTGGACCATCGTGCCGGCCGGAGCCTGCGCGAGGCGCTCGCCGAGCGCCTGGAGAAACCCGCTCGAGACCGGCGCGTCGAGGAGCACCGCGAGACCGGGATTCGTGCAGAACTGGCCGGATCCGAGCGTCACGGAGCTCGCGAACCCGGCGGCGATCGCGTCGCCGCGCTCCGCGAGCGCGCCCGGAAGAAGGAACACGGGGTTCGAGGATCCCATCTCGGCGAACACGGGGATCGGCTCCGGCCGCAGCGCGGCCGCGTCGAAGAGCGTGCGACCCGCGTTGAGCGATCCGGTGAAGCCCGCGGCGCGGATGAAGGGATGCGTCACGAGCGTGATGCCGACCTCGGGCGTCGCGCCGTGGACCATCGTGAAGACGCCCTCAGGCATCCCGGTCTCCCGGACGGCGGAGCGGACGGCGGCGGCGACGATCTCGGAGGTGCCCGGGTGCGCCGGATGCGCCTTCACGACCACCGGGCAGCCCGCCGCGAGCGCGGATACGGTGTCGCCGCCCGCGACGGAGAAGGCCAGCGGGAAATTGGACGCGCCGAACACCGCGACGGGACCGATCGGCACGAGCATGCGGCGCACGTCGGGCCGCGGCTGCGGCCGGCGGTCCGGATTGCCGCGGTCGATCCGGGCCGCGACCCACGAGCCCTCCTCGATCCAGTCGGCGAAGAGGAAGAGCTGGCTGACGGTGCGAGCGCGCTCGCTCTCGAGCCGCCCAGCGGGCAGTCCCGTCTCGGCGCGGGCACGCTCGAGCAGCCGGTCACCCGCGCCGAGCACCTGTCGCGCGATCGCGCGCAAGAGCTCCGCGCGGCGCGCCGCCGCCACCGCCGAGTACGGCTCGAACGCCCGCTCGGCCGCGCGCGCGGCGGCGTCGATCTCGCCGGGGGTCGCCTCGTAGAAGTCTCCCTCGAGCGGCTCCCCCGTCTCGGGATTCCGGCCCCGGACGACGGCACGCGCCTCCATCAGCGCGCCCCCCCGGCGTTCCGCTGAGCGATCCACGCCTCGACCTGCGCCTCGAGCACGGGCATGGGCACCATGCCGTTGGCGAGGACGGTGTCGTGGAACCCGCGCAGGTCGAAGCGCGGGCCCAGCGCCGTCTCGGCGCGGCTCCGCAGGCGTCGGATCGTCATCTCACCGATCTTGTAGCAGAGGGCCTGCCCCGGCCAGGAGATGTAGCGGTCGGTCTCGGTCGTGCACTCGTGGACCGAGAGCGCGGTGTGGGCAACGAGGTAGTCGATCGCCTGCTGGCGGGTCCAGCCCTTCGCATGGAGACCCGTGTCGACGACGAGCCGGCACACGCGCCACATCTCGTAGGTCAGGCGCCCGAAGTCGCTGTAGGGGTCGTCGTAGAAGCCGGCCTCGCGGCCGAGGCGCTCGGTGTACAGCGCCCACCCCTCGCCGAAGGCCCCGACGTCGGAGAAAGCGACCGTTCGATCGGCGACCGGCGAGGCCGCGAGCAGGATCGCCGTCAACCCAACGATGAGCACGCGAGGCGGAATCGTAACCGAAGCGGACCGGGAGCCGTCCTCGCTACGGACCGCCGACCTTGACGGCGCTCACCCGCTTCTCGAGATCCGCCACGTCCCCATCGGACCTCTGGCCCTCCGGCAGCGACTTCGCGAACGCGACGGCGTCCTCCAGCGTCTTCTTCTGCATCGCCGCGTCGCCCTTCCCCTTGTAGATGTCGGCGCGCACGAGGAGGACCCGGATCCGCCGCGGGCCGTAGACGAGCTTCAGCGCGCGGTCGTCTGCGGCGAGCGCCTCGTCCCAGCGCCCGAGCCTCTGGTACACCAGCGCGAGCCGCGCGGGCGGGTTGTAGTCCTTCGGAAACTCGCGCTCGGACCGCTCGAGCATCGGAATCGCCCGCTCGAGCTGGCCGGCCGCGTCGTACGCGCTGAGGCGGTTCGGGTCCATGGAAGTCCGCTGCTCGGCCGTGGCCGCGCGCGCCGCGCGGGCGTCGAGGTCGGCGACCCACTCCTTCGCCACGGCGGCGGCGCCCGCCGCGTCCTTCGCGTCCTCGCGCGCGTCGAAGAGAGACCCGTAGAGCGCGGAGCGGTCGTCGGCGGCGAGCGGGATCTTCGCGTCCGCCAGCGACTCCCGGGCCGCGGCCTCCATGCGGGCGACGGACTCCGCGCGGTCCTTCGCGTCGGCGGGCAGCGCGAGCGCGCAGTCGAGGCCTCCGGCCGCGAAGTCGGCGCCGGTGAGGGTGCCGCGCAGCTTCGGATACGTCTCCAGCGCTAGCGCCGCGCAGTCCGCGCGCTGGCGCGTGGCGGACAGCGCGAACAAAAGCGACTCGGAGGCGCGCGCCCACCGCGGATCCGTCTCGGGAATCGTCTTCAGGGCGGCGCGATAGGCGGGCACCGACTCGGCGTACTTGCCCTCGCCGTAGAGGCGGTCGGCGCGGGCGAGATCGGCGCCCTTCGGACCCGCCTCGCCGCCGTAGTCGCGGCGTCCCTCCGCGAGGAGCTTCTCGAGGCGGGGCACGTCCGCGGCGCCGACCCAGCGCAGCAGGATCGTCTCCTTACGCGGGTCGATGACGTAGAGCGACGGCCAGGCCCGGATCGGGTACTTCTTGATGAACTCCGCGTTCTGCGCCTTCTCCGTGTCGATCGAGAGCCAGACGAACTGTCCGGCGTGCTTCGAGAGGGCCTTGTCCGTGAAGACGAACGCCCTCATCGAGCGGCACGTGTGTCACCAGGGCGCCCAGTTCTCCACGAAGATCGGGACCTTCTTCGAACGCGCCTCGGACAGCGCGCGCGGATAGTCGTCGTCGATGAACGGAACGGCGAACTTCGCGGGCGTCGTCGCATCCGCACGGAGGGCGGCGGCGGCAGTCAGCGCTGCGGCGGCGAGCAGCAGTGGGCGTCGCATCATCCGATCGTAGCAGGGCCGAGAGTGGACGGTCGCGTTTCGGCGGACGGAAAACTCATTGGTAAATCCCT